>JBFYZD010000120.1:0-6668 GCA_041309685.1 Gemmatimonadales bacterium | reverse complement strand
ACACGGGCTGGCCGCCGGCAAGGTTCACGGAGTGCTCGAAGGATATGTAGGCGATCTTCTCGGGCTGATGCTCCTGCACCAGGGCGTCCAGCTTGGTGAGGTCGATGTTCCCCTTCCAGGGGAAATCGCTGGTGGGGTCGTGGGCCTCGTCCACGATGACGTCGGCGAACACCCCGCCGGCCATCTCCTGATGGAGCTTGGTGGTGGTGAAGTACATGTTCCCCGGCACCAGTTGTCCCGGCCGGATGTGGGTCTGGCTCAGGATGTGCTCCGCCGCCCGCCCCTGGTGGGTGGGGATGATGAACTCGTAGCCGAAGGCGTCCTGCAGCGCCTCCACGAAGTCGAAGTACTCCTCGGAGGTGGTCGCGCTGGCCCTCACCCCCTCGTAGGCCGCCCACTGGTCCACGCTCATGGCCGTCGTGCCCGAGTCGGTGAGGAGGTCGATGGCCACGTCGGCGGAGCGGAGGAGGAAGGTGTTGAAGCCGGCGGCCCGCATGGCCTTCTCCCGGGCCTCGCGGGACAGCACCCCGACCCGCTCGATGGTATGGATCTCGTAGGGGACCGTCTCGAGCTCGAAGGCCTCCAGGTCGGGGAACACCCAGTGGTACGCCATCTGGTCCCGCCACTCCCCGTCGTCGGTGACCTGGAGGGCGGCGATCCTGTCCGCCTGGGCGTGGAGGTGGATGATGGCGTCGGCCACCTGGTCGAGCTGATCGTTGGACATGGAGAGGCGAGGGACCTGCACCGGAAGGAGGGTGTCCTTGACCACCAGCCCCGGCGCCACGGTCCGCACCCCGGAGAGGAAGTACAGGGCCGCCGCCAGCGTGTCCTGCTGGTTCTCCTCCAGGTGGGGTAGGAAGGCGTCGGCCCGGAGGTAGGCCCCATCGCACCCCCGCTCCAGGGGAACGCCGCCGTCCCGGAGCCGCTGGGTGAAGCGCTCGTTCTGGGCCATGACCCAGTGGGCCTCCCCCTCGTCCACCATCTCCAGGATTCCCCGGGCCATGACTTCCATGGTCCGCCCCGCCATCCCTCCGTAGGTGTGCAGCCCCTCGTAGACCACCACCTCGTTCATGAACTTCTCGTAATCGTCAGGGTGGTCGGTGCTGAGGAGCCCCCCGGTGTTGCACTTGGCGTCGTGCCCCCCGTCGAACATGAATACGTGGGCCGTCTTGGCGATCTGTTTGGTGATGGCGGCGATGGAGCGGTCGGCCTGCCCCGTCTCGTGCCTCTGGATGTACCAGGCGTTTTCCACGATGCGGGATCCGTCCACCACCAGACGGACACCCTTCCGGTCGGCCAGGGCCCGGACCTCCCTGAGGTTCTCGAGGGAGAAGGGGTGCTGGCCGTCGGCGAAGGCCTGGAGGACGAGGAGGGGCACGACGCTCGTGTCGAGCACCTTCCCCAGAGCCGGGAGGTCGGCGTTCCCGGTGAAGACCGCTTCCGCTTCGTCCCGGAGGTAGGGAGCCGTGACGCCGCGGGGGGCGAGGAGGTCGAGGTGGCTCCGGGAGTTGGTGGGGATGACCGATCCCCCGGGAACCATGGTGGCGACCACCAGCTTCACCGAGCCCAGGAGATTGTGGGTGGGGCAGAGGTAGCCGTGGCCGAAGACCTGGGCCACCGCCTCCTGGAGGACCTCGAAGTTCCGGGAGCCGGCGTAGGCCTCGTCCCCGAGGAACTGGCCGGACAGCTGCTCCTGGCTCATGGCGCCGATGCCGTAGGCGCACATGTCGAAGGTCACCTGGGAGGAGGTGAGGTGGAAGGTGTTGAAGCCCGCCTCGGCCAGGTTCTTCTTCCGTTCCTGGACGGTGGGGAAGGAGAGGAGGCGGACGGTCTTGATCTTGTGGGGTTCGTGGGTAACCACGATGGATCTCCTGTGGGCTGTGGCCAACGGGTGCGTCTGGTCCGGTTCGATGAGCCAACACGAAAAGTTACGATGCGGCGCGTCCGGGCGCACCCGGTAGGGTGAGAGTCGCTTTCCTCTTGACGATCTACAGAACGGAGGGTACTTTGCTATTAACCATCTACAGTAGATGAACGACAGGAGGCGGCATGACCAAGTCCCGTTCCGACCTGCTCCAGGGCACCCTGGAGCTCCTCATCCTCAAGATCCTCTCCCTGGAGCCGATGCATGGCTGGGGGATCAACGAGCGCATCCAGCAGTGGTCTGGCGAGGTCTTCCTGGTGAATCAGGGATCCCTCTACCCGGCGCTTCAGCGAATGAAGCGCAAGGGGTGGATCACCTCCCAGTGGCGGGTCACGGAGAACAACAGGAAGGCCCGCTACTATGCCCTGACCCCCGCCGGCGAGAGGCAGCTCGGGGAGGAGCGCCAGGCATGGAGCCGATCGTCGGAGGCGGTGGAGAAGATCCTTCAAGCGGCCTTCTGATCCTTCGAGGAGATACGGTCATGGGTGGGGTTCGACCGCTCGTGGAGCGGATGAGGGCGCTCCTGGGCCGAAGAAGCCTGGACGCCGAGATGGACGACGAGCTCCGCTTCCACCTGGAGATGGAGACCGAGAAGAACC
The DNA here is from genome assembly GCA_041309685.1 of Gemmatimonadales bacterium. Classification (GTDB taxonomy): domain Bacteria; phylum Gemmatimonadota; class Gemmatimonadetes; order Longimicrobiales; family Gaopeijiaceae; genus JBFYZD01. The sequence continues at coordinate 4,145 of JBFYZD010000120.1, read as the reverse complement.
TGCGGGCCGGAATGGGCCCAGCCGAGGCCCGGCGCCGGGCGCTGGTCGCCTTCGGAGGGGTCGAGCGCTTCAAGGAGAAGACCCGGGAGGAGAGGGGGGTGCGGCCGGTGGAGGAGCTGATCCGGGACGTGCAGCTCGCGAGCCGGACCCTCCGGAAAGCTCCCGGGGTGGTCCTCGTGACGGTCCTCTCCCTGGGGCTGGGGATCGGGGTGTCGGCCACCGTCTTCTCCCTGGGGCGCGCCCTGGTGCTGGGGAAGCCGGGCCCTCTGGGCGAGCCGGAGAGGATCGTCGCGGTCTTTCCCTCCGAAGACGGCGGCGGCCTATATGGAGAGACCTCCTTCCCGGACTACGTGGATATCAAGGCAGAGGCTCGGACCCTGGTGGAGCTGGCGGCTCACCGGGTGGGGGTCCTCACCGTGGGGGACCCCGAAGCCCGCGACCGCATGATCGTAGAGCTGGTCAGCGGGGAGTACTTCGCGGTGCTCGGGGTGACGCCGGTCCTGGGGCGGGCCTTCCTCCCCGAGGAGACCGTGACCGGCAAGGCCGAGCGCCTGATCGTGCTGAGCAACCGGGAATGGCGGGACCGCTTCGGCGCGGACCCGGGGGTGCTTGGACGGGTGGTGCAGCTGGACGGTCAGCCGTACACCGTGGTCGGCGTGGCGCCCGCCGGGCTTCGCGCCCGCTTCCTGAATCTGGAGGTGGACGCATGGGTGCCAGTGGGCGTGCCGGGCGGACTCTACCGGGCCACGGCGCGAGCCCTGGCCGACCGGCGCTCCCGCCAGTTCTTCATGCTGGGCCGCCTGGCCCCGGGGCGAACGCTGGAGGAGGCCCAGGCCGAGATGGAGCTCCTGGCGAGCCGGCTGCGCGCCGAGCACCCGGAGGCCTGGTCGGATTCCCGGGGGGAGCCGCTGGCCCTCACCGTGATGTCGGAAGCCGATTCGCGGGTCCCCCCCGGGATCCGCATCGCCCTGCTGGGAACGGCCGGCTTCACGCTGGGGGGCGCGCTCCTCATCCTCCTCCTGGCCTGCTCCAACGTGGCCGGCCTCCTTCTGGCCCGAGCGCTGGGGCGGGAGTGGGAGATGGCCGTGAGGGTGTCCCTGGGCGCCGGCCGCGGGAGGCTCTTCCGCATGCTGATGGTGGAGAGCGTCATGCTGTCGCTGGGCGGGGGAGCGTTGGGGTTGGTCCTGGCCCATGTGGCCACGGGGTACTTCCGGGCCATCCCCCTTCCCATGGAGGTTCCCCTGCGCTTCGACGCCTCCCTGGACGGCGTCGCCCTCCTCTTCGTGGTGGTGCTGGCCCTGGGGGCCAGCCTGGCGGCCGGGTTGGCGCCGGCGCTCCGGGGATCGGCGGCCAACCTCGCGCCCGTGTTGAAGCGTGACACCGGCCTGGGATCGGCGCAGCGCCGCAGGGTGTCGATGAGGTCGCTCCTGGTGGTGGGGCAGGTGGCGGCGGCCACCTTCTTCGTCATCGGTGCCGGGCTGGCGCTGCGCAGCATACGGGCCTCGGCCCGCTACGACGTGGGGCTGGACCCCACCGACGTGGCGATCGCGTGGCAGGACCCGCCCGAGGAGGAACTGACACCCGCGCGGCTTCGCGACCGCTTCCTGGAGGTGGGGGAGCGCGTGCGAGCACGCCCCGAGGTCGAAGGGGTGGCGGTGGCACGGAACGCCGAAGCCCACCTCTTCACGGAGGATTTCGCCACCGCCATGGTCGACCGGGAGGAGGGGGAGCCTGTGCGCATCCGCTTCAACGCCGTGACCCCCGGCTACCTGGAGATGCTCGGGATTCCCCTGCTGAGGGGGCGCGCCGTCCAGAGCGGCGACCGGGAGGGCGCTCCCAGGGTGGCGGTGGTCAACCAGGCGTTCCTGGACCGGTTCCTCCCGGGCGGGGACGGGGTGGGGGAGAGGTTCAGGGTGAACAGGTGGTTCGACGCCGACCTCCAACAGGACCAGGAGGCGGCCACGTTGGAGATCGTGGGCGTGGTGGCGAGCCCTCCCCGCCCGGGCGGCGGGCAGGTCCACCCCTTCTTCTGGGTCTCCTACCTCCAGGATGCTCCGGTGCGGGCCATCGTCCACGCCAAGGGGAGGGTAGGCGCCCAGGCCCTGGTCCCCATCCTCCGGCAGGAAGTCGCTCCTCCGGGAGCGGCGTTCACCCCCATTGAGCCGGGCGCCTACGCCGACTACGTCGAGTTCCGCTTCCTGGGAAACAAGATCATGGGAGCGATTCTCTCCTTTGCAGGCGTCTTTGCCCTGGTCCTGGCCTTCATCGGGGTATTCGGCATCGTCTCCTTCGCCGTGGGGAGGCGCTTCCGGGAGATGGCCATCCGCCAGGCCATGGGGGCGGGCAGGGGGCAGGTGGTGGGCGCCGTCCTGCGCGACAGCCTGCGGGGGACGGGGGTGGGGATCGCGCTGGGGCTGGGTGCGGCGGTGCCCCTGGCCTTCCTGGCCCGCGGCGCCCTCCTGGGGGTGGCGCCCCTGGACCCGGTGGCGGTGGGGGGAGGGACGCTCCTGTTGGTAGGGGCCGCCCTGACGGCGGCTGCCCTTCCCGCAAGCCGGCTGTTCAAGGCCGAGCCCATGAGCATCCTGCGGGAGGAGTAAGGTGCCGGGGCTGGGGGCGATGATGGATCGGCTGCGTGCGCTCTTCGGGCGCAAGCGCCTGGACGCCGAGATGGACGACGAGCTCCGCTTCCACCTGGAGATGGAGACGGAGAAGAACCTGCGTGCGGGGATGAGCCTGCCCGAGGCCCGGCGCCGTGCCCTGATCGCCTTCGGCGGGGTGGAGCGCTTCAAGGAGCGGACGCGCGAGGAGAGGGGGGTGACGGCGGTGGAGGAGCTGGCGAGGGACCTGCGCTTCGCCGCCCGCTCCCTCTGCAAGACCCCGGGCTTCGCCGCCGTGGCCGTCCTCTCCCTGGCTCTGGGAATTGGCGCCAACACGGCCGTCTTCAGCATGATGAACGCGATGCTCCTGCGGGAGCTTCCCTTCCGGGCGCCGGGGGAGTTGGTCAACCTCTACCGGGACCGCGCTCAGGGGAGCTTCGATGCGCTGAGCTACCCGGACTTCCTCGCCGTGCGCGAGGGGACTCGGGAGCTCTTCCAGGAGCTCGGCGGCTACCGGTACGCCCTCCTGGACCCGGGGACGGAACTTGGCCAGGAGGCCCTGGTAGCGGAGCTGGTCACCGGCAACCACATGCCCCTCCTGGGCGTGGACGCCTCCCTGGGGCGCCCGATCCTCCCGGAGGACGATGTGGCCCTGGGCGCCCACCCCGTGGTGGTGCTCGGCCACCGCTACTGGAGGGATGCCTTCGGGGGGGACCGTGACGTTCTGGGCCGCTCCCTGCGCCTCAACGGGCGAGAGTTCACGATCGTCGGAGTGGCGCCCGAGGGCTTCCTGGGCTCGAGCCGGGGGGTCGCCGCCGACCTCTTCGCACCCATCATGATGACGGGTGCGCTCATGCCCCTGGAGTCGAACCCCCTGGAATCCCGGGGATCCAGCGCCTTCTTCCCCGTGGGGAGGCTGGAGGCCGGCGCCACACTGGCCCAATTGGAGGGGGCGTTGGGCCGGGTCGCCTCCGACCTCCATGAAGCGGTCCCGCAGATCTGGCAGGCGGAGGAGAGGCTCGTGGCCCTTCCCACCGCGGAGGTGGTGTTCCACCCCGCGACGGACCGCCACCTCCGCTCGGCCAATGTCCTGAGCCTGGTCCTGGTGGGGCTCGTCCTGCTCATCGCTTGCTCGAACCTCACGTCGTTTCTGCTGGCGCGCGCGGTGGACCGCCGCCGGGAGATGGCCCTGCGCATGGGTCTGGGGGCTTCCCGGGAGCGCCTCCTACGCCAATTGATCACGGAGACCCTTCTGCTCGGGGTCCTGGGGGGCCTGCTGGGCTTCGCCCTCGCCTGTGGGCTCCTCGATCTGGCCATGGGCATCGGCCTCCCCACGCCCATGCCCGTGGGGCTGGACCTCTCCCTGGACTGGAGGGTGGCGGGGTTCACGCTGGCGCTGGCCCTGGGCGCCGGGGGCGCGGTTGGGCTGATCCCGGCGCTCCAGCTCACCCGCCCCGACCTCGCCTCCATTCTGAAGGGCGCTGCTCCCCGGGGGGAAGGGCGGACCGCGCTGACGCTGAGCCGTGGGTTGGTGGCGGGGCAGATGGC
>JBFYZD010000119.1:0-5853 GCA_041309685.1 Gemmatimonadales bacterium | reverse complement strand
AAATTGTAAGCTACATATTGAAGTGTTGACTCCTTGGAGTTTTTCTAGCACCGGAGCAGACCCCCATCACCGAACGAGCCCTGCACCTGGGGAGGATCATCGGGAGAGGCTATTTGGCACTCCCACCATTCTTCGCTTCACCTGACGCTGAGCCACAAAGAAACCTGTTGACACCGGACCACTGCGCTCGGAAAAATACGGACACGGGCGGCGACGACCGCTCTTCTTTCGCGGCTTGTCTGCCGCCCGGGTCCGTTCACGCTATTGCTCGCTCAAATGTTGGACGCATTTACCTGGCAACTCGAGTAGCGAAGCATACGGGTCACCGGGCAGTAGCCGATTACCGCGGTGAGCAGTGGAATCAGGCCTATCGCGCCCCACCAACTGCCGTAATAGAACCCTGCGAGAATGATCAGGATCCCGAGCAAAGCCCTTGCGATTTTTTCCTTGCCACACACATTCTTTTCCATGATGACGACCTCCTTATCCTCAGCGGGGGCCGGCAGCACTGCTCGCACTGACCGATACCTGCGCCGACGCTCTCAGTTAGTCTATTAAATCACCAATTTAAAAGAAAAGTAGTTGCGGTCTGGGAAATGTCAAGAGGTCTGCGGGGAGAGGGGGCCAGAGTAAAGCAGGTAACGGGATTCTATTCCCTACTTATCGAAACATGTCTCTATGAAAAAGTTCGCGGCCCGGGGCGCGTCGGCAGCCCAACGAGGTGCAGATGTTCACCTCCCGCCCGAAGGCCCCCGAAGATTCAGTTCCTCGGACAGGTGGCACCTGACTCCGCGGTCGACGCCCGAGGGGCGGTATTCGGGAATCTCGGTCGCACAGATCTCACGGGCATACCGGCAGCGGGGATGGAATCGGCAACCCCGGGGGGGAGCCACAGGCGACGGCACATCCCCGGACAGGATGATCCGCTTCTCCTGCCGATCGGGATCCGGCACGGGCACGGCCGAGATCAGGGCCTCGGTGTAGGGATGTCCGGGAAGGTGAAAGATCTCCTCCACCGGGCCCGACTCCACGATCCAGCCCAGATACATGACGGACACACGGTCGCAGATGTAGCGGACCACGGCCAGGTCGTGGCTGATGAACAGGTAGGTCAGGTGGAATCGGGTCTGGAGATGCTTCAGCAGTTGGAGGACCTGGGCCTGCACCGAGACGTCCAGCGCGGAGACCGGCTCGTCGGCCACGACCAGGCGGGGCTGCAGGATCAGTGCCCGGGCAATGGCGATGCGCTGCCTCTGGCCCCCGGAGAACTCGTGGGGGTACCGGCGAAGATGCGCCGAATCCAAACCCACGGCCTCGATCATCTCGGTCGCCAGGCGCACCCGCTCCCTGAACCCAGCCAGCCTGTGGACCAACAGCGGCTCGGCCACAATATCCCCGACGCTCATCCTGCCGTTCAGCGACGAATACGGATCTTGGTAGATGATCTGGCATTCGCGGCGCACGGCCTTGAGAGTTTTGGGGCCGGCCCGGGAAATGTCCATGGGCTCCGTCCCGCCCTGAAACCAATACAGGATCTGGCCCTCGGTGGGCTCGATCAACTTCAGGATGGCCCGGCCGGTTGTTGACTTGCCGCAGCCGGATTCGCCCACCAGGCCCAAGGCCTGCCCGGGGAGGAGGGCCAGGTCGACCCCATCCACGGCCTTGATCTGGGCCACGGGGCGCCTCAGCACCCCGGCCAAGACCGGGTAGTATTTTTTCAGCCCCTTGACCTCCAGGAGCGGTCTTTCGGCACTTGCGTTCACATCATTCCTCAGCAACGCCAACAGGCCGCCAGATGGCCAGGGGCGATCTCTTTCAGAACAGGCTCCATCCCGGCGCAGACCGCAAGGGCCTGATCGCAGCGGGGCTGGAAGCGGCAGCCCGCGGGCAGGCACCTGGCGTCCGGCACCGAGCCGGGAATGGGCTTGAGCCGCACCGGGCCTGTCAGCGGCGGGACCGAGTCCATCAGGCCTCGAGTGTACGGATGCCATGGCCGATGGAAGATCTCACGCACCGGTCCGCGTTCGACGACCCGGCCCAGGTACATGACTGCCACATGCTGGGCCATGCCTGCGATGATGCCGAGATCGTGGGTGATCATGAGGATGGCCATGCCCAGCTCCGACTGGAGCTGAAGCATCAGTTCCAGGACCTGGGCCTGGATGGTCACGTCCAGTGCCGTGGTCGGTTCGTCCGCGATGAGCAGGGCAGGGTGACACGCCAGGGCCATGGCGATCATGACGCGCTGCCGCATGCCGCCCGAGAGCTGGTGGGGATATTGGTCCACCCGCTTCTCCGGCCAGGGGATGCCGACCTTCTGAAGCAGTTCTATGGCGCGCCGCCTGGCCTGGGGTCGGCTCAGCTTCTGGTGGAGGATCAAGGACTCCATGATCTGCTGGCCCACGGTGAAGACCGGGTTCAGGGACGTCATGGGCTCTTGGAAGACCATCGCCACCTCGTTGCCACGTATGGCGCGGATGGCCCTGCCCCTGGGGTGCAAGCCGGACAGACGGATCCGTTCGTTCCCGCGGTGATACCAGATGTCACCGCCCGAGATCCGGCCGGAGGGGCCGAGAAGGCCCATGATGCTCAACGCGGTCACGCTTTTGCCGCAGCCCGACTCCCCGACCAGGCCAAGGGTCTGCCCCAGTTCCAGGCTCAAACTGACCCCGTCCACGGCCTTGATCGCGCCGAACTCGGTGCGGAACCGGACCCTCAGGTCGTCGATTTCGAGCAGGAGGGCCATCTCTCAGCCTCTGAGCCTGCGCTCGGCCCTGGGGTCCAGGGTGTCGCGCAGGGCGTCTCCGAAGAAGTTGAAACCCAGAACCGTGACCATGATGGCCAGGCCGGGGAAGGTGGCGATCCACCATGCATCAGCCATGTACTCGCGCCCGTCAGCGAGCATGGCCCCCCATTCCGGCGTCGGCGGCTGGGCGCCCAGTCCCAGGAAGCTCAGGGCCGCGGCCCAAAGGATGGCCGTGGCCACGCCCAGGGACGTGTATGCAATGACCGGCCCCAGGGTGTACGGCAGAACATGGCGAAACATGATCCTCATATCGCTGCACCCGATGGCGCGAGCGGCCTCGACAAAAGTCTCTTCCTTGGTCGACAGGACCTCGGCCCTGACCAGCCGGGTGTACGCTCGCCAGCCGATGGCCCCCACGGCGATGATGACGTTCTGCACCCCGCCTCCCAGGAACCCGGCGAGGACCACGGCCAGGACCACCGAAGGAATCGAGAGCATGACGTCGGTCAGGCGCATGATGACCGTCTCCACCCAGCCGCCATAGTACCCGGCCAGGAGACCCAGGACCACCCCGATTACCAGATGGATCGCGGACACGGCCAGTCCAATGATCAGGGCGTAACGGCAACCATAGACGATCCGGGTCAGCATGTCCCGGCCGTACTGGTCCGTGCCCAGGGGATGTTCCCAGGATGGAGCCTTGAGCAGTCGGTTGAAGTCCTGCTTGATCGGGTCGTGGCGGGTCACCCAGGGAGCGAACACAGCAAGGACGATCAGGGCCAGAATGATCACGGTTCCCGTTAGGGCCGCCCTGTCCCGAATCAGCCGTCTGAAGACCGTTTCCATGAACGACTCGCCGCCAGGCGTCTTGGCCTGCTCCCGGCTCATTCGTGCTTGATCCTCGGGTCGATGTACGCGTACAGCATATCCACGACCAGGTTCATGACGATCACCACCAGGGTGTAGATCAGGACGATTCCCTGGACCAGGGTATAGTCCCGCTTGAGCACGGCATCGACCAGCATCTGACCGGTGCCCGGCCACGCGAAGACCGTCTCGATGATTACGGCCAGAGACAGGAATTCCGGGAGTTGGACGCCGAAGATGGTCACGGTCGGGATCATGGCGTTGCGCAGGGCGTGTTTGTACACGACCACGCTTTCCGCCAAGCCTTTGGAGCGGGCTGTCCGGACATAGTCGGCATTCAGAATCTCGAGCATTCCGGCTCGGATCAGACGGCTGATGATGGCCACCTGTCGGATCCCCAGGATCAATCCCGGAAGGAGCAGATACCGGAGCCCCTCCACGCTCCAGATCGGGCCTCCCCGCCCGGAGATGGGGAATATCCCCCAGTGCATGCTCAGTAGCAGCATAGCCATGATGGCCACCCAGAAACCGGGCATGGATACCCAGAACAGCGAGAAAAAAGATAGCAGGTGATCGACCCAGGAGTTCACCTTGACCGCGGAGACGACTCCGATGGGAAGCGCCAGGAGGAGGGAGATAAACACGGCGAAAAAAGTGATCTCCAGGGTTGGAACGATAGTCTCGGCGATGAGATCCACAACCTTCTCATTCCTCTGGAGGGATCGGCCTAAATTGCCCTGAGCCACATTGCTCAACCAAATGAAATAGCGGACGTGGGCCGGCTTGTCGAGGCCCAATTCGGCCCGGATGGCCGCCACGGCTTCCGGGTTGGCCCGAATGCCGAGCATGACCTGTACCGGGTCGCCCGGAGAGAAATACAGAAGTGACGAGATCAGCACGGTGACGATGAGCAGCACCGGCAGAAGCAAGATCAGTCTACGAATAATGAACTTAAGCAAACCAGTCACCTTCGGGCCGGGGAGATAACCGCCGGGGCTGGTCGGCGGCCATCAACGCCTGTTGGAACTTGCCCTTAACTGATTTCCCCTTTGCGAAGGGAAGAACAGGAGATTTCGGGGGATCGTGGAGCGACGGCCTCGTCGTTCGGGTTGTAAGCCTTTAATAACGATCTCGCAAAAAGCCCGGAAATGCCATCCTCTGTCATTCCGGCGAACCCTGGTCGCCTCAGGCGCTGCCGAAGGCAGGTAAACTTCGGAGCCGCCAGAGGCGGGTAAACCCCGAATCGGCGTCCGGGGCGGGCCGCCGGAATCCATTTGGGGTGACGACTTCTTACTCGGCCGTCCTCATTGCTTGTAGAGCAACAATCCCCGATAAACATTGGTCTGGTCCAGTGCCCACGGATGTTTGGTCCAGTCGGACACGCCGCCCACAGTCTTCTTGTTACCCAAGATGTCCATGGCCTGGGCGATGGGAACCACCGGGAGATCCGCGGTGATCAGCATCTGTGCCTTCTTGAGGTTCTCCTCCCTGACTTTGGGATCCTTGTCGAAGCGCGCCAGGTCCAGAGCCTTGTCCATCTCGGGGTTGCTGTAGCGGCACCACTGGATGGCCTGACCGAGGCTGCTCGAATGAAAAGTTCCGACCAGGTCGTCCACAGCCAGGCCCTCGCTGGCCACCATGCCGGTCGCGAGAAGGTCGTGCTCTTCCCTGAGCAGGCGCGCATAGAGGTCGCCGGCCTCCAGGATCTTCAGGTCGACCTTGAACCCCACGGCCTCGATCATGGGCGCGGCCACCTCGGCCATACGTTTGTACCGGGCGATGCTGAAGGCCATGAAAACCAGATCCAGAGGTTGACCGTCCTTTTCCCGATAGCCCTTGCCGGAATCCTTCCAGCCTGCTTCATCCAGAAGGGCATTGGCTTTGGCCGGATCAAAAACCACATCGGCCTGACCCCGGGCCGCGGACTCGGGGGCAAAGCCCAGAACCGACGGAGAAATGGTGGTATAGAGGGGCTTCCCCACGTCCGACAAGGCCGCCTTGCGCACCGCGGCCGTGTCCACCGCGTGAACAAGGGCTTTTCGAACCCGAAGGTCGTCGTACGGCGGGTTCTTCTTTGACGTGTTGATCGCCAAATAGATGGCCGATGTGGAAGGCGACACGAGGAGATCCGTCTTGGGGTTGTTCTTCACCCGGTCCAGATCCCTCTCCGAGACGTACACCGAAAGATCCACATTGCCTGCGGTTAACTCCGCCATGAGCGTGGCCTGTTCCCGAAGAAA
>JBFYZD010000118.1:0-47904 GCA_041309685.1 Gemmatimonadales bacterium | reverse complement strand
GTCAACCACCTCTTCCAGGACGCTCCCTCCATCGCCATCGGCATCTTCGAGGGGCACATGCGGAAGATGGGGGACAACTTCATCTCCGTTCGCCGTGCGGAGCTTCTGCTCTCCGACGCATACGACGAGGCCGTGCACGAGCAGGAGTGGGTGGCCTTCGGCTGGAAGCAGTTCACCGAAGAGGAATTCGACCTCTGTCCTCCGATCCTGGCCATGGGCGGCGACGGGGCCATGCTGGACATCGGCTTCCAGAACGTCTCCCGCCTCCTGGCTTCCGGGAAACCCCTCCGGGTGGTGGTCCTGGACACCCAGGTCTACAGCAACACCGGGGGGCAGGCGTGCACTTCGGGCTTCACGGGGCAGGTGGCGGACATGTCCGCCTACGGAAAAGCTCAGCACGGGAAGGAAGAGACCCGCAAGGAGATGGCGCTCATCGCGCTGGCCCATCGGGGCGCCTACGTGCTCCAGACCTCCCAGGCCTCCCCGGCCCACATGATCGAGGGGATCATCAAAGGGCTTCACTACAAGGGGCCGGCGGTCTTCAACATCTATACCCCATGTCCGGTGGAGCACGGCCTCTCCGACGAGATGGCCCCCCACGCCGCCCGTCTGGCCCTGGAGTCCCGCGCCTTCCCCTTCGTGGTCTACAACCCCGCTGCCGGGAAGAGCTGGGCCGAGTGCGTCGACCTGAACGGGAATCCCGAGCTCGACGCGGATTGGCCCACCTACGAGCTGAAGTACAAGGGTGAGGACGGGAGCGATCAAACCATGGAGCTTCCCCTCACGGTCGCCGACTGGGCCGCTACCGAGAATCGCTTCAACAAGCAATTCAAGAAGATCAAGCGGGCCGACTGGAACGACGAGCAGGTCCCCTTCGGTGAATTCGTGAAGCTGGGCAGGGAGGACCGTAACGGGAAGACCCCCTTCATCTGGCTCCTGGGAAGCGACGGAAAGCTGGACCGGATGGCCACGTCGGTGGAGATGGCGGCGCTGGCGGAAGACCGCCTCCTCTTCTGGGACCAGCTCCGGGAGCTGGCGGGCTACAAGGTGGCCCCCTCGGTAAGGGACCAGGTCGCCTACCAGCTGGAGGACGAGTTCGACAGGAAGGCCGCGGCCATTCGGGCCGAGTACGAGGGGAAGATCCTGGAGCTCAAGACCACCTATCCCCAGATCATCGCCCGACGCATGGCCGAGGGGCTCATCAACGCCTCCCGGGGTGGGGAGGACACGGTGGGCGACGTTCTCAAGCGCGCCTCCAGCACCCCGGGCCTGAGGCCTGTGACCCTGAGTCCTGCGGCCCTGGCGATGGTGAGCGGGGACGGAGGTGGAGTGGCGGTTGCGGCGCCACCGGCTGCTACCGCGTCCGGCGCTTCGGCAACGGCGGCTTCTGCTCCCGCGGCGGCTCCGGCCGCCGAGGAGGAGGAAGGGCTCTCTCTCGATCCCTACATCGAAACGCCGCGGTGCACGAGCTGCAACGAGTGCATCAACATCAACAAGAAGATGTTCGCCTACAACGAGAGCAAGCAGGCGTTCATCAAGGATCCCAAGGCCGGTACCTTCGCCGAGCTCGTCCAGGCGGCGGAGCGGTGCACCGCCAAGATCATCCATCCCGGGACCCCGTTGAATCCCAAAGAGCGGGACCTGGAAAAATGGCTCGAGCGGGCGAAGCCCTTCAACTGATAGCGGAATGTGGGATAAACTGACGTTCAGCCACGGCGTACATCCGCCGGAGCACAAGGACCTGACCAGCGGGATCCCGATCCGGCGGATGCCCTTTCCGGAGGAGATCGTGCTCCCGTTGAGGCAGCATGCCGGCAAGCCGGCAAAGCTCCTCGTGAAGGTTGGGGACCGGGTGGAGCGGGGGGACAAGATCGCCGAAGCCGATGGCTTCGTCTCGGTTCCCGTCCACGCCTCCGCCGCAGGTCAGGTGGTGGGGATCGGTTGGTGGCCCCACCCCGACGGCACCATGGCGGAGGCGGTGCGGATCAAGGTGGAGAAGTACTCCCCCCAGATCCCCCGTCCCCGGCAGATCCCCCGCTGGGAAGGGTTGGATCCCCAGCAGGTTGTGGCGGCGGTTCAGAAGGGGGGTGTGGTAGGGCTGGGGGGAGCGGCCTTCCCCACCCACGTGAAGCTCCTTCCCCCCAAGGACGTGCCCATCGAGCTCCTCCTGGTGAACGGGGCCGAGTGTGAGCCCTACCTCACCACGGATCACCGGACGATGGTGGAGTATCCGGACCGGGTGTGGTACGGGGTGCGGATCATGATGAAGGCCCTGGGGGTGGGGCGCGCCGTCATCGGCATCGAGAAGAACAAGCCCGATGCCGTCCAGATCCTGGGGAAGGCACGGCCCGCCGATCTGAACGCGGAGGTCATCGGCCTGACGGTGAAGTATCCCCAGGGGGCCGAGAAGATGCTCATCAAGGCGGTGACGGGGCGGGAGGTGCCCTCCGGGAAGCTCCCCATGCATGTGGGCGCCGTGGTCCAGAACGTGGGCACCATCGCCTGCATCGCCGAGATCTTCGAAACCGGGCTTCCCCTCATCGAGCGAGTGGTCACGGTGACGGGGCCGGGGGTGAACAAACCCTCCAACCTCATCGTGCCGGTGGGGACGAAGATCCGGGACGTCCTGGCCTTCTGCGGGGGGATCAAGGACGATGTCACCGAGATCATCTCGGGGGGCCCCATGATGGGTGGGGCCCAGCCGGACCTGGACGCTCCCGTGACCAAGGGTGTCACGGGCATCGTCATCCTCACGGAGATGGAGTCCAGGATCCGGGAGGTGTACCCCTGCATCAAGTGCGGCCATTGCCTGGACGCCTGTCCGATGTTCCTGAACCCGTCCCTGATGGGTTCGCTGGCCCAAACGGCCCGTTACCAGGAAATGGTGGACCGGGCCAACCTCTGGGACTGCATGCTCTGCGGGGCCTGCTCCTACGTGTGTCCCTCCAACATCCCTCTCTCCCAGATGTTCGGGCTGGCCAAGTACCAGCTCGGCCGGCTGCGGCGAAAGGAGCAGGCGGCATGAAGGACAGGGAGTTGAGTCGGTCCGCCGAGGAGCGACTTCTCCTCACCGCCTCCCCACACCTCAAGTCCCCGGACTCCACGCCGAAGATCATGTGGAATGTGGTGGGGAGTCTGGTGCCGATTGTTCTGGTGGCCATCTACTATTTCGGCCCCAGCGCCATCCTGGTCCTGGGGGCGGCCGTCGCTGGGGCCATGGGAGTGGAGTGGATCTTTGGGTCCAAACGCAGCCTTTGGGATGGCTCCGCCGCGATCACCGGGGTCCTCCTGGGCCTTTGCCTTCCGGCAGGGATGCCCCTGTGGATGGCTTTCCTTGGGGGTGCCTTCGGCATCGCCTTCGGAAAGCTGTTGTTCGGGGGGTTGGGGCAGAACCCCTTCAACCCTGCCCTGGTGGGACGGGCCTTTCTCCAGGCGGCCTTCCCCACGGCCATCACCACCTGGCCGTCCACGCAGATGGAATGGGCTGCTTGGAGAGGGCCGAACTTCTCCCTTCCCCTCTTCACAGGCCCGGCCCCGGACGTGGTCACCGAGGCGACCCCCCTGGGGCTGTGGAAATTCGAAGGTCAGGGCACGGACCTTACGAGCCTCATGATCGGCAATACTGGGGGCTCCCTGGGGGAGACGGCCGGGATCCTGATTCTGATTTGCGGAGGGTACCTGGCGTTGAGGAACTACCTGAACTGGAGGATTCCAGCGGGGATCTTCCTCACCGTCTTTCTGTTCAGCGAGGTCCTCTACCTGGTGGACGGGGAGGCCTTCCCGCCACCCTTCTTCATGCTCTTCAGCGGTGGGCTCATGCTGGGGGCTGTCTACATGGCCACCGACATGGTCACCTCCCCGGTGACGAACCTGGGGTCCTGGATTTTCGCAGCGGGAATAGGCCTGATCGTGGTCCTAATCCGGGTCTGGGGAGGGCTCCCCGAAGGAGTGATGTACGCCATCCTCCTCATGAACGCCTTCGTCCCCTTCATTAATCGGGCCACCCAGCCCCGGGTCTTCGGGCATTTCCCGAAGAAGAGGGTGAAGGAGGCCAAGGCATGAACGAGACCAAGCGCCCTCCCCAGGACGAGGAGCTTCTCACCCCCCAGGGAGGGGGCGGGGGAACCGGGTCCACCCCCATGGGACTCCCGCCGGACTCACCGAGGGGGATAGCGCTCCCGCAGGTAGAGCCAGAGGGCCCGGGTGAGGGTCCTTCCGCCGCGACGGGTGGAGGAGAGGTAGGGGCCCCAGGCATGCCCGCGAAGAAAGAAGCATCCGCCCTTCGCCTGCTTCTGACTCTGGCGCTATCCGGGGCCTTGGTCGGGGCCCTCCTGGTTTTCGTCTACCTCTGGAGCCAACCCCTCATCCTGGCCTACCAGGCCCAGGTCCTGGCCGAGTCCATCCAGGAGGTTCTGAAGGGGCCGGACCACTACGAAACCGTGTTCGTCTATGAGGAGGGGCTCACCGCCGAACTCCCCCCGGGGGTGGACTCCACCGCCCTGGACCGGGTCTATCTCGGGTTCGATGCGCAGGGCCACCCGGTCGGGTTCGCCGTGGCCGGGGCCGAGGCCGGCTTTCAGGACGTGATCCGCCTCATCTTCGGCTACGACCCCGCTACCCGGCAGGTGCTGGGAATGAAGGTGATGGACAACAAGGAGACGCCGGGGTTGGGAGACAAGATCGTGAAGGACTCGGCGTTCGTCGGGGCGTTCGGCGGCGTAGAGGCTCCCATCGTGGGAGTGAAGGTCGGGAGGTCCACCGGGGCCGCAACCGAGGTGGACATGATCACCGGAGCCACCATCTCCTCCCGGGCCGTCATCGCAATCATCAACCACCGCATCGAGGCTCTGGGGGCCCTCCTGGAGGCTTACCACCAGGAACACGCCAACGGAGCCGGAGGCGGCCCGGGAGTGGAGGGCAGGCCATGAAGCACACGACTCCCCAAGAGGACTTCCTGAAGGGGATCTGGAGGGAGAACCCGGTCCTGGTCCAGCTTCTCGGGTTGTGCCCCACGCTGGCGGTGACCAACAGCGTCGCCAACGCCATCGCCATGGCGGCTGCGACCTTTTTCGTCCTGGTAGGGTCGAGCTTCCTGGTTTCCCTTCTAAAGAAGTTCATCCCGGGAGAGGTCCGGATCACCACCTATATCCTCATAATCGCCACCTTTGTCACCATCGTGGACATGGTGCTCCAGGCCCTTTTTCCCGTGATCCACAAAGACCTGGGGGCTTTCATCGCCCTCATCGTGGTGAACTGCATCATCCTGGGTCGCCAAGAGGCCTTCGCCGCGAAGCACTCCGTGGGCCGCTCCGTCCTGGATGCTCTCGGCAACGGGATCGGGTTCACCATCACCCTCCTGCTCATGGGGAGCTTTCGGGAGGTGCTGGGGAACGGGAGCTTCCTGGGCTTCCGGTTGTTCGGTGACTCCTTCGAGCCCTGGGTGATCATGATCCTCCCTCCCGGGGGTTTCTTCACCATGGGGTTCATTCTCCTTGGGCTGGGCTGGTGGCGGGGGCGGAAGGCAGAGCGGTCAGAGATCCGCCATTGGGCCCATTCGTTGCGTGCGGAGCGGAAGGAGGGGGCGGCCTGATGGGCGAGCTATCCTGGATCTTCGTCTCCTCCATGCTGGTGAACAACTTCACTCTGGCCCTCTTCCTGGGGCTCTGTCCCTTCCTGGGGGTCTCGGGGAAGGTGGCTACCGCCGTCCGCATGGGCCTGGCCAACATCTTCGTCATGGTCATCACCTCGCTGGTGGCGTCTTTCCTGAATGCGTATGTGCTGGTATATGCCCCCTTTCTGAGGATCATCTCCTTCATCGTGGTCATCGCTTCCCTGGTCCAGATTGTGGAAATGGTCATCAAGAAGTTCAGCCCCACACTCTTCCGCGAGCTGGGGATCTTCCTGCCCCTGATCACGACGAACTGCGCCATCCTGGGCTTGGCCATCTTCCAGACCAACCGGGAGTACAACGCTATGGAGGGGCTGATCTTCGCTCTCGGGGGTGGGCTGGGGCTTACCCTGGCCCTGGTCCTCATGGCCTCCATACGGGAGCAGGTGGCGCTGTCGGACGTTCCGGCCATCGCCCGGAACATGGGCTTGGTGTTGGTTCTGGCCGGGACCCTTTCCCTGGCCTTCATGGGATTCGCGGGGCTTTTCAGCTCATGACGATGTTCCTGGGCTCGTTGGGGGCTGCAGCCCTTTTCGCCTTCTTCGGGTACCTGGCCACCCGGAGGGGGAGCCGGTTGGGTGGGTCCGGAAGCTGCCCGGGGGATGCCTGCTCCCCGGGTGAAGGGTGCGCAGGATGCGGAGGGATCGCGAGCTCTTCAGGCTGGTGGCCCGACAAGACGTGAATAACGGAGAACGACAATGACGGCTGAAGGCGGGAAGCGTTCCTTTCCCAGCAGAAGAGACTTCATTTCCCTGGGGGTCGGGGCCTTTGTGGTGGGATCCCTCCCTCTGGCTCTGGGCGCTCGGCGGCACCTGGTTCGCCGGACCCTCCCGGTCATGGGTACCCTGGGGGAGATAGCCCTCGTCCACCGGGATGGTCGGTTTGCCCAGGGGGCCATGGATGCCGCCTTCTCCGAGATCAGGCGGGTGGAGGCCTTGCTCACCCGGTTCCGGGACGACTCCGAGATCGGGAGGGTGAACCTGGCGGCTTTCGCTGCTCCCAAGCCCGTCAGCAAGGAAACGGCGGGCGTGCTCCTGGAGTCCTTGGCGTGGGCGGAAGCGAGCGCCGGGGCCTTCGATCCCTGCCTGGGCGGAGCGGTTCGCCTCTGGGATGTGGGGAACCGGAATGCCCCCCCTGACGTACATGAGGTGCGGCGCTATGCCGGCCGGGGTCTATACAGGGCCCTGGAGGTGGATCGGTTCGCCGGGGATGAGGTCGTCCTCTTCCACGAAGAGGACATGGGGGTGGATCTGGGAGGGATCGGCAAGGGGTACGGGGTGGATCGAGCGGTGGAGGTTCTGCGGTCCTGGGGAATCCAGGACGCGGTGGTGAACCTGGGCGGAGACCTGTACGCCATGGGGTCGTCGGAGGATGGAGACCCCTGGAAGGTGGGAGTCCGCTCCCCGGACGACCCCGAGAAGGTGGTGACCACGCTGGCCATGAGCGATCGCGGCGTGGCCACTTCGGGGGATTACCTGCAGTACTTCGAGCACCGGGGCCGGCGGTACCATCATCTCCTGGATCCTGCTACGGGCTCGCCCTCCGAGAGCCGGGTGCGGAGTGTAACGGTGGCTGCGAGCACCTGCATGGCCGCCGATGCCGGCGCGACCACGGCATTCGTCGCCACCCCCGGGGGAGCCGCCGGGGCCCTTCGCCGCGCGGCGCCAGGCTCGGAAGTAGTACATTCCGTGTGACGGGGGGTGGATGGCCGGGCCGGCGAGCCCGTGACGTAGCTGCTTGGGATTCCGGGCCCGAGGTCGGCATCTGACCTGGAAAGGGGAATGGAATGAGGACCCAGAAGGCTTTCTGCTCCGCCTGCGACCGGCAGGTGGAGGTGGTGATTCCCGAAGATCTCCCGGAGGGTGTGCTCCCGACCGCCCACGATCCCTCCGGCTGCATCTGCCTTGAGTTCGGGGAGACTTGCACCGGGTCCATGTGTCCCCTCTTCGAGGTGCCCACCGGCCAGATGGAGGAGAACTACAAGCGAATCGTGCGGGAGGTCCGGAAAGGGAAGACCAAGGGGGATGGCGGCGCGGACGGCGGGACTCCGGGCGGGTCGCAGGAAGGATAGGGCTGGATGAGCCAGAGAGCCGAAACCCGCAAGACCTGGTGTGCCCATTGCCAGAAAGAGGTACTGGTGACCCTTACCCCGGGCTCGCCTCGGGGGGGGCAGGCCAACCTTGGCGATCAAGACGAGGTGGTCTGCCTGGACTTCGGCGACAGCTGCGACGGGGAGATCTGCCCGCTCTCCCGCTTGCGGCCGGTGGTCATGGGTGTCCGACTGGCCCGCAGCGGCCTGCGGGAGGAGTGGGGGACGGTCCGGGCCCAGTGCGAGGGGTGCGGCCAGGTCTCGGAGCTGGAGGTGGTGGACATGGACCACGCCTTCTGTACACTCTGCGGCACGACGAACACCTGGATGATTCTGGAACTGGACGGTGAGGGCCGGGTGGCCGTGACGGGGCGAAGGGGGGAGTAGGAGAAGACTCCTTCAGATCATCTAGAGTAGTGGGGACGACTCGTGGTCCGTATGATTGAAGTGTAGGAGCTTTCGTCTCCTCAACGGCTCGCGTGGGTTCTCCTGACCAGGGAATCGAAGAGCACGCAGCCGACGGAGGCACCAGGGGGGTCGGTGGGTTGCCCGCCGACCCCCTTCCTGTCGCCCACCCCGGCCTCTCAATGGACCCCGGCGGTGTCGGGCTGGAGCGTGTCCGGGGTGACCGCGGGGATGCTGGGGTGACCCGGAGGCATCCCGGGCATTCCGCTTCCCGATCCCGCATGGGGCGCGGCAGGCATGCTCCCCATGGACCCGTCGGGGCTGAGCATCCCCACGAGCTCGGGCGCGGTAACCAGGAGGCGGCTCCTCAGGCTGTCCACCAGGGCGGAATCCCCCAGGGCCATGGACGCCATGAGAGCACCGAACTCGGGTACGGGATGGCCGGGCTCCTGGTCCATCGCGTCCCGGTAGAAGCCCAGTGCCTCCTCGTAACGCCCGGCGCGCTGGGCTTCGTTTCCCTGGCCGACCAGGGTCTGGACGGTCTGGGTCATGGGTTGGGCGGCCGGGGGGAGCCCCGGCTCCTCCGGAGCGCTCTGGCCTTCCCCTCCCTCCCCGCCACAGGCGGCGAGGGCCAGGAAGCCGAGGGCGAGGAGAGGTGAGCCTCGGGTGGCCTTCGATACGTAGCGTGCTTTCACGCCTTCATTCCTTTCTTCGGTGTGACCCCTTCCGTGACTTCCGTGGCCGACCAGCCGGACGGGATCGGCCCTACCGGTACCCGAAGATCATGGAGTACACGATCAGAGCGATGAGGGTCAGGCCGATGGTCAGCGCAGCAAATCCGAGAACCCTGAAGAGGATCTGAACGTTCCGGGGATAGGGGTCGAAGAGGTTCCTCTCCAGTTCCCCGGAGGCCACCAGCTCCTCATACTCCCGGGGCTTGTCGATCTTCAACTCCTCCACCGACACACGTCCGGTGAAGATCACCGGATCCATGGGGAACTTGTCCGGGCGGAAGTGCGTGTTGAAGAAGTGGACGGTGAAGATGAAGGCCACCGCCAACAGGGCCTCGTCGCTGTGGATGATGGTGGCGATGTTCACCGACCTCCCGGGGAGGATCAGGGTGAAGGCCTCCGGGAACCAGAGCAGGATTCCCGTGGAGCCGATGATGAACATCCCCCAGAAGACCGCGAAGTAGTCGAACTTCTCCCAGTACGTCCAGCGGCCGTAGTCCGGCCGGGGCCCCTTCCCGAGGAACCATTTGATGGATCCCCACAGGTCCAGCAGGTCCTGTTTGGTGAAGAGGAGGGAGTTGCGCCGGTCGGCGATGAACTGGAGCCAGCTCTTCCCCGAGGCTCGCTTCTTCTTCGCCACGTCCCACACATGGGTCAGCCAGATGGCGATGAGCGCGATCGCCGCCATCCGGTGCAGGGCGCCCGTGACGGCAAATCCGCCCAGGAGGCGAGACGTGACCTGGGCCCATCCCATGTAGGAGAACTTCAGCACCATCCCGGTGATGGCCAGGGTGAAGAAGCTGAGGATCATCACCCCATGGAGGGTCCGTTCAAAGGTGCTGAACCTCCGGTACATCCTCTCCCCCGGCGTCGGAATCCTGTGGGCCCGGTGGGGTTTCCAGTCTTCGGGGGACCGCCAGAGCCGGTAGAGCCAGGCCAGGGTGTGGAGGGTGGCGAAGGCGAGGGTGCCCACCAGGAGGGCCGTCATGGCCCAGAAGGAGAAGAAGAGGAGCGGGTACTTCTCCGGATCGTGGTGGGTGGCGTGGGTGAGGTATCCGGTGAAGCGGGCGTTGGCCGCCGGGTGGCACTGTGCGCAGGTGGAGAGCACGTTCTCCCGGCTCAGGGTGGAGGCGGGGTTCTCCGGAGGGAGGATGTTGTGGGTGCCGTGGCAGTCGTAGCACTTGGCGGCTCCCTCGTCCCCCAGGCGGGAGACCTTCCCATGGAAGGTGTCGAAGAAGGTCTCCGTCTCCTCCACATGGCATCGCCCGCACTGGCTCATCATAAGGAGGCGGAAGTCACCCCTGTCTGTCCTGGCGATGGAATGGGAGGTGTGGCAATCCTCGCAGGTGGGGTACTCCAGCTCGTCCGAGTCGCCCCGCTCCTGCCAGTGGACGCTCCCCTCGAACGCCTCCTCGATCCCGTGGTGGCACGCTCCGCAGGTGAGGGAGATGTTGGAGGGATTGACGGTGGACTCGGGGTCGTCAGGGGGCAGGGGCCGGTGGGCCGTATGGCAATCGTTGCATGTGGCGGTCACCACCAAACCCGCCTGGAGGAGCCCCTCCCCGTGGATGCTTATCTCGTAGGAGCCCACGATCCCCTCCGGGTACCCCTCGATGCCCAGCCGAGTGGCCGCCGCCTCCCCCTCCCGGTGGCATTGTCCGCAGAGGTCCGGGACGTTCCGGGCGTAGGTGGGGGAGGTGGGGTTGGTGCGGCCCAGGGTGACGTGCTTGTCGTGGCAATCCAGGCAGGTGGGAGCGTCGGGGTCCCCCTGGGCGGCCAGCCGTCCGTGGGTGCCGCTGCGGTGCTGGTCCACCGCCTCGGCGTGGCAGATGGAGCAATCCACCGGCTGGGTGGCCGTTTCGCAGGCTCGGGTCAGCCCCGGGGTCACGTCTACGTGACACTGGGCGCAGGCCGTGCCGGCGTGCAAGGCCCCGGAGTAGGCCTCCCCGTCCACATACAGGGACACGGTGTCATCCGCGACGTGGCTGTACCCTGAGAGGGTGGGGTTGCCGTGGCAGGCCATGCAGTCCTGGTTGGCGGTGCCTGCGTCGTAGAAGACCCGGCGCTGCTCATGGGGAGCGTGGCAGTCCACGCAGGCCGGGATCTTCTGGGGCTCCGACTCCCAGAGTCGCCCTTCTATCACCTGGACGTGCACTTCCTCGATGCGGGCGTGGCACTGGGTGCAGGTGGCGGCCACGTTGTCCCGGTGGATGCTGGAGCGGGGGTCGGTGTGGGGAAGGATGTGGTGGGAGGTGTGGCAGGACGTGCATACCGCCGTGACCGTGAGCCCCGCCCGGAAGAGCCCGTCCCCGTGGATGGACATGGAGTAGTTCTGGAGAATCCGGTCCTGGGGGATGTCCCGGGTTCGTGCGACCGGGGCCCCCTCCCTGTGGCACTCGCCGCAGAGGAGGGGGATGTTCATGGTGGATGTCCGGGACCGCGGGTTCGCGGCCCGGAGTACGCCGTGGCCTCCGTGGCACTCCACGCAGGAAGGGGCCAAGGGGTCTCCCCGGGCCGCAGCCTGGCCGTGGAGGGACTCAGCGTGGAGTTGGCTCTCCGTGGAGTGGCAGACCCCGCAATCCACCGGCGGCACGTCGGCGGCGGTGTGGGGAATGGGTAGGTTCTGGTGGCAGAGGGTGCACCCCACCCCGGCCTCCCCATGCACCGATCCCGCCAGGGTCTGGGCCGTGACCAGCAGCCTCTGGGCCCGGGGCACCCCTTGGAGCATGGCGGGATCCCCGTGGCACATGAGGCACATCTCGTCACCCTGGGCCAGGAGGGACGCTTCCGGAGACAGAAGGCCCAGGAAGAGGAGGATACCCGCTAAGGATGCTCGGCGGATGGGCATGGGACACGTCCCTCCAAGGACGTCCAACCTCATGGGTAGGCTCGCCTGTCTTTCCTCGATGCTCTCCCCCCCTCAGTCGCCGGTCCCTGAGACCTTGTCGTCCGCGTCCACCCCCGCCAGCTCGGAGCCCCCTCCTTCCAGGGGAGCGATCTCCTCGTCGTACCACTGGGCGTGGTGTTCCTTGGCGGACTTCTTGGTCATCTTGCCCGTGAGCCAGGTCCAGCTCATGGGGTACTCCTCCGGGTGGAAGATGACGAAGAAGAAGTGCCAGACGAGGATGGCCAGGGTGGCCAGCCAGGCCTCGTAGTAGTGTATGGTCTGGGAGGCGGGGATCACCAGGGCCGGCAGGTACTTCGCGGCCACCGTGGGGAACCAGAGGATGAGCCCCGTGACGGCCATGATGATGCCCCCCCACACCAGCGCCCAATACTCGGCCTTCTGGGAGTAGTCGTAGCGGGCGAACCTGGCCTTCTTCGTGGAACGGAAGGTGAGGAAGCGAAGGTTGTGGGCCAGGTCCACCACGTCCCTTCCCTGGGGGAGAAGGGCCTTGAGATCGGACCGCCCGCGTCTGGTGGCCAGGACGTACCAGGCGTGGTAGGCGGAGACGAGGATGAGGACCACGCCGGCGATCCTGTGGACGTTGCCCCGCACGGGCTCCGACATGCCCAGAGCCGCCAGCCCCTTCACCCAGAAGGCGTCGGGGAAACGCAGGGCGAAGCCGGTGACCACCAGGACCAGAAAGGCGACGGTGAGCACCAGGTGCTGCGACACCTCGTTCATGGTGAAGCGGGTGACGGTGGCCTGGGCCTCGGTCTGCTCGCGGCGCCGCTTCAGCATGAAGTAGTTGATGATGATCAGGTTGTGCAGGACCATGCTCCCGATGATGAGCAGGATGAGCCACAGGTAGATGCTGCGGATGGCCCGGTTGACGGGATTGGCCGTGATGGAGGCCGACCTGTGGTCGTAGGACGCCGCGAAGTTGGGTGTGGCTCCCGGGTGGCAGGCGCCGCAGGTGGCCACGATGTTCGCCGGCGAGATGGAAGAGGCCGAGTCGGCCGCCGGCAGGACCAGGTGGGCCGTGTGACAATCCATGCAACTGGCGGCCCGTCCGTCGCCGGCCCGGTTCGCCCACCCATGGTAGCTGTCCAGGTAGGACCCCACTACTCCGGCCTCGAACCCGTACTTCGAGATGATGAGCGGATCATCGTGGCACCGCCCGCAGGTCTCCTCGGCCTTGAAGATGCCCGAGACGCGCGCGGCAGGGCTCGTGGGGGATAGGATGAGGTGCTCCCCATGGCAGTCGGTGCAGGTCGGGCTGTCCTTGATCCCCGCGTAGAGGGCGCGGCCATGGATGGAGCGGTCGTACTGGATCTGGATGTCGGGATGGCACTGGCCGCAGGTGGCGGCGACGTTGCGGGGGTTGATGGGGGACTCGGGATCGGCGGAGCCCTTGAGGTCGTGTACGCTATGGCAGTCGGCGCACGAGGCCGCGACCGCCACCCCCCGCGTGGCTCCCTCCCCATGGACCGAGAGTGCGTATTCCCGGAAGGATTGGGGAAGCCGCACCAGCTGGTCGGTGAGGAGGCCCGCCTGCCCGTGGCACTCGGCGCAGGTGCCGGGGAGCTTCACCTGGTGCGTGCGGGACTGTGGGTTCGAGCTGGAGAGGATCTGGTGGCTCCCGTGGCAGGTGGCGCAGCTGGGGGCGCGCTCGTTGCCCCGGGCCAGGGCGTATCCATGGAGGCTCTCGGCGTAGAGGGCCTCGAGCTCGGAGTGGCAGGGAGAGCAGCTGGCTCGGGGGTTCTCCGGGTGCGGGAACTCCATCCCCTGGTGGCAGGTGGAGCAGGAGAAGCCGAAGGGGGCATGGACCGAACCCTCCAGCGCCTGGGGAGTGACCACCAGGCGCAGCGTGTCGTCCCCTTGGAACATGCCGGCCATGGAGTGGCACATGAGGCAGGGGTCCTCCTCCTGGGCCGTCCCGCTGGAAGGGAAGCCCAGCAGGAGGATGCCCATGATGAGTACAGCACCAGCGTCCAGCATAAGGCGAAGGGTGGACCTCATCGCTACCTCACCTCTGCCGCTCGACCCCCTCCGCAAGGATGGGAGGGGAGGGATTCAGCGGTTATTGAGCAGGTTCACGTCATGAAGCTCCCCCGCCTGCGAGACCGGTGACGTGACAGGCCGTGCACATGGCCTTGTTTCTGTCCGCAATGCTGGAGGAGGGGAAATCGGGGCCGTGAGGACTCACCCTCATACCGGCCGAGGCCGAATGGCACCGCAGGCAATCCGTTTGCCGGTGGCAGGAGGAGCAGCTCTCCAGGTCCTGCCTGGCAGCCTGCGCATGGCCCAGGATCCATAGGGGCTGGTTGCTGTGGAAGGGGCCGGCCAGCTCTCCCTTCCCCTGGAATCCCAGGGCCACGTGGCACTCACGGCAGAACGCCTCGGTGCTGTGGCAGGAGGTACAGTCGCTCACCCGTCCGAAAGCCTCGGAGCTGTGGGAGGCCAGGAAGTTGATGGGGTGGAACGAGGGCTCTCCCAGAGCTGCGTGGCACTGGGTGCAGGTGTTCTCGGCATGGCAGGAGGCGCACTCGGGCTGATCTGCGGCCGCGGCGGCTCCGTGATTCGAAGAGAAGCCGGCGCCGTGGAAGGGAGGAAGACGACCGTCCTGGGTGAGGCGGAAGTCTACGACCTTCGCATGGCAGAATCCGCACTCCTCCACCTGCTGGTGCTGGACCCCGGGCACATGGCAGCTCAAGCAGGTCTCGGGCTCGGGGTAGGCCAGGCTCGCGAGGTCTTCGCTCCCCCCCGGCAGGTGGCAGGTGGCGCAGTCGAAGGCGTGGGGCGTGTGGGAGAAGGCGAGGCTCGAAGCCCGGGCGTCCTTCGGCGGCATCCACTCCACCTTGGGGGCCGTGGATCCGTCGTGGCACGCAGCACAGGTCGAAAGCTGGGGATAGACATCAGCCTGGACGCCGGAGGTCACCCCCCCGTGACATGCGCTGCATTCGGAGAAGAACACGGCGTGCTTTTCGTGGGGGAAGCTCACCTGGGCTTCCAGCTTCGGGGTGCTCAGAACCGCACCAAGAACCAGGGCCAACGCGGCCGGCAACAGGGCCCGTTTCATCAGTTCCCCCTCCCCCTCAGACCGGGGTCCTTCCCGAAGGGGATCTCCAGAGTGAGGTTCAGCCGGCTCTGGTTCAGATCCAGGAGGCTCGGCCTTTCGATCTGCTGGTGCTTGTAGAACATGGCGCCACCCAGGAGCCTGGCGGGCCCGATGGGCAACCCGCCCTGAACGCCGCCGCCGAACACCCGGCCCGACCCCACCTGGAGCTCAGAGAAGGTCTCAAAGGCCGTGCCCGTGAGGGAAACAAAGGTGTCTCGTCCAAAGAAGCGCTGAAGCGACAGATCCCCGCCGTGGCGGCTGGATCCGTAGCCCTCGTCGTAGCGGTACTCTCCCCGCAGGGAGAGGTCATCGGTGAGGGAATACCGGCCCCCGGTCGCTACCCGCCAGCCGTTGTCCCGGATGCCCGGCCCCGAAGCCGCCTCGGCGAAGGTGTCGCGGTAGAGGCGGTAGCTTCCGTAGGTGTAGGCGGAAAGGGTGCCGGAGGAGCGGGTCCAATCCAGGCGGGCCCGGGCTTCGTCATAGCCCACAGGGGAGAAGGCGCCCCAGATGGTCCAGAGCTCGAAGAAGGGGACGTACCTCCTTACCTCACCGCTGGCCCGGAACCCTGCCTTGAGGGGGGTGGAAACGGCGAGTCTGGCGAGATTCACCTGCTCGGTGGCCATGTCGTACTTGACCTCCAGGTCCACCGTAGCGTCGTCGACCAGGAGGCGGGCACTGCCCGCGATCCGTTCCGAGTAAAGCTCCCCGGAGTGGATGGTCTGTTCCTTCTGGTAGGTCAGGGATGCAACCAGGGCGGGTGAAGGCCGCCAGCGGGCCTCGATCCCCCCGAGGTAGGCGTCCTCCCGGGGGGCCAGAGGCTCCACCGAGGAGATCAGGTCGGAGTGATGCATCTCGCTCAGGCCGCGAACCAGACTGAGCCCGCCGTAAGCGCTCACGTCCAGGTTGCTCGGGAGGCGGAACTCCGCAGAGCCGCCGTCATAGTTGTAGAAGCCGAGCGCGGAGGTCCGCCAGATCCTGCCCGCCTGAACCCGGTAGAAGGAACGCCGGTACTCGACGTACGCGGCCAGGGCCTCGAACTCCTTTTCCATCCCGGGCCAGATGACCTTCCAGTCGCCGATGCTCTGGCGGCCCCGGACATGGGCGTAAGCGCTCAGACCGGTGACCCCGGTCCAGACGTTGACCTCGAGGTCCTGGAGCACCGGGATCACTCCGAAGTCGTTCCCGGAACGGTAGAACCTGCAGTAGGCCCCGTCGCAAACCGCCGGGGTCCCGTCCAGGAGGGCCCGTTGTGATCCTTCGCCTCCCACCAGGCCCTCCGGCACACTGTCCAGGACCAGATCCCGGATCTGGAGGGCGCTGGCGTAGGTTCTCGCTCTTCCGTTGAAGCCTTGCCCCTCGGCTCGGGCCGGCAGCGCCAGCAGGGCCAGAAGAGCGACGAGAAGGAGCTTCCGATAGGTCATTTCGACCCTCCGCGGAGGAGCGTCCGAGCCTCCAGAGGAGGAAGGTTGCCGCCCACGACCCACGGAACCGGGGGCCGGGTGCTCATTGGAGTCCATACGCACTCCTGATGTCGCCGATGGAAGCCAGCAAGAGGGCTTCCAGCAGATGAGGATTGTGGACCCCGTTTCCGCTGTTGGGGTGAGAGGCGAAATGGGCTCCACCGACCTCTCCGTCAGCCCAGTGGGGGCGATCATCGGTCCACGCCAGCATGGCATTCCAGATGGCGCCCTTGGCGGGAGTGACGGTCGAGCTTTCGAGGTTCAGCTCTGCCGCGAGGCCCTTGGCCAGGACCTTGGGGAGGAGGCCGCCGTCGGTCGTTTCGAGCACATGGTCCCGGTCCGTGTCGGCCCAGAGCTGATCCAGGAGGACGTTCAGCCGGTCCTGCCGCTTGAGATAGGCGCGCCGGGCGTAGTCCTGGTCGGCGTGGCAGCCCGACCCGGCGCAGGACGCGAAGGTACGCTCCTCCACGGGACAGGAGGCCTCGGGGTCGGGAATCCCCCCTTCGTCCAGGCAGCTGATGGCGTCGAAGGTGTGGCCTACGCTCTCCAGCAGGAAGTTCCCGCCGGCATCGTTGATGGTCGTCTTCTGGACGTGGCAGGTAGCGCAGAGCCCCTTGTTGTTCCTGGGTCCGTGGGGGTTGGGGATCAGGGCAAGGTCGAGTCCCGAGCCCGGCGGGATGTAGCCCACGTCCTGCGCGAGGATCAACAGGCCCTGGGCGGCATGGGGCCCGTGGGAGGACCAGGCGGTGCCCCTGCGGGTGTGGCACCGCATGCAGAGGTTGTCCTTCGTGGGGATGTCGATGGAGGCCCGGAGCTGGGCGTCGAAAGCCGAGCCGTGGGGGTCGTGGCAGACCGCACAGGTGATGGTGAGGAGCTTCCCGTCGTCCTTCTCGCGGTAATCGGCATCCTCCCCGAAGGTGACGGCCAGGGCCGCCTTTCCCTCATGGCAAGGGGCGCAGGCGCTGCGGGTTCCGGCCTCCTCCGTATGAGGGCCCTTGCCGTGGGCGGAGGTGGCCCACTGCTCCACGAAGGGGTGGTGGGTCCCGTTGTGGCACTCCCCGCAGCCATCGGTTCCGGCCTCCATGGCCTTCAGCGAGGCGAGGGGCTGCTCTGCCCCCGGAAAGCCCACGTGGGCCAAACCCGGACCGTGGCAGCTCTCGCATTGGACGTCCAGGAAGCGGGGGTCCCCGGTGGAGGTCCAACCCACGTTGGGATTGGCTGCGGCGTTTCCGAGCGCGCTGACGGTGTGGCAGGCCTCGCAGTAGGCGGCGGAGTGGCCGCTCCCCTGGAGCGTGGCCCAGGCGCCGGCGTGGGCCGTCTCCGCCCACTCCATCTGGGGGCCGGGATGGCATCCACCGCACAGGGTGGCCCTGGTGGCCGGGTCGCCGTATCCCAGGAACCCTCCCGCTTCGTCCACGGCGGCGTCCCAGGGGGGCTGCTCCACGTAGAGGGCCTCTCGGTCCACACAACCCGCGGCGCTCCCGAGAAGGAGAATCGCCAGGAAGAGAGGAGACACATCGCTTCGGCATCCCATCATCATGTGCAGGCTCCCGATCTTGCTCCCGATCATGCAGGTGCTCTGGACTCCGCTATCCTCTCCCCGTCCCGGCCAGGGACAGAATGTCCTGCCGGACATCTCATCCTATCCCAGGGCGGTTCAAGCCCGCCTGCTTCCGGGATGCCGAGGCCTTTCCCGGAAAACAACTTCAGTCGGTTTATTGCTCCAGAAGGCATCCAGTCGGCCTTCTTCGTTTCCCACGGCCCCTTCCAAGGGCGAGAACCATGCCATTGTCGCCGGTTCGCAGGGCGGCGCCCTACCCGAAGAGGGATTCGGCAGGTCAATCCCAGAAAATATGCGTTCCGGGGTGATCGGGCACGCATTTCTCACCGAAACGGCTCAGCGACCTCCAGGATAACCACTTTCCAGCCGGTTCAGCAGGGGCTGTGGAATGACCGGGCGGCCTCTTCCTGAGCCAAATCGCCCCGGTGTCGGTATTTTCTGGGATATGTTGACCTCACCTCTAGGGCGACGCCCACCCAACCTTCGATCGAAGCCCAGCGCCTCTCCTTCGCGGAACGAAGGGGACGTATGGTCCCCGGGCGTTCTCTCACGGAAAGGGTGACCAGGTTGGACGAAATGGCCGAATCCTTGCAGATGTGATTCCCGGTGCGGTATCGTTACCTTTAACAGAGGGCACGAACGGGAATCACAGGGCGGGCTCAGTGGCTTCAGGTGGCTGTTCGGCTGGACAGCAACCCGGGGTGCCCCTCCAGATCCCGGACCTCGGGCCAACCGGAATCGTTCACACACCATGGGAGACGTTTGAAATGATCCGTCGTATCGTAGGCCTTGGGGGAGGCCTCTTCCTCCTGGCAGCTTTGGCCACCCCCACCATGGCCCAGGACAAGATCCCGGTCACGAGCCATGACTTGGCCGGGAAGGAAAACTGCATGATGTGCCACGCGGCGGGCGTGATGCCCCCGGTGCCGGACGTGCCTGCGACCCACAAGGACCGGGGCAACGAGTCCTGCCAGTGGTGCCATGCGCCGGACGCCCCCATGCAGACCAAGGCCGTTCCCCCCGTTGCCCATGACCTGGCCGGGAAGGACAACTGCATGATGTGCCATGCCGCCGGCGTGATGCCTCCGGTGCCGGATGTGCCGGCGGACCACAAGAACCGTGGGAATCAGACCTGCGGATGGTGCCACATCCCGAAAGCGGGCTGACGGGAAGCGTCTCTCCTGGATCGTGAAGGGCCCGTGTGGTGGGCCGCTCGGGGGCGCCGGGATCCGCGACGGGTCCCGGCGCCTCTTTGTAACCCCTGTCTCCGCCCCGGACGAGCCGGCGGCCAGGCCTTTCGATTTCGCACTGGGGAGGGTAGTTCTTACCCATCGCGCCAGACTCCATAGACTGTGACTCTAGTCTCATAGCCCAAGAAACCTGGAGGTAGGATGAACGACCGGATGCAGGCGGCCTTCAACGAGCAGATCAACGAGGAGCTCTTCTCCTCCTACGTGTACCTGGCCATATCGGCCCACTTCGAAGCGCTGAACCTGGAGGGTTTCGCAGGCTGGATGAAGCACCAGGCCGAGGAGGAGCTGGAGCATGCCATGCGCCTCTTCAAACACATCAACCGGCGTGGTGGCCGGGTGGCGTTGAAGGCCATCGGCGAGCCCCCCCTGGAGTTCGGGTCGCCCCTGGATGGATTCCAGACGGCCCTGAAGCACGAGCAGCACATCACCAAGTGCATCCACGACCTCTACAAGCTGGCCCTGGAGGAGGGGGACTACCCGGCTCAGCTGGAGCTCCACTGGTTCATCGACGAGCAGGTGGAGGAGGAGGAGAACACGGGCCGGGTGGTGGAGCTCCTGAAGATGGCCGGGGACAACAAGGGGGCTCTCCTCATGCTGGACCGGGAGTTGGCCAAGCGCTCCGGGGAGGGCCATTGAGGAAGGAGGCTGGAACCATGGTTGCCGCAAGACGCCGTTCCGGCCGGGGGGTGTCCCTTGCCGCCCTGCTGGTCCTGCCTGCCTTCGGGTGTGAGAAGGGCCTCCCGCAGGTGACCCCGGAAGACGGGGAACTCGTGGCCGGGATTGCGGAACCGGCGGCGGCTGAGCTCCTCAGGACGCTGGTGGGCAGGCTCACCCAGGCCATCGGGGAGGGGGGCGCGCCCCACGCTGTGGAGTTCTGCGCCACGGAGGCCATTCCCCTCACCCGGATGGTAGAGGCGGGGCTGGAGGGGGGGCTGGGGCTGAAGCGAACCTCCTTCCGGTACCGGAATCCGGAAAATGCTCCTGACTCCGGGGACGAAGCGGCCCTTCGCTACTTCGAGGAGGCCATCCTGGCCCAGGGAACGGCCCCTGCCGGCTACGTACAGCGGGCCTCCCAGACGGAGTACCGGTACTACAAGCCTCTATTCGTGGCCGAGGTCTGCCTCCAGTGCCACGGCAAATCCGAGGACGTGGCCGAGGAGGTCCGGCAGGCCATCCAGAGCCGTTACCCGGGTGATCTGGCTACCGGGTATGAAGCCGGACAGCTCCGGGGCGTGGTCCGGATCACGGTCCCCGCGGAGCGGGTGGAAGGCTAGCCTCGACCCTGGAGGCGCTCAGCGGTTCGAGAGCGCCTCCAGGGTTTCCCGGGCCCATCGGATCTGTTGGGAATACCGGGGTCCGGCCACCCGCAGGAATTGGCGCAGCGCTTCCGTGGCCGGAGGGATCTCCCGGCGCGCCAGACGGAGTTGGGCAAGGTTGAACCAGGCGCTGGCAAGGGAAGGGCGCCCCCGGGTGGCCCGCTCCAGGTAATCGAGAGCCGTGGCGGTATCGCCTCGCAGAATCCGCAGGGGCGCCAGGTCCGCCAGGCTCTCGGGGTGGTCCGGGTCCAGCCGGATGGCCTCTCCCCAGTAGTCCGCCGCTCTGCCCAACTCTCCCCTCTCCCGCATCGCCTGCCCGAGGACATAGAGGAGGTCGGGGTCCCGGGGAAGGCTCCCCACCGTTCCGCTGCCCAGAGGTGGAGGAAGGTACCGGGCGGTGATCCGGGAGGTGGCGATCCCCCGGGTGAAGGTGGCGAATTCATTCCCGGGGGCGATGGCCAGCGCCCGGTCCAGGGACCGGAGCGCGTCCCCGAACTCACCAACCCTCAGGAGCTCCTCCCCCAGCTTGTGGTGGGCTTTCGTGGAAGTCGGAACCCTCTCCACAGCCCACCGGAAAAGGGAGAGGTCGTCCTGCCAGGCCTCCGTATAGCGAATCGTCTGGGTGGTGAAGCCCCCGAGAAGGAGGAGGGTCCCGGCCAGCGCTGCCCGGCGGTGCCGGAGGGCAATCCTGTGGATGGCTGCGGCCGCCGTCAGGCAAAGGGCGACGCTGGGGAGGTAGAGGAGGCGTTCGCCGAAGATGGTTCCCACCGTCACCAGGAGGTTGGACACCGGCAGGAGGGTTATGGCGTACCAGGCCATGCCCAGGAGCACCAAGGTACGCACGTCCGGCGGGTGGCCCTCCTCGCTCCTGCCTTTCCGGATCAGGCGAAGCAGGAGGGCCCCGGCCAGGGCGAGGACCACAAGGGCGGCCAGAAAGCGGGGGTCCAGAGGAGACTGGACCAGGGGGATGGCGTTGTAGGAGTAATCCGGGGACAGGGTGAGGGGGAGGATCAGGAGGAGGAGGCCCCGCCCGATCACCACCAGGGCCGTGGCGAGCCGGGAGAAGGGGTCGGCGCCCACCAGGGGGTTGTCGTAGAAGGAGGTTTCGGGAACGCCCAGCGTGCCCGTGACCTGGTTTCGGACCACGATGTAGCAGAGGAGAACGAGGAGGTACGAAACGTATGACCCCGCCCCGCGCCTGCCGCCCAGGAGCTTGCGGCGGTCCCCCCCCAGGAGGAGGTCGTGTGCTCCCACCAGGAGTAGCCCGACCGCCCCCACCTCCTTGGAAAGGAGAGCGGCGGCGAAGGCGGCCGAGGGGACCACCAGACGCCACCCACCCCGGGCCAGCGCGGCCCGATGACCCAGCACCATGGTGAGGACGAACAGGCCGGCGAGGAGGTCCTTCCGCCCGAAGACCGCCGCGGCCACCTCCACATGGGCCGGATGGAGAGCGAAGAGGAGGCCTCCTACCCCGGCTGCGGCCGGCGTGAGCCCCCACAGGAGCCCCAACCGCACGACCAGGAGGGACACCCCGGCATGAAGGAGGACGTTGACGAGATGGTAGCTCCAGGGGTCCTGTCCCGAGATCCGGTAGTTCAGGGCGTGGGTCAGCAGACCAAGAGGGCGGTAGAGGTAGGTCTCCATGCCGCTCCCGGCCCAGACGGTGGTGGTGAAGAGGGTGGGGAGGTGCTCCAGGGAGTGGACGAGAACGTTTCGCACGATTTCCATCTGGTCGTCGTACACCCAACCGAAGCCCACCGTGCGGGCGAAGGCCGCTGCGGCCACGACCGCCACGACCGCCTGCCAGAACCGCCCGCTCCCTGCCCGGCGGGCCTGGTTCGGCTTGGGAGCCGCCGCTGGGGAAGGGCTTCCCGGGAGAGGGGCTTCCATGACGCGGCCTGGAGGTCAGGGACCCTCCCCCGGTCCGGGCATCTGTCCGGTGGGATGGAGGGAGGGGGGAGGGTCGCAGGCGGGCCATGACTCGTGCTCGTGGGTGATGAGCCAGCGGCCGTCCGCCTCCCTGGTAAGAACCTGGGTCCAGAAGAGGGCTGGGGAATCGGTGGAGCTGCCCTGGAGGGTCACCACGGCTGAGGAGGGGCTCAGTAGCTGGACCCGCAGGATTTCACGCTGGAAGGTGACCTCGGGGTTGTTCACGTAGAAGGGACCGATGATCCCCTTGAAGAAGGCCGATCCGAACATCAGGTCGGTGCACCCAAGGTAGACGAACGCCTCGGTGTCACGGTAAAAGCCCAGGACTCTCTCGGGGTCATGGGCATTCATGGCCTCGGTGAGCCGCCCCATGACCTCCCGCACCTCCACGGCCAGGGAATCGGCCTGGGCCGAAGTGAGGGTGGCGGGAGCGGCCTG
This sequence comes from Gemmatimonadales bacterium, assembly GCA_041309685.1. GTDB lineage: Bacteria > Gemmatimonadota > Gemmatimonadetes > Longimicrobiales > Gaopeijiaceae > JBFYZD01. Next base: position 25,049 of record JBFYZD010000118.1, on the reverse strand, counting down.
GCATCCCCAGGGGAAGACGATGGCGGAAGCAAGGAGGAACCGGAGAGCGGGCATCGGGTTCTCCAATCGTTGCGGTGGATGGGTTGAATCGATGGGAGAGGGTAGGACCGGGTCCTCGGGTCCCCAGCGAACGGAAGAACGAAAACACCTTCTCCCCTGCAGGTCCATCCGTAGGGAGCCTGCGCTTCGGCCGGCGGCTCCTCGTATGGGTTCGCCGGGCTGCCTCCCGGTTCTCCTGACCTTCCCCGGGCCGGGAACCAAGCGAAGGCACCCGCCCCGGCGTTCCAGGACGGGTGCCTCCCTCGAAAAGATGTCCTACGAGCTACCGACGGCTTGGGTCGGACTGTCCCATCAGTAGGTCTTCATCTTGGTGATGGAGGCCCTGAGGATGGTCTCCACGTAGGTGGGGTTGTGGACCCCCACGCTCCGGTCCTCCCAGATCGCCTGCCAGTTGGCGAACGCCGCCACCACATCCGCGGGCCATGTACCCGTCTTGAAGTAATTGTCGGTCCTGCGGACCCCGATCCGGGTAAGCTCGGCGGCCAGCTCGTCGATCAGGCCCTGGATCTCGGTCTGGACCCCGTTGTAGTCGAACTTGGTGAGGGTCTGGTGGCACCCCTTGCACCCCACCACGTTCTGCACGTCGGCCTCGTGGTACTCGTAGGCCATCTTCCAGGTGTGCCCGCCCGCCTGCTCGCCGAAGGCCTGGCCCATGTGGCAGGTTCCGCACGCGTCGGCGTTCACGGCCTTGTTGCCGTGGGCGCCCGGGCCGGTGATCACCCCGCTACCCAGGACGAAGAGTCCCGTGCCGGCCAGGATCTGAGCCTGGGGGCCGTGGTGGAAGCCATACCGGGACGAAGTGACGGTCAGGGGGGCTCCGCCGGGAACCGGTTTGGGGCTGAGCGTGTTGGCCTGATGGCACTGGGAGCAGAGGTTCCCGATGGGCCCGAGGTCCACCGGGCCATGGCCCTGGTTGAAGATCAGCCCGTTGGGGGCGGTGGTGGTGAGGGCGTAATCCGCTGCCGTGAACGTCTGGTGGATCTTGTGACAGGTGCGGCAGTTGATGGGCGCCGGGTCGGGGACGAAGCTGGCGGCGAGAGTCGTCGAGCCGGTGGCCATTCTCTCCAGAAAGCCCTGGTGGGTGTGGCAGAGGGCGCAGGGAGAGGTGGCCCTCTCGAAATTCCCGCCGAGGCGGTGGGTGGATTTCTCGTACTGGACCTGCTTGGCGAACAGGTTCGTGTTGTTCGTGTGGCACTGGGTGCAGGTCTCGGCGGCGTTCTGCCCGGCGGGGCCTGCGGGACCGGCGGGCCCCTGGGGCCCTTCGGTACCCTGGATGCCTGCGGGGCCCTCCGGCCCGACAGGTCCCTCGCATGCGGTCATGAGAGGGACCAGGAACGCCGCCGCCACGAGCAATAGAAGGCTCCTACGCATCATCACTCTCCTACCTGTTGACCCATGACGGGTTCTCATGAAGTGGAACGGCACAGAAACCTGCACAACCGTGAGTCTTCGAGGCATCGGTATTAAACAACCACATCAGGTAATCGTTTCCCGATTTGCGTTTCGGCACAGGACTAGGGTAGCCTTCCAGCAACATCTGCGCCAGAGATTTCCATAAAACCCCGATGCCAGGGTGGGGGCCCCTGCGCCTGGGCCCGCCCGGCCGGCCCCGCCTTACGGGGCGACCCACGGGGCAGGCCCGGGGGAGGCGGACCCATCCCGGTTCGGACGGAGTAGCATTGACCTTGAGCCGGTGCCGCCCGAAGACCCAGAGGACCCGGAAAGCCAATGGACCGCATGAGATCCCTATACCTCTTCCTGGCCCTGGCCCTGGTGTCCCCATCCTCGGGTGCGGCCCAGGAGGGGGTGGAGATCAGCCTGATTCCCCGCCTGGGGCTCCTCTCCCCGGGCAACAGCCTCTATGAGGAGTTCAAGAACTTCTCCGGTGACGGGTATGTGGAGTGGACCAACGGGTCCCTGGGGCGGGCGGCGCTGGCAGGAGTGGCATTGGAGATGGGGTACGGGGACCCGGGCGTGAGGATCCGGGGTGAGGTGGCCCGGAGCTTCGAGGGGTGGCTCACCGCGACCCACGGGGTCCTGATCCCGAGGGTCTACTTCGACCCGCCCCGGGTGGTGAACACCTGGTTCGACCTTCCGGCTGCCGTCACCTGGGCAAGCCTGCAGGCGATTCTCCCGACCCGCCTGAGCTTCCGGGGAATCGCGCCGTACGTGTTGCTGGGGTTCTCCGGGAAGTGGTACAGCTTCGGGCCCCCGAATCCGGAGAACACGGTGGGGGCCATCCTCCCGTCGGACGGGTTCGAGCCCAGCGCCGACCTCGGGGGCGGCGTTACCGTCGGGCTCTTCGGTCTCACCCTCGAAGCCCAGGTCCGGGACAACATCAACAAGTACTGGGAGCGGACCCAGCACGACCTGAGCTTCTCTGCGGGGCTGGTCTGGCGGGTGCGGTAAGGCTCCGGTCCTTCCGGCCGGGCCTCCTTCGGAGGATCCCCGGGAGGGCGACACCCGCCGCGAATACGATCCGGAAGGGACCCGACCCATGCGCATCCTGGTGGTGGAAGACGACAGGAAGGTCGCCAGCTTCCTGGAGAAGGGCCTCCGGGAGGACGGCTACGCGGTGGATGCGGCCTTCGAGGGAGACTCCGGCTCCATGAAGGCCCACGTCCACGACTATGACCTTCTCATTCTGGACGTCATGCTCCCGGAGAAGACCGGGTACGAGCTCGTCCGGGAGCTCCGGAGGGAGGGGCGGGCCGTCCCGGTGCTCCTCCTCACCGCCCGGGATTCCAAGGAGGACGTGGTTCGGGGGCTGGACGCCGGTGCCGACGACTACCTCACCAAGCCCTTCAGCTTCGACGAGCTCCTGGCTCGCGTACGGGCTCTTCTCAGGCGCGGTGGGGGAGCCCGGAGGGAGACGCTTTCCTTCGGGGGGCTGGAGCTGGATCGCCTGCGCCACGAGGCTTCCTCCGGGGGCCAGGCTCTGGACCTGACCCCGAAGGAGTATCAGCTCCTGGAGTACTTCCTTCTCCGCCCCGGGGACGTGGTCCGGCGGACCGAGCTCCTGGAGAAGGTCTGGGACCTTCGCTTCGATCCCATGAGCAACGTGGTGGACGTCCACGTCGCGAACCTCCGGCACAAGCTCCGAGGGGTCGCTGCCGGTGCCCGGATCGAGACGGTCCGGGGTGTGGGCTATGCCCTGCGGGAGGGGACGGGAGGTGAAGGAGGATGAGGTCCTTCAGGACCCTCCTTGCCCTCCGGGTCGCCGGGGGCATCACCGCCGGGGTGACGGCGGTGGCGATCCTCAGCTGGCTGGCCCTCCGGGAAGCCCTGGACCGGGAGCTGGACGTCAGCGTTCTCAACGTCGCCTCCATCCAGGCCTCTTCCCTCACGGAGGATCCCACTGGGGTCATGCGCTTCCACGAGTGGGATCTTACCCCGGAGGAAGCCGCCTCCGTGCGGGATCTCAACCGTTACGCCCAGGTGTGGAACGGCGACGGGCAGAGCCTGCTCAGGACCCGCTACATCACCCACGACCTCCCTCTCGACACGTCGGCCCTGGAGCGGGTTGTGAGGGGAGAGCTGGTCTGGACGGAGGGGGAGTTCCAGGGGATCGCCATCCGGTCTCTCTACTACCCCCTGGAGCGGCTCGGGGCCCTTCATTCCCGGCACGTGCTCCAGGTCGCGGCACCCCTGGAGTCGAGGGACCGGATGCTGCGCACGGTGGGCCTGTTCTTCCTTGGCCTCACCGTCGCGGCAGGGGTGGCCAGCTTCCTCGCGGGGTGGTGGTTGGCGAGCAGGATGATCCACCCCGTCGACACCATCATCGACCAGGCCGAGGCCATCGGGTTGGACAGGGGACAGCGGCAGATCGAGGCCTACGCCGATACCCGGGAATACCAGCGGTTGGTTCAGGTCCTGAACCGGATGCTCGAGCGCCTGGGCCTGGCCCTGGAAGCCCACCGGAGGTTCACCGCCGACGCGAGCCATGAGCTCCGGTCTCCCCTGACGGCGATGAGGGGGGAGCTGGAGGTCGCACGGAGGAGGGAGCGCACGCCGGAGGAGTACCGGCAGGTCATCGACAGCGCCCTGGAGGAAGTGGGGCGACTGTCCAGGATTGCCGAGGACCTACTGACCCTGACCCGTTCCGAAGCCGGGGTCACACCCCTCCAGACCAGGGAGGTGGATCTCGCGGAAGGGGCCCGCCGAGCCGTGGAGCGGCTCGCCAGGAGGGCCGAAGAGAAGGGCGTGGAGGTGAACGTGGAACCCGGGAACGGCGTCCGGGCCAGGGTGGACCCGGACCTGGTGGACCGGGTCGTCTGGAACCTGCTGGACAACGCCCTGAAACTCACCCCCTCCGGGGGGCGCATCGATGTCGCGGTGACGGCCGATGGGGTGTACGTGGTCCTGGAGGTGGCGGACACGGGCCCTGGGATCCCTCCCGACCGTCTGGACCAGATCTTCGAGCGGTTCTATCGGTTGGACCCTTCCAGAAGCCATGGCGGAGGTGAGGGCGGAGCCGGCCTGGGCCTGGCCATCGTCCGGGCCATCTGCCATCTCCATGGGGGCTGGGTCGAGGCCAGGAACCGGGAAGGGAACGGAGCGGTCCTCCGGGCTGCCTTTCCAGTTCAGGGACCGCCCCTGGGCTGAGACGCCTCCCCCAGCTGGATAGGGATCTCCCTCCGGTCCCGACCCGGCCTTTCATGAAGGAACCTTCATCGTGCCTTCATCCTCTCTTCATCCCTCCAGGGTTACCGTCAGGAAGCGATACCGGAAGCTCCGCCCGCAGCCCGGGAAGGGATCGAGACCCGCGGAGCCGGACTTGAAGACTCGAGGAGGGGATGGCTCGAAGGTTGGGGAGAGGTTGGGGCTCTGCCGCGCTGGCCTTGCTGCTGCTGGTCGGGCCGAGTGAGGCCCGAGCCCGGCAGGGGAACCCTGGTCGGACCGGCGGCGGCACCCTGACGTTGGAGGAAGTCCTGGCGCTCGCCCGGGGGGGAAACCCCCGCATCCGGGCCGCGGCCTATATGGTTGGGGTTGTCGAGGCCCGGGAGGCCGGTGCAGGGGTCCTGCCGGATCCCATGCTGGAAGTGGGGGTCATGAACCTCTCTCTTCCAGGGCTTTCGGCGAACATGCCCGCCAGCATGGCCCCCGCCATCAGGCTGGTCCAGCACCTTCCTCTTCCCTCCAAGCGCTCCCTGGCCCGGGAGGTGGCCCGCTCGGTGACCCTGGGGGAACAGGCCGCCGGGGAGGAGGTCTGGTGGGAGGTCAGGTCGGAGGCGGCGGGGGCCTTCTACCGGTTGTACGACCTCGACCGCCGCGGGGAGAGCATGGAGAGCACCCTCCGGCTCCTGCAGGAATTCGAGGCCATTGCCCGCTCGATGTACGCTGCCGGGACGGGGCGGCAGGCCGATGTCCTCCGGGCCGGCTTGGAGGTGGCTCGCATGGAGGGGGAGATCCACCGACTGGACGCCCTGCGTTCCGGGGCCGCCGCCCAGTTGAACGCTCTCCTCGGGCGTCCTGCCGAAACCCCCATCCCCTCCCCTGTGCTCCCGCCCCTTTCCCTGCGGTTTCCCCAACCGGACTCCCTCCTCAGCTGGGCCGGAGGCACCCGGCCCCTGGTGCGGCAGGCCGAGGCCGAGGTGGAGCGGGCCCGGTCCATGAAAGCTCTGGCGGAGAAGGAGATCTGGCCGGACCTGACCCTTGGAGTGGAGTACGGGCTGGGGCGGATGGGTGGTGAGCTCCGGAGCATGGGGGGAGCCATGGTGGGAGTCACCCTTCCTGTCCACGCCGGGCGCCGGCAATACAAGGCCAGGGAGGAGGCCGGTGCCTGGGAGCAGGCCGCGGAGGCGGGTCTGGTCGGGGTCATGGTGAGGGTGGACGCTCGTATCCGGGAGATCCTGGCGGAACTTGGCCAGGCCCGGACCCTGCTGGCACTGCACCGGGACGAAATCCTCCCCCAGGCCCGGGCGGTGGTGGAGTCCGCCCTCTCCTCCTACCGGGTGGGAGCCGTCGACTTCTTGACCCTGGTGGAGTCCCGGATGGCCCTGAACGGGTTCGAAGCCGAGTACTTCGGGCTTCAGGCCTCCCTGGGAACCGCCTGGGCGCAACTCGAATCAACCATCGGCCGTGACCTTCCGGTGACGGGCGAAGTGCTCCTGGAGGGTCGATGAACAACCGCAACCAGATCATCCTGGCCCTGGCCCTGGTCCTGGGTGCCTCGGGGGCAACGATCCTCTCGGTCCGGGGGCGGGCGGGGGAGAGGGCCGGACCGGGTGCGGAGGGCCACGACCATGCCGCCATGATGGCTGCGGCCAACCAGGCCAGGCCCGTGACCCTCTCCCCCGACGCCGCCCGGCGCATCGGGGTGACCTACGCCGAGGTGACCCGGGGCGTCCTGAGGAGGACGGTTTCCACGGTGGGTATCCTGACGTACGACGAGACCCGGGTGTCGGTGGTAGCCCCCAAGATCGACGGGTGGGTGGAACGGCTCCACGTGGATTTCACCGGTGCCCCCATCCGGGCCGGAGAGCCCCTTCTGGACGTCTACAGCCCGGAGCTGGTTACGGCCCAGGAGGAGCTCCTCCTGGCCCGCCGGTTGTGGAGGGAAGTGGAGGGGAGGGGAGAAGGTCGGGCGGCGGAGAGGGCTCTGGAGCTTCTGGAAGCGGCCCGGCGCCGGTTGGCCTATTGGGACATTCCCCAGGAGGAGATCGACGCCACCGAAGAGCGAGGAACCGCCTCCAGGACCCTCACCCTCCGTGCCCCCGCCGGGGGGGTGGTGGTGGAGAAGAGGGTGGTGGAGGGAGCCAGGATCATGCCCGGGATGGAGCTCTTCCGGGTGGCGGACCTGAGCCGGGTGTGGGTTGAGGCCGAGATCTTCGAAAAGGACCTCTCCCTTGTCGGACTGGGGCAGCACGGTAGGGTGACGCTGGAGGCGTATCCCGGGGAGATCTTCCACGGGATGGTGACCTACGTCCATCCCACCGTGTCCTCCCAGACCCGGACCGGGAGGGTCAGGCTGGAGCTGGAAAACCCGGGGTCGAAGCTGAAGCCCGGGATGTACGCCCACGTCGAGCTTCAGGTGTCGGCGCTACAGGAATCCCTCCTGGTGCCCCGGTCCGCCGTCCTGCTGACGGGGGAGCGAGCCGTGGTCTTCCACCGGGGGGGGAACGGGGAACTCCACCCCCGGGAGGTGACGCTGGGGATGGCCTTCGGGGACATGGTGGAGGTCGTGCAAGGGCTGAGTGAAGGGGATGTGGTGGCGTCCTCGGCCAACTTCCTCATCGATGCCGAGTCCAACCTGGGCCTGGCCATGGAGGCCATGGCCGGGATGGATGACTCAGGGCCTGACCTGGGGGCGATGCGGCCGGACACGGCGGCGCCGGTCATCGATCACTCCGGCCACGACATGGGTGGGGGCTGACCGCATGGTGGGGCGCGTCATCGAGTGGTCGGCGGGGAACAAGGTCCTGGTCCTCCTCCTTGCGGCCTTCGCCGCGGCCGGAGGGGTCCTGGCCATGACCAGAACCCCTCTGGAAGCCATCCCCGACCTCTCGGATGTCCAGGTCATCATCCAAACGGATTTCCCGGGGCAGGCTCCCCAGCTGGTTGAGGACCAGGTCACCTTTCCCATCACCTCGGAGATGCTGAAGGTGCCCGGTTCCCGGACCGTCCGGGGGTACTCCTTCTTCGGGGTGTCTTTCGTCTACGTGATCTTCGGGGACGGCACCGACCTCTACTGGGCCCGGAGTCGGGTCCTGGAATACCTCTCCGGGGTCCAGGCTGGGCTGCCGGCGGGGGCCCGGGCTGCCCTCGGCCCCGACGCCACGGGTCTGGGCTGGGTCTACCAGTACGTCCTGGAGGACACCACGGGCACCCGTTCCCTGGCGGAGCTCCGGAGCATTCAGGACTGGTACCTCCGCGACCAGCTCACGGCCGTCCCCGGAGTGAGCGAGGTGGCGTCCGTGGGCGGGTTCGAGCGGACCTACGAGGTCACCGTGGATCCGGTGAAGCTCCGGGCATTCGGGATCCCCCTCCACCAGGTCATGGACGCCATCCGCTCCTCCAACCAGGACGTGGGGGCCATGGTCCTGGAGATGGCGGACCGGGAGTACATGATCCGGGGCCTCGGATACCTGGAGGGGATGCAGGACCTGGAGGCCATCCCTCTGGGGGCCTCCGCCGCAGGTGTCCCGGTACGGGTGGAGGACGTGGCCACCGTTCAGCTTGCCCCCGCGTCCCGCCGCGGCGTGGCCGATCTTGACGGCAGGGGGGACGTGGTAGGGGGGATCGTGGTCATGCGCTTCGGCGGAAACGCCCTGGCCACCATCGAGGGAGTCCGTGAGCGGCTGGCGGAAGCCCGGAAGGGGCTGCCCGCCGGGGTGGTGGTGCGAACGGTCTATGATCGCTCGGACCTCATTCGACGGGCCATCGCCACCCTCTCGGGAAAGCTCCTGGAGGAGATCCTCGTGGTGGCGTTGGTCTGTCTGGTCTTCCTCTTCCACGCCCAGAGCGCTCTGGTGGCGGTGCTCACCCTCCCCCTGGGGATCCTGATGGCTTTCATGGCCATGCGTGTCCTGGGGATCAACGCCGACATCATGAGCCTGGGCGGGATCGCCATCGCCATCGGGACCATGGTGGACGCCGGCATCGTCATGGTCGAGAACATGCACAAGCACCTGGAGCGGGCGATCGCCGCCAAATGGCCCGGGATGGCGGCCCGGGGGGAGGCCGTGCCCCGGGAGGAGGGGAAGTACCCCACCTCGGTCCTGACCTCGAAGGAGCGCTGGGGGGTCGTGGTCGAGGCTTCCAGGGAGGTGGGTCCCGCCCTGTTCTTCAGCCTCCTCATCATCACCGTGTCCTTCCTGCCGGTGTTCTCCCTGGAGGCGCAGGAGGGGCGGCTCTTCAAGCCTCTGGCCTGGACCAAGACCCTGGCCATGGCGTCCGCCAGCCTTCTGGCGGTGACCATGGTCCCGGTGGCCATGGGCCTCTTCGTCCGGGGGACCATCTATTCGGAGGAGAGAAACCCCGTCCACCGCTTTCTCGTGTGGGCCTATCGGCCGGTCCTGGAATCGGCTCTGCGACTGCGGTGGCCGGTGTTGGGGGGGACCCTGGCCGTTCTCGTCCTGACGGTCATCCCCTTGCGGAGGATCGGCTCCGAGTTCATGCCTCCCCTGAACGAGGGGTCCATCCTCTACATGCCCACCACCCTGCCCGGAATCAGCGTCCGGGCCGCCCTGGGGGCCATGCGGAAACAGGACAGCATCCTGGCCTCCTTCCCGGAGGTGGCTTCGGTCTTCGGGAAGGCCGGGCGGGCCGACACCGCCACGGACCCGGCGCCCCTGGAGATGTTCGAGACCACCATCGTGCTGAAGCCCCGGGAGGAGTGGCGGGAAGGAATGACATGGGAACGCCTCATAACCGAGATGGACGAGGCGGTCCGGTTTCCCGGGATCACCAACTCCTGGACCATGCCTATCAGGGGACGGATCGACATGCTGGCCACGGGAATCCGCACCCCCGTGGGGGTCAAGGTATTCGGCCCCGATCTGGCCGAGTTGGAGCGCCTGGCCCGAGAGGTGGAGGCCGCCGTGACCATGGTTCCCGGCACCCGGTCGGCCTTCGCCGAGCGGCCCCTGGGGGCAAGCTACCTGGATATCCGCATCGACAGGGAGAAGGCGGCCCGCTACGGTGTGAACGTCTCCGACGCCCAGATGGTCATCTCCGCCGCCATCGGGGGAATGGAGATAACCCAGACCGTGGAGGGGCGGGCACGGTACGGGGTCCGGGTCCGGTATCCTCAGGAGCTTCGGGACCGGCCGGAGGGGCTGGCGGAGATCCTGGTTCCCGTTCGTCAGGGTTCCGGAGGGGGCACCGGGGGGATGAGTGGAGGGGGTGGGGAGGTCCCGGAGATGGGTGAGGGGGCGGCCGGCGCCATGGGTGGGGGCTCTGCCCAGATCCCGTTGGGGCAGATCGCCGAGATTCGCACCGTCATGGGACCCATGGCGGTAAAGACCGAAGGGGCTTTCCCCACGGCGTGGGTGTTCGTTGACGTGGAGACGGAGGACCTGGGGGGGTACGTCCGGGACGCCCAGGACATGGTGGAGTCGATGGTGACGCTTCCCCCGGGCTACACGCTGGAGTGGTCCGGCCAGTATGAGTTCATGGAGCGGGCCAAGGGCCGGCTGGCCGTCGTGGTCCCGGCCACCCTTCTCCTGATCTTCCTCCTCCTGTTCCTGAACTTCGGACGGCTCGGGGAGACCTTGATCGTCCTGGGCTCCCTCCCCTTTGCTCTGGTGGGGGGAGTCCTCATCATGGCCTTTCTGGGCTACAACTGGTCCGTGGCCACGGGAGTGGGCTTCATCGCTCTGGCGGGGGTCGCGGCGGAGACCGCGGTCATCATGCTCCTCTACCTGAACCACGCCTGGGATGAACGGATCCGGCAGGGGAAGGTGACGCTGGCTTCCCTCCACGAGGCCGTCATGGAGGGAGCGGTGCTCAGGGTCCGGCCCAAGGCCATGACCGTCACCACCATCATCCTCGGGCTCCTCCCGATCCTCTGGGGGCAGGGCACCGGCGCGAGCGTCATGAAGAGGATCGCCGCACCCATGGTGGGGGGCATGGTCTCGGCCACCCTGCTCACCCTGGTGGTGGTCCCGGTCGTCTACTTCATCTGGCAAGGGGTGGTGGTGACCCGGTCCCAGGAGGGCGCCAGGGTCCGGCCCGGCTCCCCGAAGATGAGGCTCAGCCCTCCCCTCCTCCCCTGATCTTCACCGATTCCATCACCACTTCCTTGAGGGGCCGGTCCCCGGGGCCCGTGGGGGTGCTCCCGATGGCCCGGACCACCTCCAGGCCGGTGACGACCCTCCCGAAGATGGCGTGCTTCCGGTCCAGCCAGGGGGTGGCGGCCAGGGTGATGAAGAACTGGGAGCCACCGGTGTTGGGGCCGGCGTTGGCCATGGAGAGGAGCCCCTCCCCGGTGTGGCGGAGCTCGGGGTGGAACTCGTCGGGGATGGTGTAGCCCGGGCCTCCCCGGCCCGTGCCCGTGGGATCACCTCCCTGGATCATGAAGCCGGCGATGACCCGGTGGAAGACGACTCCGTCGTAGAACCCCTTCTCTGCGAGGTTGATGAAGTTCCCGGAGGTGACGGGCGCCTTGTCCTCGAAGACCTCCACGATGAACGTCCCATTGCTGGTCACGAACTCGGCGGTACGGTTGGCCATGTCGACCTCGGGGTGGTGGGAGGTGTGGTTCCGGCGCGAACCCCGCGGCGGTGAGGGGTTCGACCCCGGAAAGGGAAAAAGGAAAGACCATCGGCAGGGATGCGCAAGCTCTCCGTCGAACTCCCGGGTGCGGGGGGCCGCCTCCCGGGAGGTCCCCCCGCATTGCTGGGCGGCGCTTCCCCGGCCTAGCTTCACCGGATCTTGAAACACTCCTGTAAACGATCTTCCTGTAGGACTCGATCCCATGAGACCCTGCTCCCCGTTCCCTGCTTTCCCCCTCCTTCCCGCCCTCTTTCTCCTCGCCGGCTGCATGGGCGCCCTGGAGCTGGCCCCCGACGATTCGGACCAGGTCCTCGCCCGGCACCTCCTGGACGCGCCGAGTCCGCTGGAGGGAGGGCCCTTCGAGGCAGGGTACCTCATCTACGGGAGCGGGACGGACAGGAACCGGCCGGCTTTCCGGGATTCGGTGGCCTTCACCACCGGCCGTGTGGACGCCTCGAAGCTGGTGAGCCTGGGCGAAAGCGCCGGGAGCCGGAACAAGTACTGGGGCTTCAAGCCGGACTCCTTCCCGCTCAACGCCCGGGTCTGGTTCCCCGATGGGGCCGGCCCCTTTCCCCTGGTGCTGGTGGCCCACGGGAACCACGACATGAAGGACTTCTCCGACCCGGGGTACGAGTACCTCGGCCGGCACCTGGCCAGCCGCGGCTTCATCCTGGCGTCGCTGGACATGAATTTCATCAACGGAGGGATCCGGGGAGAGAACGATGCCCGGGGGTGGCTCTTCCTCAAGCACCTGCAGGCCTGGCGGGAGTTCAACGCCGATCCCGAGAACCCCTTTTTCGGGCTTGTGGATCTGGAGCAGATCGGAATCATGGGGCACTCCCGGGGAGGGGAGGCCGTGGGGCACGCCGCGGCCTTCAACCGTCTCACCCATTATCCCGACGACGCCACCCTCACCTGGGAGTTCGGCTTCCCGATCAGAGCCGCTGTGGCCATCGCGCCGGTGGATGGCCAGTACCGTCCCACGAACCGCCTGGCTCCGGTGGAGGGCGTGAGCTACCTGGTCTTCCACGGGACCCACGACGGGGACGTGACCAGCTTCTCGGGGCTCAGGATGTGGAAGCGGATACGCCTCTCCGGGGAGGAGCCCCAGTTCAAGACCGCCGTCTATGTCCACCGGGCCAACCACGGCCAGTGGAACACGGTGTGGGGGCCTCACGACCGAGGGCCCCGGAGCGGGCGGTCGCTGGACCTGAGGGGTCTGCTCGAGGGCGAGGAGCAGCGGCAGTTCGCGCTGGTCTACGTCACGGCCTTCCTGGAAGCCACCCTCAAGGGAAGGGACGAGTACCTTCCCCTCTTCCGGGATCATCGGGTCATCGGGGGTTGGCTGCCCCGGACCATGTACATCACCCAGTTCCAGGAGTCCAGCTTCCGGCCGCTGGCCACCTTCGAAGAGGACATCGACGTCACCTCCGGCACCGTGTCCGGGGTCCGGATCCGGGGCGACAGCCTGGCCTTGTGGAAGGAGGATGTGATTCCCTTCCGCTACTTCCGGGAGCCGTCCACCACATCCACGCAGGAAAACCAGGCCGTCTGGTTGGGATGGAACAACCGCATCGCGGGACCGGACACCACCCGGACCGGGCCGCCGGCGGCCCTGAGCATCACCCTCCCGGAGGGACTGGCCCGGGAATGGGACGTGGGTCCCGGGTCCACCCTCGATTTCATGCTCACGGCGCTGGACCAGACCCCACCCCCGCGGAAGGACCCGGAGGCGAAGGAGAAGGAGAAGGGTGGAGAGAGCGGGAGCCAGGGTGGCTGGAGGGTGTGGCGGAGGGTGTCCCGGGCGTTGGGGCGGCTCTTCTCCCGCGGGGGCGGGGAGGATGCCAAGGAGGGTGAGAAGCCGCCCCTTCGCCTCTCCATCCAGGCCGTGGATCAGGCGGGTAACGCGGGGAAGGTCCTCTTGAATCGCTACGGTGCGGTTCGCCGGCCCATCGAGATCCGGATTTCCCGCAGGAGAGACCAGGAATACAGCGGCAAGACCGAGATGGTGCTCCAGAGCTACTCCATCCCCGTCGAGGACCTCGTGGCAGCGTCCGGTGGGAGGCTGGACGCCGGTCGGCTGGCGGAGATCCGGTTCCTTTTCGACGAGAGCCAGGCCGGGGCGGTGGTCCTGGACGAAGTGGGACTCTCCAGGATGCCCCCTGCGTTCCTGGAGGTGTCCGCCTCCGGGAGGTGACGCCGACGGGCGGTGGGTTCGCCGCAGGCTCCCCGGGGGCTACCGCCAACCGATGCCGAAGCTGTGGGACGGGTCCCCGGACTCGAATCCCTGGAAGGAGTATTCCAGCACGATGTTGTCCCCGAAGAACCCGGCTCCGAGGGTCAGGGGGAGGGCCGACCGTTCCGCAGGCAGATGGCGGTAGCCCACCCACCCCACGAAGGTCCTTCCCGTGACAGGCCAGTAGGTGACCTCCACTCCGCCCTGCGGAACGACGTCTCCGTCCAGGCGATAGGTGACGGCCCCGGCGGCAGCGAGGTCGAGGGGTCCCAGAGGCGCTCGACGGCTGAAGGCGCCCAGGGTGAAACGAACCGGAAGTGGCACCTCCCTTCCCCCCAGGGTGAGGCCCGGGCCCAGGTTCTGTGCGGCCAGCCCGACGGTGAGGGGGCCCGGCGAGAAGGACACTCCCAGGTCCGCTGCGGCCGTCGACGCCCGAAGGGGCCCGAAGCGCTGCTGGATGAGCTTCCCCACCACGCCGGTCTGGACCCCCATCACCCGTCGCCCGTACCCGGCGGAAAACACCACCTCCGAGGCCGCCACCGGGCCATCCTGCCGGAGGGATCCCTCGTCGGCGGGGAGGGCCAGAACATCATCCCCGCCCACCGGTGGGGTGGCGGGGGCCCCGTAGGTCAGCGTTTGCACCCCCAGGGCCACCCCGCCGGAAAGCCAGCTCTGGCCGGCGGAGAAGGATGCCAGGGTGGAGTTGGGCCCGAAGCGCTGGAGCGACGCCTCGAAGCCCCGGCTCTGGCTCAGTACCCCCGGGTGATGGAAGATGGCGCCGAGGTTCTGGTCCCCCAGGGGGAAGGCCCCCCCCATCGCCAGAGCCCGGGTGCTGGCGGGCAGCTCCAGCACCAGAGGGCCCCGGTCCCGGAGCTGGCTCAGGACCGGATGGGAGGACAGGGCGACGGCGCATGGTCCGAGGAGGATCGGAAGAACGAACCTGAGCCTGGCGTGAGCCCGCATGGTCACCTCAGCGCGTGGGTTTTCTGTCCACCGCGGCCCTTCGGCCGCAGGAGGAGCATTGGAGCAGGATCCGGCTCCGGACGTAAGGTACGCCCGGAGGGGGGTGGATGGGGGTGGAGAGGATCGGGCCGGTACACCTGGGGCAGACCAGAGGGGCGGCCCTCCGAAGGGCCTCCCGCAAGGCCTTCTCTTCCTCCGCCGAAAAGTGTTCGCTCATCCGCTCCTCCCCGGACCGGTGGAAAGGGACCGCCCCGCCGCTCTCCCGGCAAGGGCCTCGGCCCCGGTCCATGAAACCAGGTCCTTCACCCCCGCGTAGGAGGAGGCAGGCGTGGTGCTCTCACCCATAGGAGGATCCCATGCGCACGATGGGAATGGTGTTCCTGACGGGGGCGGCGGCTTTCATCATCTGGAAGATCTTCGCGGCTCTCTTCCTGGGGCTTCTGGGGCTCGTTCTGAAGGTGGCCCTGGTCATCCTGGTGGTGTATTTCCTGCTGAGGATCTTCCAGGGTAAGAAGCCGGAAGAATAGGCCGGAGGCCGCTTCCCGCCCCGGAGCCCGCAAGGGGCAGGGCTCACGTACCTCCCCATCGCTCCGACCTGTTCCGGCCTTCCCCGGACGATCATCCCGCCGCCGGTGAGGACTCTCCTCCGGTTGAGGCCGTATGAGACCCCGGCGAAGAGGGCCATCTCCGCACTCCTCCGTGAAAACCCAGGAGCCATGCGGGTTTTCGGCCCTGTCTCCCTTGACGTCCTGTGGAGGGGGATTTACCGTAGGAAGTGAAACCGATGGAAAGTGGGGAAACGCCTGTTTTCATGCGGCTTTTCGGGGGTTTACGGACCCCTGGACCGGCTCCCTGGGGCGACCCGGTTTCCGAGGATTCGCGGCAGCAGCCGCGCCCGTCTCTCTCCACCATTCTGAGAGGAGTAACCCGATGAACAAATCCGATCTCGTGGACGCCCTCGCCAACAACACCGGCATGACCAAGGCCGACGCCTCCCGCGCCGTGGACGCCGTGTTCGCGCCCGACAAGGGGATCATCGCCAAGACCCTCAAGAAGGGGATCCGGGTGCAGATCACCGGGTTCGGGACCTTCGAGTCCAAGAAGCGGAAAGCCCGCACGGGGCGGAATCCCCGGACCGGCCAGACCATCAAGATCGCGGCCACCAAGACCCCGAGCTTCCGCGCCGGCAAGGGCCTGAAGGACGGGATCAAGTAGGAAGCCAGGCCTGCGTGCTCCCGGGTTCCCTCCGGCCTGTGAGCCGGGGGTGAGGTCGGGAGCCCCCTCGACTCGGTGTTTATGCGCACCGAGATGGGGAGACGAATGAGAAGAGGCCCCGCCGGGACCCGGCGGGGCCTCTTCCTCGCTCGGGGGCGTTGACCGGGACTCCCTGGAGGGAGGGGGCCTGGGAGGGAACCAGTCCTCAGGGTCAGGAGTCGCCCGGGGGATCCCTGCGGGGCTTCCGGCGCGGACCCTCCCTCCCCTGGGGTGCCCCGGGGGGGGCGTCCTTTCTCGGGGGGCCCCCGCGAGATCCGGGACCGGGCCGTCCCCGGGTGCCACCCCGGTCGTAGTCCACTCGAACGGCTCGTCCCTTGATCGTGGTGCCGTTGAGGCTGCGGATGATGAGATCGCCGGCCGCCGGCATGACCTCCACCAGGGAGAAGGTGTCCCTGATCTCGATCTTCCCCACCTGGGACCCCTCCACCCCGGCCTCCCCGGCGATGGCGCCCAGGAGGTCGCCCGGCCCCACCCCGTCCTTTTCCCCCACCGCCACGAAGAGGCGCACCCAGGTCTTGGGTGGGGGGCCTCCCCTGGCCTCTTCCGAGGCGAGGGGGGGGTCCCCCGTCAGGGCTCGGGCCCCGGCCGGGCGCCGTTGCAGAAGCAGGAGAGCGGCGGCGGCCACCTCGCCCGGAGAGTAGTCCTGGTAGAGGGGCTCCAGGGCCAGGTAATGAGGGGCGAGGTCCTCCTCCAGGAGGGTTCGCTCCAGAAGGTCCCGGAGACGCTCCATCTCCCCAGCCACCCGGGTCGGGGGCGGTTCCTTCACCGGCACCAACCGGTATCCGGTCCTGCGGGCCACGTCCCTCAGATGGGCCAGCTCCCTGGAGCGTACGAGGATGATCCCGGCTTCCCTGCCTCCGTGCCGCCGGTCCAGGGCGTCGGGATCGGGAGGGACCTCCACGCTGATGGTGACGACGGTGGCAGGGTCCGGCCACCCTTCCAGGGCCTTCCGTGCCGCCAGGTCCCGGGTGGAGAGCCATACCGGGAAGTCCTCCTCCCCGGGAGCCCCCGACGGATACCCGTGAAGGGCCAGGAAATCGCCGAGGTCGGCTGCCTGATCCTCGGATCCGAAGAAGAGGAGCACGTGGTGGGTCCCCTCCTCCAGAACCCTGGCCACGGAGAGGAGCACCTCCCCCTCCTTCGCGTCCCCCGTGACCCGGTAGGCCACCTCGCCCCGCTTGGGGGATGGTTCCTGACGCCCGACCTGGGCTGCCCGGGGAGGGAGGTGCACGGCTCTGTGGAGGTGAGCCCGGGCGAAGGCTTCGGCCTCCTCCGTCAGGGGCTGGGCCAGCAGGGCCCGGAGCCCCTCCCTGGGCAGGATCTCGAAGAGGGTCTCCATGGCCTCCCGAGCGGGGGGGAGAAACGCACCGAACCCGTCCACCACCACGATCTGAACCGCATCCAGGGAGATCCGGGAGCCGCGCACTTCCCTCAGGAGGTCCTCGGGCGTGGCGAAGAGAATGGCGGCCAGCTCCGGGAGCGCCCAGGGGGATCCCAGGGCAGCCACCCGGTGCCCCGTGACCTGGGCGAGGCGGGAGAGGGACTCGGCGAGCCTCAACGCGGCCTGAGGGGTGGGGGAGAGGACCAGCCCTCTGGTGGCGGTGGCTTCCGCGTCAATGCCCTGAAGGAGGGGAATCCCGTAGGCGATCAGGGTTCCCGCTCCCGGTCCGGCCTGGGCGACCAGAGGGTTGCCGCGCAACAGGATCGGCAGTGCCGACTCCTGGAAGGAGGTAGGCATTTCGACGCCTTCCGACGCCAATGCCTCCACCAGCTCCGGGCTTACCCCGAGCTCTTCGAAGGACTCCATGAGGCCGTTTGCCCCTGTCAGGTCGGTTCCCCGGAACCCGGCCCGCCTTTGTCGCCCGGCTCGTAGGGAAGGTGGTTCAGGAACCTCTGGATCTCGTAATCGAGACGGGAAGTCCTCAGACGGTCGGTGGACGCCACCACCTCGGTGTAGGGCCCGTGCCGGTGGACCGAGAGGGAAACGGTTCCCTCCTCTCCGGAATAGGTGGCACCGTGGGAGGCCCCTTTGGCCCGGGCCAGTCCGATGCGTTCCGGGAGGATCTCCTCAGCCTTCGCCAGAACCCCCCTGGGGTCCATGGCCGTCTTTCGCTGGTAGCCAGCCATCGTAGCTCTACCGTTTAAAGGGTTGTCTTGGTGCGGACCCTAAGGGGCCAGAAACTCCCTCAACCGCTCCTCCGCCGGGAAACCCTCCAGGGACCTCCCCCTCCAGTGAAGGGTGGGGACCCTGGACACCCCCAGGCCTAGCGCACGTTCCCTGGCATTCTCCACCTCCTGGCGGTGCCGGTCCACGTCCAGGACGGCCCTGGTCTCCATCCGTTCCAGGCCAGCCCCAACCGCCAGCTCCACCAGAACATCCACCCGGCCGATGTCCCGACCCTCCAGGAGACAGGCCAGGAAGAGTGCGTCATGGACCTCCCGGAAGCAACCACGCTCTCCGGCGTGAAGGGCGAGCTCGTGGGCCTTCCGGGTCCAGGGGATCAGTCGGGGCGGGGGGAAGCGAACCCCGGCCCTGGCAGCCTCGGGGGCCACGGTGTGGAGGCGGGCCTGCCACTCCGGACCCTCCGGGTTCAGGAGCGGTGCCGGAGGGGGGCGGAGCTCGAAGGGCTCCAGGAGCAGGGAGAAGGTCCCCGTCTCCTCCAGACCCCGGAGCCGCAGTTCCAGGAGGAAGGAGGCCGGATCGACATAGTCGAAGAAGAGATGCAGGGTCTCGACGCGGCTCATGGCTCGAATCTCGCCGGCCGGGTTGGGGGGAGCAACCCGGGCTCGTTCCCCCCTTTGGGGGCGGCCTCGGGGGGGCCATGCCTTGAAGTGACCCGGGCGCCACCCGATACTTCCCAGTTCGGGTCAGCACCCTCTCTCCCGCCGGCGAGCGGGCATTCCTGTGAACAGGCGGTGTGCATCCATGGAATTCTCCCAGAACGTCCTCTCCCTCAACCCTTCCGCCACCCTGGCCGTGGCCAGCCTCGCCAAGAGGCTCGCCTCCGAGGGTCGCGACATCGTGGATCTGAGCGCTGGAGAGCCGGACTTCGACACCTCCTCCTTCGTCAGCGAGGCAGGGATCCAGGCCATCCGGGACGGCCACACCCGTTACACACCCACCCCGGGAACCCCGGCGTTGCGGAAGGCCATCGCCGCTACGTACGGTACCCGGGACAGCCGGGGTTGGGGGCAGGACTCCGTGGTGGTGAGCTCCGGGGCGAAGCATGCCCTCTTCAACGCCATCTTCACCCTCTTCGGTCCGGGGGATGAAGTGATGATCCCGGTGCCGTATTGGACCTCCTACCCGGAGATCGTGAACCTGGCCCGGGCCCAACCGGTCTCGGTGACGGGAGCGGCGGTCCGGGATTTCCGGATGACCCCGGCGGACCTTCGGGTCGCCGTGTCCCACCGCACCAAGGGGCTCATCCTCTGTTCCCCCTCCAATCCCTCCGGGGCGGTGTACTCCCTGGAGGAGCTCAGGGCTGTGGCCGAGTGGGCCCGCGACCGGGGGATCTGGATCATCAGCGACGAGATCTACCGGTTCATCAACTTCAAGGGGGAGGGCCCCGCTCCCTCCATCCTGGACCTTCCTCCCGAGTCGGTGGGTCCGTTCGTGGTGGTGGACGGGGCCTCCAAGGCCTTCGCCATGACGGGTTGGAGGATCGGGTACACCTACTGCCAGCCCGAGCTGGCCAAGAAGATCGCGGACCTCCAGAGCCACATGACCTCCAACCCCTCCTCCCCGGCCCAGATGGCGGCGCTGGCGGCCTACTCGAACTGGGAGCGCTCCCTGGAGGAAATCGGGCGGATGGTGGAGGCGTTCCGGCGCCGGCGGAATCTGGCCATCCGCCTCTTCGACGAGTTGCTTCCCGACTTTCCCTACGTGAAGCCGGATGGGGCGTTCTACCTCTACTTCAAGGTGGACACCCTCTTCACCGGGGAGATGAAGAGCTCCAGCGCCGTGTGCACCTGGCTGTTGGAGAAGGCCGGGATCGCCCTGGTGCCGGGGGGAGCCTTCGGGGACGACCGCTACGTTCGGCTGAGCTACGCCACCTCGGACGCCCTCCTGGAGGAGGGGATCAGGAGGATGGCACGGGCGGTGGCGGGCCGATAGGGAAGACTCCCGGAGCGGCGGGGCCCCTTCCCGCTCAGGCGCCCTGGAGCGCCCGGCGGGCGGCGGCCAGGGAACCCTGGACGTAGCCGCCTCCGAAGAGGTTCACATGGACCAGGAGGTAGTAGAGCTGGTAGAGATCCCGGCGGAAGGCGTCGTACTCCGGCGCCAGGGGCCTGCGGGCGCCGTATCCCTCCCGAAAGCCCCGAGGCAGGCTCCCGAACAGCTCCATCATGGCCAGGTCCACCTCCCCCGCTCCCCGGTACACGGCGGGGTCGATGAGAACCGCATTCCCGTCGGGGCCGGCGTAGTAGTTCCCGCTCCAGAGGTCTCCGTGGAGGAGGGCGGGGCCCTGGGCGTCGGCTCCGGCCATGACCTGGTCGAGACGGTCCAGGAGATCGTCCAGCGCCCGGCCTTCTCCGCCCCGCAGGTATCCGCTGTCCCTGGCCTTGCGGAGTTGGGGCTCCAGGCGCCGGTCCCGCCAGAAGGAGGTCCAGTCGGGGGCGGGCTCGTTCCCCTGGGGGAGGGACCCGATGAAGTTGCTCCGGTGCCAGCCGCAGGTGGGCGCGGCGGCGGCGGAGGAATGAAGATGAGCCAAGCCCTCCCCGAGGCGCCGCCCATACTCCGGGGATGGGGAGCCCGGGGGGACGAACTCCAGAAGGAGCCAACCCGGATCCGCCCGGGTGCCCGAGCCCCCCGATCCCAGAACCTCCGGGATGCGAAGGACGGCGGCGCCGGCGCTCCCTGATCCTGCTCCGGCCCTCAGGGCCTCGAGCCCGTCGGCCTCGGCGGCGAACATCTCCGGGGAGGCGGCCGGGTTCCACTTGAGGAAGAGGACCTCTCCCCGGTCCGTCTCCAGGCGAGCGGAGGGATTGATGCATCCGCCCGCGACGGCGGCCGCTCGCCGGATCGGGGTCACGGTTCCGGTTCGCTTCTCCAGAGCCACCTCCACGCTCCTCCGGACCGCCTCCGGCAGGCTCACGGCCCGGCGCCCTCCTCCTCCAGGATGTGCTTGAGGAGCCCCTCGCAGGAGCGCTCGATCATCTCGAAGACCTCCTCGAACCCCCGGGCCCCACCGTAGTAGGGGTCCGGGACTTCGGAGCCCGGCCCTCCCTCCTGGTCGAACTCCCGCAGGAGACACAGGGAGGCCTCACCGCCCACCCCGTCCAGGAGAGCCTGGAGGTTGGCCAGGTTGGAGCGGTCCATGGCCACGACGTAGCGGAAACGGCGGAGATCCTCCGGGAGAACCTGGCGGGCGTGTCCCCCCAGGGTGACGCCGTGGGCCGCCGCCGTTCGGGCCGACCGGACGTCGGGGGACTCCCCCACGTGCCAGGCGTCCGTCCCCGCCGAGTCCACCCGGAATCGGTCCGAAAGACCCTCCCGATCCAGGAGGTGGCGGAAGACGCCTTCGGCCATGGGGGAGCGACAGATGTTCCCCATGCAGACGAAGAGGACGGAGGTCTCCGTGGGCATTCGGCGGTCCTCGTTGGGCGGAATACGGGGGTCAGCGACCCGGCTCAGGGGGAAATAAACCCCATCCCCTTCCCCGGGTCCACTGCACGCCTGGGGAGGAATGGCCTTAAGTTAAAGGGTCATCAGGCTTCTGGGCGGATCCGGGAGCCATCCTGGAACCGGAGGCGGATGTTGTCGAAGGTGGAGTTGTTCAGGGAGCTTTCCCTGTCGGAGGATCGGCTGGCGGCCATCGAGGCGCTGGGCTGGACGGAGCCCACCCCCATCCAGTGGAAGGCCATACCCCCGGGGTTCGAGGGGAAGGACGTCGTGGGCGTCGCCCAGACGGGAACCGGAAAGACCGGCGCGTACATGATCCCGTGCCTGGAGAGGATCCGGGCAGGGGGCGGACTCCAGGTGCTCGTCCTCTGCCCCACCCGTGAGCTGGCCCAGCAGGTGGCGGAGGACACGGGAGCCCTGGCCAAGGGGACCTCCATCCGGGCGGAATTCATCGTGGGAGGGGTCGCGTACGGTCCCCAGGAAAAGGCGCTGGCGGAGGGGGTGGAAGTCATCGTGGCCACTCCGGGGCGCTTCATCGATCACATGGGGAAGCGCAGAGTGGATCTTTCCGGCCTCCGGACGCTGATCCTGGACGAGGCCGACCGGATGCTGGACATGGGGTTCCGGCCCCAGATCGAGGACATCCGCCGGGGGATCAAGGGCAAGCCCCAGGTGATGCTCTTCAGCGCGACCATGCCCAACGGGGTCCACGCCCTGGCCCTCCAGCTGACCAGGGATCCGGTGTGGCTCGAGGCGACGCCCTCGGGCACCACGGCCGAGGGGATCACGGAGCTGGTCTACTCCGTGAAGCCCGAGAAGAAGCCCGATCTCCTGCTCAAGCTCCTGGAGGAGACCGACTGGACCCAGGTTCTGGTGTTCACCCGCACCAAGGTGGGAGCCGACACCCTTCAAGCCCGTCTGGAGCGGGCGGGGATCAAGGCCGGGGTCATGCACTCGAACCGGCAGATGCGGGAGCGGACGCAGGCCCTGGAGCACTTCTCTGACGGGAAGACCCGGGTGCTGGTGGCTACCGATATCGCCCAGCGGGGGCTGGACGTGGAGGGGATCTCCCATGTGGTGAACTACGACGTCCCCCTGGACCCGGAGGACTACGTCCACCGCATCGGACGCACCGCCCGGGCCGGCGCCACCGGCACCGCCGTGACCTTCCTGACCGCGGCGGACCTGGGGGCCTTCAAGTCCCTGGAGTACCATCTGGGGCGGACGCTGGAACGGGTCCGGCTGGCGGAGTTCGACTATGCCGGGGCCCCGGTGCGGGAAGACCGCGCCGCAGCGAAACGGGGGGCCACGTCCAGGTCCCCCATGGGAATGGGATCGAAGCTGGACGACAAGCTCGGTGAGGAAGAGCTCGCCCGGATCCTCGGCCTGGGGCGGGGGCCCTGATCCCTTGCCCGGGGATGCCCTACCCTGACGGGGCGTGCCGCCCCAGATTCACCACCACCGACATCGAACCATCCCGCTCCTGGAGCACGGAATCATGATCCTGAAGCTGTATGGGACCTCCTACCAGAGCGTCCAACCGAACTTCAACCCCCGGGCCCTCACCGAGATCACCTTCCGCCGCGACCGGGCCTTCTCCATCTCCGCGGAGGAGTTCGCCGCCTCCTACGGGAAGGTGAAGGAGCTCTCCCTCACGGCCGAGACGGAGGGGGACGTCCACGACCACGCCGAGGACGCCCTCCTGAAGCAGTTGGAGAAGGGTTTGGACGACCTGCTCAAGGGGTTGGGGGAGGGGCAGGTCCTGGTGGTGGAGAGCCCGGAGGGGGAGGGTCACCCCAAGACCCGGGACAAGAAGAAGAACGTGGTGGTGGATGGCCAGAACCGCCTGTACTTCTACTGGTGGGTGGACCCCCCCCTGCGGGTGGGGGTGTATCGGAAGAAGGGGTGAGGGGTCCCTCTCGGCCCTGAGAGTCCCATGGTGAAGCTCGCCGACGTCCATGCCGCCCGGGGGCGCATCCGGAACGGGATCGTCCAGACCCCCTGCAAGCCCTCGCAATCCTTCCAGGACGAGGTGCCCTGCCACCTCTACTGGAAGTTCGAGAACCTCCAGCGTACCGGCTCCTTCAAGGACCGGGGGGCGTTGAACCGCCTCCTCCTCCTGTCGGCGGAGGAGAGGGGGAAGGGGGTGGTCACGGCCAGCGCCGGGAACCACGCCCAGGCCCTGGCCTACCACGCCGCCCGGCTGGGGATCTCCGCCACCGTGGTGATGCCCGAGTTCACCCCCCTGGTGAAGGTGGTGAACACCAAGCGCTACGGTGCCCGGGTCATCCAGACGGGCGCCACGCTCTCCGACGGCTTCCGGGAGGTCCATCGGCTGGTGGAGGAGGAGGGGCTGACCCTGGTCCACCCCTTCGACGACGAGGCCGTCATCGCCGGCCAGGGTACCATCGGGCTGGAGCTGGCGGAGCAGGTGGAGGAGCTGGGCACCGTGGTCGTCCCCATCGGGGGCGGGGGGATCATCTCGGGGATCGCCGTGGCCCTGAAGACTCTGAAGCCTTCGGTGCGGGTGGTGGGGGTGGAAGCCGCGGCGGCGGCCTCGGCGAAGGCCTCCCGCGAAGCCGGAGGGATCGTCTCCATCGAGAGCGCCGAAACGCTGGCCGACGGGATCGCGGTGAAGCGCATCGGGGAGCGGACCTACCCCCTGGTCCAGGAGTACGTGGACGACATCGTCACGGTGGAGGAGGAGGAGATCGCCACGGCCATCCTCCGGCTCCTGGAACGGGAGAAGACGGTGGTGGAGGGGGCCGGAGCCGTTCCCCTGGCGGCTCTCATGACGGGCAAGATCCCGGTGCGCCCCGACGAGAGGGTGGTGGGGATCCTCTGCGGCGGAAACATCGATGTGAACATGATCTCCCGCATCATCGAGCGGGGGCTGGTGGGGGACGGCCGCATGGCCTACCTCGTGGTGAAGGTCCGGGACCGCCCCGGCTCCCTCACCCGCCTCACGGAGCAGGTGGCCCGCCTGGGGGCCAACGTTCTGGACATCCACCACCGCCGGGGTTTCGCCGACATCCGGGTGGGAGACGTGGAGATCGTACTCCAGCTCGAGACCCGGGGCCGGGACCACGTGGCGGAGATCATCCAGGCGCTGGAGGAGCGCGGCGTGAAGGTGGAGGTGGAGGGGTAGGGCGCCGACCCGCTCCACACAGCGGCGGCGTGCGAACAGGGTGTTGCGCGCCCCCCGCCGTGCCATGGAGTATCGATGCAGCACGAGGTTGTCCGGTCGTTCGCTCCCTCGGCCGGGGCTGAGGAGTACGAGGGAACGCCTTGGCAGACTGTTGTGAAGCAGGAGTATGCCAACGGGTTTCTCGTGTGCCCGGCTGGCCATGACCTCCTGGTCTTCCTGTCGCGCCTGCCGATGGAAACCTGATGACTACTCAAACCTCTGCAGGGGTCACGCCGTTCCCGGGCGACGCAGTGGCCGCGCAATTCGGCGAGCCGCGCATCGGGACAGACAATGACTTCCTTTCACTCGAGACCCCCATTCTCCGGCTTTCGGACGGGGAGGAGGCCGGCCGTCAAACGGACCTTCCCAGATCGGGAGGAACGAGAGACGGTCTCATGATCTGAGCATCAGGCGACCGGTGGAACGCGACCCTTCATGGGCCCCCCAATCAACGAGGTGCCCTCGCCTTCGGTTGCGGGATCGAACCC
>JBFYZD010000117.1:0-8149 GCA_041309685.1 Gemmatimonadales bacterium | reverse complement strand
CGGAGGACCTCCTGGGCAGGAAGCCGGCGCCGCCGAGACCGGTGGAGCCCGAGGCCCCCCCGGCCCTGGAGGGGGCCGGCGGCGGGGCTGCCGAGCCTGCAGGCTCTTCCCCAGCCCCCGGGTCGACCCAGGCAGCGGTGTCCGCGGAGCCCAGGACGGCGGGAGAGGCCGCGGCGCTGGTGGCCGTGGCCGCCCGGGTGATGAGGCGCCTGAAACCCTGGGATCCCTCCCCCTACCTCCTCCTTCGTGGCCTCCGGTGGGGGGAGCTCAGGGCCGGAGGGGACCCGGTGGACCCCCGGGTGCTGGAAGCCCCCACCACCGGCCAGCGCACCCACATGAAGGGTCTGTTCCTGGACAAGAAGTGGGCCGAGCTCCTGGAGGCCGGGGAGGAGATCATGGCCACTCCGGGGGGACGGGGCTGGATCGACCTTCAACGCTATACCGTCATGGCGGCGGAGCGATTGGGGTCCGACTTCCGGCAGGTGGCGGACGCGGTCAGGAGCGGGCTGTCCTCCCTGCTGAAGGATCTGCCCACCCTCCCCGACGCCAGCCTCATGGACGATTCCCCCACGGCTTCCCGGGACACCATGAGCTGGCTTCGGGAAGCGGGGTTGCTGCCCGCCGGAGGGACGCCGGCCGACAGGCCGGAGGAGGACAGCGCCCGCCCGGCCGACCGCATCATCCGGGACGGTGGTTTCGACCGCGCCACGGCCATGGCCCGGGGCGGGGACCCGCAAGGCGCGGTGGAGCTGCTCATGGAGCGCGCCCAGCACGAGAGGAGCCAACGGGCGCGCTTCATCGCCAAGTCCGAGGCCGCCAGCATCATGGTGAGCCACGGCATGGCCCTGGTGGCGCGGCCGATCCTGGACGAGCTGATGGAGCTCATCGACCAGCATCGCCTCGAGAATTGGGAGACGCCGAGGGTGGTCGCGAAGCCCATGGGCCTCCTCATCCGGTGCCTCCAACCCGAGGAGAGCTCCGTCAAGGACAACGTCTATCCCAGGCTGGCGAAGCTGGACCCCCTGCTCGCCATGGAGGTCGAACGGCGGGAGGGCGGGGGCGATCCGGGGTCGATGGCGCCCTCCGAGCCCGAGGGTTGAGGACCGCCCATGCCTGAGGACATGGTTCGCCAGTCCGTCCTGGACCGTCTGATCGGAGGGGATCGCCTCACCAAAGGCGGCGGGGCAGGACGAGCTCCCCGCACCTGGGGAGAATCGGTGGAGTTGTTGGAGCGCAACGTTCTCAGGAATCTGGAGCACCTCCTGAACACCCGGCAGGTCTCCCAGCCCGCCGAGCCGCCCCTGGATCACCTGGCCCGGTCCCTCTACAACTACGGGCTGGTGGACGTGACCACCCTCAGCGCCGATTCCTCCCTCACGCCCGATGAGATCCGCCGCCAGATCAAGGAGGCCATCGAGCTCTTCGAGCCCCGCCTCGCCGACGTGGAGGTGGTGGACCCGTCGGAAGGATCGGAGGAGGCCACCGAGAGAAGGCTGCGGCGGACCGTCCGCTTCCGGGTGGAGGCCACCCTTCGTACCGATCCCGACCCGGAGCCCGTGGAGTTCGACACGGTCCTTGAGGTGGCCACCAAGCGCTTCGAGGTGAAGGCGGAGCCCCATGCGTGAGGCCGGACTCAAGGACTACTACGAACAGGAGCTCCGCTACCTCCGGGAGATGGGGAGGGAGTTCGCCGAGCAGCATGCGGAGATCGCAGCGGGGCTTCGCATGGAGGCCGGCCAATGGGCCGATCCCCACGTGGAGCGGCTCATGGAAGGGTTCGCCTTCCTGGCGGCCCGGGTCCACCGGAGGCTGGACGACGATTCGTCGGAGATCAGCCAGGCCCTGCTGAACATCGTCTACCCCCACTACCTCCGGCCCATCCCCTCCATGTCCATCGTGCAGATGGAGCTGGATCCGGATCAGGGGATCTCCTCCGGTTTCGTGGTCGAGGCCGGGCAGAGCCTGGTCTCTCCCCCGACGAAGGAGGGCGGAGTACGCTGCCGGTTCCGGACCTCCTACCCGGTGAAGCTCTGGCCCATCCGGGTGGCGAAGGCCCGGTGGCAATCGCCCCACGGCCTGGAGCTGGGGAGCCGGGCCAAGGAGGTGGCCGCCTGCCTGGTCATGACCCTGGAATGCCAGGGCGGGCTTCGCTTCGGGGAGCTCCAGGTGGACCGCCTGCGCGTGTACCTGGACGGGGACCTCCCCCTGACCTCGACCCTCTATGAGCTCCTGGACAATCACTGTACCGAGATTCTGGTGCGGGAGGGATCCCGGAAGGGGGGAGCCCCTCTCCTTCTTCCCGGGACCGCCCTGAGGCCGGTGGGGTTCGAGCCTTCCGAAGGAATGCTCCCCCTTCCCCGGGCCTCCTTTCTGGGATACCAGGTGATCCAGGAGTTCTTCACCTTCCCCTCCAAGTTCCTCTTTTTCGACCTGTCGGGGCTGGAGCGCCTGGGGGGCGGAGCCTTCGGGCCCACGGTGGAGGTCCTCTTCCTCTTCAGCTCCTTCCCCGGTTCCGACAGGCAGGAGGCGCTGGAGCGGGGGGTGACGAAGGATTCCATCCGGCTGGGGTGCACGCCGGTGGTGAACCTCTTCCCCAGCGAGTCCGAGCCCATCCGGGCCACCCACCGAAGGGCCGAGTTCCTGGTCCGGGCCCGGGGCGCGGCCAAGGAGTTCTCTCCGGAGATCTTCTCGGTGGACATGGTGGAAGCGGTGGTGGGGGCCAGCCCGAAGCGGGTCGCGCTGCACCCCTTCTTCTCCTACCGCCACCGGGACCGGGAGGGCCCCACCTCGGTGTTCTGGTACTCCCGCCGCTTCCCCAGCAGCTGGCTGGAGGACGGGGCCACCGACGTGAGCCTGGCGTTCGTGGATCCGGAAGGGAGCGTCCTCTTCCCTGATTTCCCGACGGTTTCTGCGAAGCTCACCTGCTTCAACGGCACCCTTCCCTCCCGCCTCCCCATCGGGACGGATCGGGACTTCCAGGCGGAAGGGGGCGGCGGATCCGCGCTGAAGCGGATCACCTCCCTCCTGCACCCCACCCAACCCATCCAACCGCCGCTGGGAAGCGGCACGTTCTGGCGTATCGTGTCCCAGCTCTCCCTGAACTACCTCTCCCTGGTGGACGACGGGGGAGACGCCCTCAGGGAGCTCCTCAGGCTGTACAACTTCGCCGGACGGGATGCCGGGGAGAAACAGATCCAGGGCCTTTCCAGGGTGGAAAGCCAGCCCTGGTTCGCCCGGGTCCGGGGGGAGCACGGACTGAGCTTCGCCCGGGGGCGGCGGGTCACCATCGAGTTCGACGAGGATTCCTATTCCGGAGGTGGGATCTACCTCCTGGCTTCCGTCCTCGAGCGCTTCCTGGGGTTGTATTCCACCGTGAACAGCTTCTCCCAGCTGGTGGCCCGGGTCCGCTCGAAGGGAAAGACGAGCACGCTCAGAGAATGGCAACCGAGGGCCGGACAGAAACCCCTTCTGTAGGAACCGGACCCCTGGAAGAAGCGCTCCGAGCAGATCCCTGCTCCTTCGACTTCGGCCAGGCCGTCCGGCTCCTTCGCCGACTCCACCCCGAGCGGGAAGGGGTGGGGGGATTCGCCATGCCCTCCCGGGAGGCGATCCGGTTCTCCTCCAACGCCAGCCTGGCCTTCCCGGCTGGTGAGATCCAGGACCTGGTGGACGAACCGGACCACCCTGCCCGGATGGAGGTCAATTTCCTGGGGCTGGTGGGGAACACGGGGGTCCTCCCCCTGCACTACTCCCGCCTGGTTCATACCCAGCACCGGCTGGGGAAGACGGCCCTTCGGGACTTTCTGGACATCTTTCAGCACCGCCTGATCTCCCTCTTCTATCGAGCCTGGGAGAAGGCCCGGTTCTACGTCCCCTTCGAGAGGGGGCAGGCCGATCCCCTCTCGGCCCGGCTCCTGGGAATGATCGGGCTGGGAAGCCCCGGGGTGCGGGGTAGGATGGGGGTGCCCGACCGGGACCTCCTCTTCTATGCCGGCTTGCTGGGGATACAGCAGCGCAACGCGGCCGCTCTCCAGCAGGTCATCGAGGACTATTTCCAGGTCGATGCGGAGGTGGTCCAATTCGTGGGGGGATGGTACCCGCTGACCCGGGAATCCCTCTGCGTCCTGGATGACGAGGTGGACGAGCTTGCCCCGGGCCTGGGGGAGCACACGGTCGTGGGAGACGAGCTCTGGGATCCCCAGGCACGGGTCCGGATTCGCATCGGGCCCCTTTCCCGGGACCGCTACGACGAGTTCCTTCCAGGAGGGAAGGCCCACAAGGCGATCAAGGCCGTCACCGATTTCTTCGGCGGCGGGGAGATCGACTTCGAGATCCAGCTCGTCCTGGCCAAGGCGGACGTGCCGCCCGTGCTGCTGGGGGGGGAGGGTGAGGACGCCACCCCCCTTGGATGGTGCACCTGGATTCAGACCCGTCCCTTCCTGAGGGATGCGGAAGAGACAACCCTGACACTCTGACGGGAAACGGACCATGAACCCGGACATGCGAGCCCTGATTGCCAGGCTCAACCCCAGGACGCGGGCTGCCGTGGAGAACGCGGCGGGACTCTGTGTGGGGCGGACCCACTACGACGTGGAGGTGGAGCACTTCCTGAGGAAGCTCCTGGACGACAACGAGGGGGACACCCCGCTCGTGCTCCACTACTTCGGGGTGGATCGAGCGCGGCTGACGGGCGATCTGGACAGGAGCCTGGACGGTTTGAAGACGGGCAATGCCCGGACCCCCTCCCTGAGCCCCAGCCTCATCGAGGTGCTCTCCAACGCCTGGCTTTTCGGGTCGCTGGAGCACGGCGCCACCCAGATCCGGACCGGGTTCACGCTGACCGCGCTGCTGGCCACCCCCGACCTGCGCCGCCTGGCGACCTCGTTCAGTTCCGAGATGGACAAGGTCTCCGGCGAGAAGCTCCGCAAGGAGTTCGACGCCATCGTGAAGGGATCGGCGGAGGAGACCGTGTCGGCTCCGGCCGGGGCGCCGGAGAGGGCCTCGGGCCGCCCCGCCAGCACGGCCAAGCTGGACCAGTACACCCACAACCTCTCGGAGCGCGCCAAGCAGGGCCTCCTGGATCCCGTCCTGGGCCGGGACTTCGAGGTGCGCCAGGTGGTGGACATCCTCACCCGGCGCCGCCAGAACAATCCCATCCTGGTGGGGGAGGCCGGGGTGGGGAAGACGGCCGTGGTCGAGGGCTTCGCCATGCGGGTCCAGGAAGGGGACGTCCCGGACGTCCTCAAGAACGTCACGGTTCGGACCCTCGACCTGGCCCTGCTCCAGGCCGGGGCCGGGGTGAAGGGCGAGTTCGAGAACCGCCTCAGGGGCGTCATCGACGAGGTGAAGGCCTCCCCCACCCCCATCATCCTCTTCATCGACGAGGCCCACACGATGATCGGGGCCGGTGGCGCGGCGGGGCAGGGGGACGCCGCCAATCTCCTGAAGCCGGCCCTGGCCCGCGGGGAGCTCCGCACCCTGGCTGCCACCACCTGGTCCGAATACAAGAAGTACTTCGAGAAGGACCCGGCGCTGGCCCGGCGCTTCCAGCTGGTGAAGGTGGAGGAACCCAGCGAGGAGGTCTGCAAGGTCATGCTTCGCGGGGTGGTCCCCCGCCTGGAGATCCACCATGGCGTCCGCATCCTGGAGGACGGGATGGAGGCCGCCGTCCACCTTTCCGCCCGATACCTCTCGGAGCGCCAGCTCCCCGACAAGGCGGTGAGCGTCCTGGACACCGCCTGCGCTCGCCTGGCCCTGGGGCAGGGATCCACCCCCGCCCCGGTGGAGGCGGTGCGGAGGCGCCTGGACGATCTGGCGGTACAGACACGGACGCTGGAGCGGGAAGCGGCGGTGGGAACCAACCACGCGGAACGGCTGCGGGACATCGCCCAGGAGCGGGTGAGGCTGGAAGAGGAGATCGCGGTCCTCACCGAACGGTGGGAGAAGGAGCTGGCCCTGGTGGGCAAGGTCCGGGACCTGCGCATCGAGATCGAGGAGGCCGTCTTCGGGGGCGGCGAGGGAAAGGGAAAGGAAGGAGCCAAGCCCACCCCTGAGGCTCTGGACGCTCTCCGGGCGCAGCTCGGGGGGCTGGAGGAGGAGCTCAGGACCCTCCAGGGGGGCGACCCCCTGATTCCCGTCTTCGTGGACGGGGACCTGGTCGGCCAGGTCATCTCCGGTTGGACCGGGATCCCGGTGGGGAAGATGATGCGGGACGAGATGGGGGTGGCGCTGGAGATGGAGAAGCACCTGGGTCAGCGGATCATCGGTCAGGACCACGCCATGGAGGTGGTGGCCCACCGCATCCGGACCTCCTTCGCCAAGATCGAAGACCCCCGCAAGCCCAAGGGCGTCTTCCTCTTCGTGGGCCCCAGCGGCGTGGGGAAGACCGAGACCGCGCTGGCCATGGCGGATCTCCTCTACGGGGGGGAGCGCAATCTCATCTCCATCAACATGTCGGAGTTCCAGGAAGCCCATACCGTCTCCACCCTCAAGGGCTCACCTCCGGGGTACGTGGGGTACGGGGAGGGAGGGGTGCTCACGGAAGCCGTTCGGCGGCGGCCCTATTCGGTGGTGCTCCTGGACGAGATCGAGAAGGCCCACCCCGACGTGCTGGAGCTTTTCTTCCAGGTTTTCGACAAGGGCCAGATGGAGGACGGGGAGGGGCGGCGCATCAACTTCAAGAACACCATCATCGTCCTCACGACGAATGCCGGGACCGACACCATCATGAAGCTCTGCTCCGACCCCGAGACCATGCCCAACTGGCAGGCCCTGGGAAAGGCGCTGAAGCCGGAGCTCGATCAGGTGTTCAAGCCCGCGTTTCTGGGGCGCATGGTCATCGTACCCTTCTTCCCCGTGCGGGATGAGGCGCTGCGCACCATCGTCCGGCTCAAGATGAACAAGATCGTCTCCCGGTTGCAGGAGACCCACCGATTGGCTTTGACCTACAACGACGCCATGGTGGACGAGATCGCCTCCCGGTGCACCGAGGTGGAGAGCGGGGCCCGGAACGTGGACAACATCCTCACGAACACGCTCCTTCCGGACCTGTCACGGGTCCTCCTCCAGGCCATGGTGGGCGGAGAGATGCCTTCCGCCATCCAGGTGTCCATCGGAGGGGAGGGGGCCTTCGACTACGCTTTTTCCAATCGGGAGAGCTGACCCCAGCCGGGGAGTGGCTCCAGTGGTCACCTCGGCCGGTTCAGGACCAGGCCGGCCCAGAGGGTCAGCGGAGGAACGGTAATGGCCGCGTACTCACAAGAGGACCGTACCTTCCGGGTCGATACCGACCTGGGAAAGGACGTGCTCCTTCTGGATGGCTTCTCGGGCCAGGAGGGGGTATCACGCCCCTTCCAGTTCACCCTGGAGCTCCTGTCCAAGGACAGCGCCGTCGATCCCCATGCCATCCTGAGGTCCGCGGTGGTGGTGACCGTCACGCTTGGGAGCGGAGAGACCCGGGTGATCCACGGGCGGGTGAACCGTTTCACCCAGGGCGCCCGGTCGGAGGACCTCACTTCCTATGAGGCCGAGATCGTTCCCTGGCTCTGGTTCCTTTCCCTTTCCACCGACTGCCGGATCTTCCAGGAAAAGTCCGTCCCCGAGATCATCGAGACCATCTTCGGCGAGTACCCCGACGCCGCCTTCGAGAACAAGTGCGTGGGGAGCTATCCCCCGCGGGAATACTGCGTCCAGTACCGGGAGTCGGACCTGAACTTCGTATCCCGCCTCATGGAGGAGGAAGGGATCTTCTATTTCTTCAAGCATTCAGAATCGGCCCACACCCTCATCCTGGCCGACGACCCCAATGCCATCGGGGACTCGGCCCAGGCCAGGGCCCGGGTGTTGGCCTCCCCCGAGGAAGCGGAGAAGGAGGAGGTCATCCTGGAGCTCCTCAGGGAGCATGTCGTCCACCCCACGGCGGTGGTCCTCACCGACTACGACCACCTGCATCCCTCCCTCGACCTCCGGAGCTCGGCAACGGCGGAGGACCACGAGGAGGTCTATGACTTCCCGGGGAAATACACCGAGGTCTTCGACGGGGAACGTTACGCCTCCCTCCTCCTGGAGGAGCGGAGCGCCCTCCAGGAAGTGGTTCGGGGAAGCAGCACCTGCCGCGGTTTCGAGAGCGGCCACAAGTTCGCCCTTCAGG
>JBFYZD010000116.1:0-10229 GCA_041309685.1 Gemmatimonadales bacterium | reverse complement strand
CCTGACCTTCGAGGAGAAACGACCTCCCCTCAGTCCCCTCGGCTCCCGGGTGGAAGCCTGAACCCCAGAGCCTTCAGCCGTTCCAGGATCCCCCCGGCCTTCCCGGGAGCCGCGCTGTCCTCCGGCGCCTCCCCTTGCCCCCCGGTCCCCGCCGGGAAGGGCGAGGGGGACAGGTACCGGAGAACGGACCTCCCCTTCCCTTCCTTGGGGATCGGACCGGAGCCAGGCGCCGGCTGGGAGGGCGCGCCCGCGGCAAGGGACAGGGTGGCGGTGAACGCTCCGCCGGTACCGCTGAGGAAGGGAGCCAGGAGAGCCGTGTACCGGCCGGCGCCCGGGAGAGTGGCGATGATCCGGGCGTTGGTTCCGCCTCCGCTGTCGTCATCGGACCCCAGGAGCGCGCCATTCGGCCCCAGGAGCACGAGGAAGTTGTCCCAGGCGGAGAAGGCCGACACCGACACCCGCTGGCCGGTGCTTCCCTCGAAGACCAGAAAGACGGTCGCGAAACCGGTGCCCGGGACCCCGGCTCCGGCCAGGGCGCAATCCGTCGTCGCGGAGGTGGAGCCTGCGGCTGAACCCCCCAGGGTGAGGGAGAACACTCTGCACTCCTGCACGGAGACCTGATAGGTGCCCGTTGATCCGGTCCATCCGTAGAGGTCGAGGGATCCCCATCGGCTTGCTTCCGCCAACCCCGCGACGATCTCGCCCCCCGTGGCAAGCACAGGGTCGGAGTTGTAGTTGCCGCCCGCCACCGTTCCACTCAGCTCGAATACCTCCAGAGCCGGGTTCAGGCTGGAGCCGGCTCCCGGTCGCGCCTCCACCAGGATCCCCTGGCCGGCGGCGACCTGGAAACCGAATCGGTCCGCCGGCACGCCCTCGACCTGAAGGGGGCCGCCGGGGGAGACCTGGCCCCCACCGGTCCGGCTCGACACCGGGATCACGCCGGCGACGGGGGATTCCAGGGGAAGCTCGGTGAGGGACCGGAACCGGATCGTGTAGCCCCCACCCTGTCCCTGGGTGAAGCTGTTGGCGAAGATCCGGTAGGTGCCGCCGGAGGCCGCCTTGATGGTGAGTCGGCTGTCGGAGCCGGCGCCGGAGCTGTCGTCCGCCCCCACCGCCGTGCCCGTGGGATCGGTGATGACCAGGTAGGCGTCGAACGCCGCGGACTCCAGCGCGGCCTGGTAGAGCTGGCCAGCCGTGCCCTGGAAGGTCCAGGTGTGGAAGAAGGTCCCGTCATCGAAGAGACAGTCCCCTGCGACCAGGGTGCCCGCGCCACTGCTCCCCAGGGCCAGGGCGCCCTTCTCG
Source organism: Gemmatimonadales bacterium (assembly GCA_041309685.1). Lineage (GTDB taxonomy): Bacteria > Gemmatimonadota > Gemmatimonadetes > Longimicrobiales > Gaopeijiaceae > JBFYZD01. The sequence continues at coordinate 8,927 of JBFYZD010000116.1, read as the reverse complement.
CAGAGGGTGACCTGGAGGTTGGACGCCGACGAGGTGCCGCCACCCGGGGCGGGGTTGAAGACCGTGATCGCCTTCTCGCCGGCGGGTTTGAGGTCCGCGGCAAGGACCGAGGCCCGGAGCTCACCGGCGGACACGAACTGCGTGGCCCTGTCGCCGCCGTTCAGGCGCACCACCGAGGCCGGCACGAAGCCGCTTCCCAGCACGGTGAGCTGAAAGCCGGCTTGCCCGTAGCTGGCCGAGGCCGGGGACAGGGTGGTGATGGCGGGGGCCGGGTTGCCCACCTCCCCCGTCGCGGAGCCGGATACTCCCTCCGCCGAGGCGGTGATGGTGACGGAGCCCGGAGCCACCGCAGTCACCAGTCCGCCGGTAACCGTCGCCACCCCCGTGGCGGAGCTGGTCCAGGTGACGGTCCGATCCGTGAGGGTGCTGTTGTTCGAGCCCCGGACCGTGGCGGTGAGCTGCTGGGTCCCCCCGGTGACCAGGGAGAAAGAGGCGGGGCTCACCGACACCGAGCCCACGGAAACCCGGTCCGGCCCCGTGGGACCCTCGACCTTCACGCTCTCGCAAGAATTGACCGACAAGGTCAAGCTGATCCAGATCGCCCAGAAAGCAGATCGGGTGATGCGCATGGAGGACTCCTCCGGGAATTCTGTGTCAGAACCTCAGCCTCACCACCTGCAACGCCACCTTACCGCCCCCGGAGCCGAGGGCCGGGGGGAGCACCCGGAAGGTCATGGGCCCGATGGACCCGGCCACCCCCTGCCCTCCGGAGGAGATCCGGGCGTTGGCCTCTTTCGCGCCCTTGTGGGCATCGTAGGCTGCATACGCCGCGGTCAGTACGAATCCAGCCACCCCCGCCACCGCCAGGGGACGCTTCGTGGTGCTGGACAGAAGCCAGTCCAGGGGGCACCGGGTGCCGGCAGGCGGCGTGATGGCGCAGTCCTCGGTGGTGGACGTGACCAGCAGCCCCGCCGCCAGGACGCCGGCACCCACGGCCATGAGGGCGGCGCCCTTCCCTTTCTGCCCTGTGTAGAAGTGGCCCAGGCCCGGGAAGAGGAGGCTTCGCCCCGCGGCCGCGCCAGGGCTCAGGAGCCCAGCCGAGGCCGGGGCCCCAGGGCTCACCGGGGTGGCCTCCTCTTGCCGTCCCGGGTCCGCCGGGGGAAGGCGGGGCGGCGCCTGCGTGGGCGTCTCTGGCTGAGCCACGACCCCCGGAGCGTCGGGGGGCGGTCCCGGGACGATGCTCAGGGGAAGGTAGGGATCGAACGCCGTCTGGCTCAGCGACGGTATCTGGGCGTTCCGGGTCTCCCTGCGGACCCGGTCCCGGACCCACTCCGTGACCTCCCCCAGCGTCACGATCCGGTCCTGATCCTCGTCGGCGGCGCCTCGGAGCGCTTCGATGAGATGATGGGTGAACACACCGTGGCCCCCTCCCCACTGGGATCCCTCCTGGGAGAGCTGGTTCACCTGGCTGGCGGTGAACACGGCCAACCCCCCGGTGGAAGCCTGGAGGCGCTCCAGGAACAGCTCATTGATCTGGTTCAGGGCCACGTTCCTGAACGCCCCCTGCCCCGCCACCCCCGCGCTGTGGCAGGCGTCGCTCAGCACCAGGATGTCCCTGGCATAGGTACGCTGGACCGCGGTATGGACGTCTTCCATGGGGAACGCGGTCCCGGAGACGTTCTCCACGTCCGTGTCGTAGGAGAGCAGGTAGAGGTTGGCCGTCCGGTCAGGATCAGGCATGCCGTGCCCGGCGAAGTAGATGAGGACCAGGTCGTCCTCGGTGGCCCCCTTCAGAAAGGTGAAGAGAGCCGTCCTGATCTCACGGTAGGTGGCATCCTCGTTCAGAAGGAGGCGGATGTTCTCCTCCTTGAACCCCCCCAGTCCCGCCGCCTCGGATGTAAGGAAGTCGAAGAGGGCCCTGGCGTCGTCGTCGGCGTATTCCAGGGGATCGATCCGGTTGTCGGCGTACTGGCTCACCCCGACGATGACCGCCCAGCGCTCTCCCGAACCTCCCGCGGACCTGCCGGCCAGCGCGGGGGCGGGCGGCACTCCGGCCTGGATGTCCACCGTGTACTTCCGAACGAAGGGCCTCCCGGTGGCGGAGGTGGCCATGACCTCCACCTCCCTCAACCCATCCTGGGTGGGGATGTACCCCACGAAGCGTACCGAACCGTCCTGCTCCGGCTGGAGGGAAGCCCTCTTCCCGTTGAGCTGCACCTCTCTGACACCGCCGGGGTGCCGGGCGACGCCCACCACCCGGATGGAGGTGCGGGAAAACGCCGCGAGTCCCCGGGTCCCGGCCCCCTGCCACTCGGAGGGCTCCAGGATCTCGATCCAGCCCTCGGCCTGCCCCACCAGTTGTTGAGAGGAACCGAAAGAAGGGGTGGAGAGGGAGACCACCAGAAGGAAAGCCGGGAAGACCACCCTGTGGCGCATGACCGTACCTCCGTGACCATTGGCAGGGGGGCGCAAGGAGCGGGGGGGGCTTTGCGTCCTGCGGTTACACATAACGAGGGGGCCCCGGAAGGGCAAGCGAAGCCGGGGGCGCGCTTTAGCCACGTCTCAGCCCACGCCTCCGCTCTTGACACCCCCTCCCCCACCCCCGTACCTCTCTCCCCGATCCTCGGCCCTCGGCGACCCCGCCCGGGCCTTCGTCCCCATCCGAACCCACCCCTGGCATGGGATGAGCGGGCCGCAAACCTCCAGCGCCCTCGATTGGTCCCGGGAAGCCTACCGGGCCTTCTCGGACCACCGCATCCGCCTGGTGAGCTATGTCCCGGACGCCGGGCTCAAGCGCCTCATCGAGCTCTGCCAGGGGGACGCCGGCATGAGGGCCGTGCCCCTCACCACGGAGGAGGAGGGGGTCGGGCTGGCGATGGGGGCATGGCTCGGGGGAGAGAAGAGCGCCCTTCTCCTCCAGTCCAGCGGGGTAGGAAACCTGGTGAACGTCCTGGGCGCCCTCCGGGAGTGCCGCCTCCCCTTCCTCATGGTCGTGACCATGCGGGGGGAGGAGGGGGAGTTCAACCGCTGGCAGGTCCCCATGGGCCGGGCGGCACCGGCGGTGCTGGAGGGGATGGGGGTGAGGGTCGTCCGGGTGGAGGAGGCGGAGGAGGTCGGCCCCGCGCTGCGGCAGGCTCTTACCCGGGCGTTCGAAGGGGGCCAGGCCGTGGCTCTTCTTCTGGCCCAGAGCCTCATCGGGATCAAGAGCTTCCAGGAGCAGGCAAACCGATGAGGGAAGCCTCTCTTCCTCGCCGGGAGGTGGTCTCGGCCCTCCTGGAAGACCGCGGGGGCCTGCTGGTGATCACGGGCCTCGGCTCCCCGACCTGGGACGCCGCCGCCGCCGGGGACCACCCCCTCACCTTCCCTCTCTGGGGGGCCATGGGCCAGGGGGCCATGACCGGCCTCGGCCTCGCCCTGGCCCAACCCCAACGCCGGGTGCTGGTCCTCACCGGGGACGGGGAGGCCCTCATGGGGATCGGGGCGCTGGCCACCATCGGCGTTCAGGCCCCGGCGAACCTCTCCATCGTGATCCTGGACAACGCCCGGTACGGGGAGACGGGGATGCAGCCCTCCCATACCGCCTTCGGGGTGGACCTGGCCGGGGTGGCCACCGCCTGCGCCTTCCCCTTCGCCACCACCGTCACCGCCCGGGCAGAGCTCCCCGCCTTGAGAGAGAGGGTCCACTCCCTTCCGGGCCCCAACCTCGTGGTGGTGAAGGTCCGGCCGGAGAAGCTCCCCCTGGTCCTCCCTCCCCGGGACGGGGTCCTCCTCAGGGATCGCTTCCGGGAGGCCCTCCTGGGCCCCGGCTGAGCCGTCAGCCCCCCTGGCCGCGGAACTGGCTCATGTACAGCCGGTGGTAGGCGCCCCGCCGGGCCAGCAGCTCCCGGTGAGTCCCCTGCTCCGCCACCTTTCCCGACTCCAGGACCAGGACCTGGTCGGCCTTGGCGATGGTGGAGAGGCGGTGGGCGATGACAAAGCTGGTGCGCCCCTTCATGAGGTGGTGGAGAGCCTCCTGGATGTGGAGCTCGGTGCGGGTGTCCACCGAGCTGGTGGCCTCGTCCAGGACGAGGATGGCCGGGTCGGCCAGGATGGCCCGGGCGATGGTCACGAGCTGGCGCTGGCCTTCCGAGAGGCTGGCGCCCCGTTCCGAGAGGACGGTGTCGTAGCCGGAGGGGAGCCGCCGGATGAACCCGTCGGCCTGGGCCAGCCGGGCGGCAGCGTGGACCTCCTCGTCGGTGGCGTCGAGGCGGCCGTAGCGGATGTTCTCCTTCACCGACTCGGCAAAGAGGAAGGACTGCTGCAGGACCACCCCGAGCTTCCGCCGCAAGCTGTCCCGGCTGAGCTCGCGGATGTCCACCCCGTCCACCCGGATGGTCCCCTCCTCCGGATCGTAGAATCGCGACAGGAGGTTCACCAGGGTGGTCTTCCCTGCCCCGGTGGGCCCCACGAGGGCGATCCTCTCTCCGGGCCGGGCGTGGATGGACACCCCCTTCAGAACCGGCACCCCGGGGACGTAGGCGAAGGTGACGTTCTCGAAGGCCACGTCTCCCTGCACCCGGGTGAGCTCCCGTGCCCCGGGAGCGTCGGTCTGGTCCGGTGGGGTGTCCAGGATCTCGAAGACCCGCTCCGCCCCCGCCAGGGCGCCCTGGACCTGGTTGTACAGATCCCCAAGCTGGCGAAGGGGCTCGGCGAACCGCCGGGAGTAGGTGATGAAGGCGGCGATGGTCCCGATGCTCACCATCCCCCGGATGGCCATCCATCCCCCCAACCCTCCCAGGATGGCCACGTTGGCGTTGGAGAGGATCCCCATGAGGGGCATCACCACGAAGGCCAGCGTCATGGCCTCCACCCCCGCCGACCGGACCGCCTCGTTGGCCCGGTCGAACCGCTCCAGCACGCTCTCCTCCTGGCCATAGGCCAGCACCACCCTCTGCCCGCTGAAGGTCTCCTCCAGGACCCCGTTCATGGCCCCCAGGTTCGCCTGGAAGCTCCGGAACGCGCCCCGGGTCCGCCGGCCCACCACCGCCACCAGCCCCACCATGATCGGGAACGCGATCATGGACCCCAGCGCCAGCCAGACGTTCATCGCGAACATGACCGCCAGGATCCCCACCAGGGTGAGGAGGCCGGTGAAGAGCTGGGCCACGTTGTTGGTGAGCACCCGGCTGATGGCGTCCATGTCGTTGGTGAGCCGGCTCATGAGATCCCCCTGGGAGCTGGAATCGAAGAAGCGCAGGGAGAGGGACTGCATATGGCCGAAGAGACGGGCCCGGAGGGTTCGCATGATCCGCTGGGCCACCCTCGCGAGGATCACGCCCTGGGCGCCCTGGGCCAGGGACGAGAGCACGTACGCTCCCAGCATGAGGGAGGTGAAGAGGAGGAGCTCCTCCTCGTTCCGGTCCACCAGGTGATCGATGGCCCGACCCATGAAGAAGGGACCCGCCAGGGCCAGGGCCGTCCCCAGGGCCGCCAGGAGGAGCACCGCCGCAAGGGGGCTCCGGTACCCCTGGAGATGGCCCGTCAGGCGTCGGAGGGCTCCTCGGGGATCCTTCGCCTTTTCCATGGCGCCGTGCCCGTGGGAACGCCCCCCGGGCCCCGGGAGCCCGATCATGCTCGGGGGCCGGCGCTCTCCTCCCCGCTCTTCAGCCACGGCGCGCCTCCTCCCCCGCCCCTCCCAGCTGGGAGTCGTGGATGTCCCGGTAGACGGGACTGGAGTCCATCAACTCCGCGTGGGTCCCCATGGCCGAGAGGCGTCCCTGGTCCAGCACCAGGATCCGGTCCGCCAGGAGGACCGTGCTGATGCGCTGGGCCACCACGAACCGGGTGGTGGAGTTCCTGGACTCCGCCAGGAGCCGGTCCAGCGCGTCCTGGAGCCGCACCTCCGTCTCCACGTCCACGGCGCTGGTGGAATCGTCCAGGACCAGGATCCGGGGTTTCACCAACAGGGCCCGGGCGATGGCGATGCGCTGGCGTTGGCCGCCGGAGAGGGTCACCCCCCGCTGGCCGATGACCGTGTCGTACCCTTCGGGCAGATCCTGGATGAAGTCATGGGCCTGCGCCGCCCGGGCCGCGGCCATCACCTCTTCTTCCCCGGCCCCCTTCCTCCCGAACCGGATGTTGTCCCGGACCGTCCCCCCGAAGAGGACCGCTTCCTGAAGGACGATGCCCATCTGCCGCCGCAGGAAGGGGAGGTCCAACTCGCGGATGTCCACCCCGTCCAGGGTGATGCGGCCGGAGGTGACGTCGTAGAAACGGGGGAGGAGATGGATGAGGGTGGATTTCCCGGAGCCCGTGGCCCCCACCACCGCGATCGTCTCCCCGGGCTCCGCCGTGAAGGAAACCCCGGTCAGGACCGGCTCGCCGCCCTCCCCGCCGAAGGCGAAGGAGACCTCCTCGAAGGCGATCCGTCCCGCGGGAGCGCCAACCACCCGGGGAGCGGGGCTCGGACGGACCTCCGGATCCTCGTCCAACACCTCCAGGATCCGTCCTGCCGAGGCTTCGGCGGCTGCCACCGGCCCCATCATCCCCGCCATCATGAGGAGGGGGAAGAGGGCGAAGGAGAGGTAGTTGATGGCCGCCACCACCTCCCCCACGGAAAGCTCACCCTCCATGGCGGACCGCCCCCCGATCCACACGGCCCCCACGATGGCCAGGTTCAGGACCAGGAGCATCCCGGGCATGAACACCGCCAGGAGCTCGGAGACGCGGATGGTCTCGGCCATGAGGGCTTCGTTGGCCCCGTCGAACCGCTGGGCCTCGTGATCGGCACGGACGAAGGCCTTCACCACGCGCACGCCGGCGAGGTTCTCCTGGAGGACGGTGTTCAGGCGGTCCAGGCGCTCCTGGACCGCGGTGAAGAGGGGTTGGGCCCTCCGGGCGAAGAGCCAGACCAGGAGGACGATGACGGGCACGAAGGCCGCCATCATGAGGGCCAGACGGTGGCTGGTGAGGACGAGCAGGACAACGGCCCCCACCACCCAGATCGGCGCGCGGGTCAGGATCCGGAGCGACATCATGACGATCATCTGGACCATGCTGACGTCGCTGGTGGACCGGACGATGAGCCTTCCGGTCCGGAGCCGGTCCAGGTTGCCGAAGGAGAAGGTCTGGACCTTCCGGATCAGGGCACTCCGGAGGTCGGCCCCGAACCCCATGGCCACCCGCACGGACAGGAAGTTGTTGATCAGTGCCAGGGTGGCCGAGACCAGGGAGGCCCCCAGCATCACGAGGGAGGAGGTGAGGACCACCCGGAGGTTGGAGGCCAGGATCCCCTCGTCGATGACCCTCTGGGTCATGCGGGGGATGAGAAGGTCCGCCGCCACCATGGCGAACAGGAGGGCCAGGGCCAGGAGGGACTGCGCGCGGTAGGGACGCACAAAGGGGTACATGCGGGCCAGGGAGCTCACCGAGCGGCCTCCGCTGGCGCCGTTGGCCGGGAAGCATGCGGCATTGAGCGCCGGGTTTGCGCCGCCGCCGCCGCCCCTCCCCCCCGCGCCCGGCGCACCTGCGCCGGAAGCCCGCCGAAGGTTAGTTTTTTCGGGTCTCGTTTCCGCTGCGTCACTCCGGACCTCGGTGTTCCAGGGCCACCATGGTTAGAAAGCTCAGCAAGAACCCCTTCCGGGTGAATCCCCCCATGAACCGGCCGTGACCCTCCTCACCTTCTCCTCCGTGGCCATGGGCTTCGGCGCCGACACCCTGTTCTCCGATGTGAGCTTCACGGTGTCGGCGGGAGAACGCTGGGGGATCGTGGGGAGGAACGGCACGGGGAAGACCACGCTCCTGCGTCTCATCACCGGGGCCCTGGCGCCCACGGCCGGCTCCGTTACCCGGCGCTCCGGCCTCCGCCTGACCCTCCTGGACCAGCACCGGGACTTCGGCAACGCCCGCACCGTGTGGGAGGCAGCCGCCGCTGGGTTCCAGCACCTTCTGGCGCTGGAGCGCTCCCTGGAGGTCGAGGCCAAGCGGCTGGAAGAGCTGGGGAGGGGTGTGACGGACGACGACCTCAGGCGGTACGACCGGGCTCAGGAGCGCTTCCAGCACGACGGAGGGTACGAGTTCCGCGCCCGGGTGGACGCCGTGCTCCAGGGGTTGGGCTTCGATGCCGAAGAGGCGCGCCGTCGCCCCCTGGTGGCCCTGAGCGGGGGGGAGCGGGGACGGGTCGGGCTGGCGGCCCAGCTCGCCGCCCCCGCGGACCTCCTCCTCCTGGACGAGCCCACCAACCACCTGGACCTGGACACCATCGACTGGTTGAAGCGCCACCTCGCGGAGGCGGGGCGCACCGTGCTCGTGATCAGCCACGACCGGGCGTTCCTGGACGAGATGGCGGACCACGTCCTTCACCTGGACGGAACCACCGCCACCCCCTACCGGGGCGGGTACTCCTCCTTCGTGGTCCAGAGGGAGGAGGCCCTCCTGGCGCTGGAGCGCAGGATGGCGGAGCAGAGGAGGGAGATCGCCCGGCAGGAGGAGTACATCCGCCGCAACATGGCGGGCCAGAAGTCCGCCCAGGCCCAGAGCCGCCGGAAGCGGCTGGCCCGCCTCCCCCGCCTCTCCTCTCCCCCGGAGGAGGACGACCCCATGGCGGTCCGCTTCGAGCTTTCGGCGCGGGGCGGGGACCAGGTGCTGGTAGTGGAGGAACTGGCGGTCCGGGTCAGGGACCGGACCCTTCTCGAGGGATTCTCCGCCGTGGCCCGCCGGGGGGACGTCATCGCGGTGGTGGGTCCCAACGGATCCGGGAAGACGACCCTCCTCGCCACCCTCCTGGGAGAGCGGCCCCCCGCCGCGGGCCAAGGGCGGGTCGGCGCCGGCATCACCCCGGCCTGGTTTCGCCAGGACCATGCTCACCTGCCTCAGGGCCGGACCCTCTATGCTTGCGTGGCCGACGCCCGCCCGAGCTGGAGCCGGGGACAGATCCAGGACCACCTGGG
>JBFYZD010000115.1:0-20448 GCA_041309685.1 Gemmatimonadales bacterium | reverse complement strand
CCCCACCACCTTCCCCGTCTTGGGATCCACGTCCACCCTGCGGTACGACGGATCGGACGCCGTGCCGGGCATGAGCTTGATGTCGCCGGCCACCGGCACCACGAACCCGGCGCCCCGGAACGTGAGCACGTCCTGGATGGGGAGCGTCCACCCCTTGGGCCGACCCTTGATGGTGGGGTCGTGCGACAGGCTCAGGTGGGTCTTCACCATGCAGGTGCCCATGGTCTTGAGCTCGGCGTCCGCCTCCACCCTCTTGATCTTCTGGTTGGCCACCGGCGAGTAGGTCACCCCGTCGGCGCCGTACACCTGGGTGGCGATCTTCTCGATCTTGGCCTTCAGCGGCTCGGTGTCCTGGTAGAGGAGCTTGAAGTGAGGCTTCTCCTCGGCGGCCTCGATGACCACGTGAGCCAGCTCCTCGGCCCCCTCGCCCCCCAGCTCCCAGTGCTTCGATACCGCGAACCGCGCCCCGGCGGCCTCGGCGGCCTTCTTCACCACCGCCACCTCGTCGTCGGAGTCGGTATAGAAGTGGTTCAGGCACACCACCGGGTTCACGCCGCTCTTGCGCACGGTCTCGATGTGGGCCACCAGGTTGTCGATTCCCTTCTCCACCAGCTCCGGGTGCGACTCGGTGTAGGCCGCATCCAGCTTCTTGCCCGGAGCCACGGCGGGTCCGCCCCCGTGCATCTTGAGCGCCCGGATGGTGGCCACGATGACGCTCACGTTGGGAGTGAGCCCGCTGAACCGGCACTTCAGGTTCCAGAACTTCTCGAACCCGATGTCGGCCCCGAACCCGCTCTCGGTGAGGTGGTAGTCGGCCAGCTTCAGACCGACCTTGTCCGCGATGATGGACGACTGGCCGATGGCGATGTTGGCGAAGGGCCCGGCGTGCACCAGCACCGGCTGGCCTTCCAGCGTCTGGAGGAGGTTGGGGTTGATGGTCCGGGCCATGAGCGCGGTCATGGCGCCGCCCACCTCCAGGTCCCCGGTGGTGACCTCGTTGCCCTGCTTGTCCCAGGCCACCACGATCTTGTTCATGCGCTCGCGCATGTCGGCGAGCGAGGTGGCCACGGCGAGAATCGCCATCACCTCCGACGAGACGGTGATCTGGAACCCGCTCTGCATGAGGAAGCCGTCCATCTTGCCGCCCAGCCCGATGACGATGTCCCGCAGCGCCTGGGCGCAGAAGTCCATGGACCACTTCATGTTCATGTTGCGGGGATCGATGTCCAGCCGCCGCAGCTTCTTGCCGGCCAGCACGCTGTCGTCGTAGTTGAACTCGTGCTGCATGCGGCTGGTGGCCGCCACCATGGCCAGGTTGTGGGCGTTGTTGATGGCGTCGATGTCCCCGGTCAGCCCCAGGCTGAAGTCGGTGAGCGGGATGCACTGGGCCAGCCCGCCCCCGGCGGCCGACCCCTTGATGTTGAAGGTGGGGCCGCTGGAGGGCTGCCGGATGGCGGCGATGACGCTCTTGCCCAGGCGCCCCAGCCCCTCGGTGAGCCCCATGGTGGTGGTGCTCTTCCCCTCCCCCAGCGGGGTGGGGGTGATGGCCGTGACCTCGATGTACTTCCCGTCGGGCTTGTCCTTCAGCCGCTCCAGGATGCTCATGTAGTCGAGCTTGGCCACGTAGTGCCCGTAGGGGAGCAATTCCATCTTCTCCAGCCCCATCTCCTCCCCGAGCTGGTAGACGGTCTTCATGTCGGCTTCGGCCGCCTGGGCGATCTGCCAGTCGGCCATCTTGGTGGGATCGTATTTCGCCATGGTGATGTCGCTTCCCCGTTAAGGGTTCCCGGTGGGTGCGCTGTGGTCCTTCAGGGCCCGAAAAGCTCGGCCGTTCCTGGTGCAAGAATCAGTCCATGAGGGTAGGTGCCGGAGGCGGATGGGACAAGGGAAGGGATGGGGGGAGGTAGCGTGAAAGTAGAACGGTCCGGTGTGATTGAAACGGGAACGGCCTCCTTCGGACTTTGTTTGCTGGAGCCAGGCGGATGGACCGGAGCCGGGGGAGGAGATGCGGGTGGTCTACCGGATCGACCAGAGGCTGCGGCGTCTGCTCTGGGTGGGGCCCGACCGCAAGGCCAAGACGCTGCTGGGGTTCTTCCGCTGGTGGGGGCCGGAACGGAGTGCCCGGCTGGAGTTCATCTGAAGCGACATTCTGAACAACAAGTTGAAAGTGACTACCAGCAGAGCCTACGGATTCCGGACCCTCAGAAATCCGCCCTCCCGCGACGGGTCCAGATGACGATGACCCCACAACCGGCGTTGGGGCCATTGAATTCGGGGGGAACCTCGGAGGCGCCTGGATAGACCTCGATCGCCCCAACATCAGGACCTGGCACCAACTCATCGACGGCGGCAGGCTCTGCCCCTGCGCCCCGCAAGCCACCGGTCGACACCAGATGGCGGTCGACGAACACCATCGGCCAACAAACGTTGGAGCCCTCCGCGACCCGAAACCACACGGCCCGCGGACCCGATCCATGGACAGGTTCTCCCACCCGGACACCAGGCAGCCCGATCAACACGTCGGAGACCTTGCGAGGCCTCTTTCCCTCCAGCACTTCAGGGGACAGGAAGATCCCGTGGTGGAGTCCCCTCGCCTCCCTCTCGTAGAACCCCTCCATCTCCAGACGGAAGTGCCGGGTTTCGGCCGTGACCACCAGGGGGTCCAGCTCCAAGGCGTCGGGGGCGATCTGGATCTCGAGGACCGCCAGCCTCCCAACCGCAACCACCACCTCTTGGTTCTCGACTCCTGCGTATCCCAGAGCCTGAGCCGCGATTAGGTAGCGACCGGGTGCGGGAGTCTGGAGACGGAAGAAACCCCTCCGGTCGGTCACGGTGCCCACGACGATTGCCCCCGAGGCATCCTCCACAGTGATCTCGGCACCAACAACGGGAGCGCGGGTGCTGGGCTCCAGCAGGACCCCTTGGACACCCTGGCCTCCTTCGTCCGCCACGCGGCCCTCCATTCGAAGCCCGTCTGAAAGGAGCCCAGGGGGAAGAGCGATGGCGAGGTCCAGGATGCGGCGCTCCACCACAGGAAGGGCAAGCTCAGCGACGGGGCTCCGCCAGTCCAGGAAGGAGGCCTGGACCTGCACCACTTCATCCAAGGGGATGCCGCAGGCAATGTACCTGCCCTCGCCGTCGGTGATGGCCTCGAACCAGCGGTCGGTGGCCCGGACCCGGGGCTCAAGGGACACCACCTTCTGCCACTGGACCCGCACCGCAGCCCCTGGAAGGAGCCGTCCGCTGGTCCCGTCCCTCACCGTTCCGGTCAGGACCGCGGGGCCCTCCTCCCTGTCGGCGACCCGGCAGGCGCCCAGGAGGATTGAGGACTCCGAAGGGGTGCTGAGCCGGAGCTCGGACGTTACGCCAGGAAGCGCCTCCACCTCCACACCCGATGGCAGGATTCCGAGGGAGTCCAGGCGAGGGTGGGTGAAGGAGGCCATGTACACCCCCCCCGGGAGGTCCCCGAACTCAAAACGGCCCGCGGAATCGGAGACGGTGGCGAACTGGGTCCCCGATAGGTGGACGGTAGCTCCGCCCATCGGCTCGGCCCGGGTGCTGTCCCACACCAGTCCCGTGATCGTGGCCCGCTCTGCCTCCGACACGGTCTCATGCGCGAGGGTGGTCACCTCCAGTACCTCTCCCCCGGTCTCCCGGATGCCGGTGACCCGGATCCCGGATTCGTACCTGCGGACCAGGTCGGTACGGCGGCCCATGAGAGGTGCCCGTATCCACCATCGGTCGACGACCCATGCGCCGTTGGGCAGCGCGCGGAACTCCAGCCGCCCGCCCGCGACGCCCTTTGCCTCGGGGAAAGGGAGCCTCGTGTACCGGAACTCCAAGGAACGGAGATGGGCGGTCTCCTCATCCAGCCAGAGAGTTCCCTGGATGTCCGGGATCCCCGTCCCACGAAGAGGCTCGAATCCCAGTCCGATGGATCCGGGAAGCTCGGCGGAGCGCATCAGCCGGAAGCAATGGTTGTCGAGGAAGCGCTCGGAGAGAAGGACTGAGGCGTCCGGCGCGAAATACTGATGCCCGCCCTCCTCCACGGGGCGGACGAAGCCGCCCTCCAGAAGCTCCTGCGTGGGAAGGCTCACGAAGGGCGAGCGTGTGAGGCCGGTCCTGGTCTTCCGTTCTTCCCTCTCCACCCTCCTCCCTTCGCTGTCAAGGTCCCTCTCATAGGTGGACACCCGAAGGCGGTACAACCCCTCCCTTTCTGACCATGCCTGCACCGTCAGGGCTGTCCGCGCCTCCTCCCAGACCCGGGCCAGATGAGGGGCATCCTGGGGGCGAACGCGGCACTGCATGTCGGCCTCCACTCGGATTCCCGTCAAGGGGATTGCCCGGAGGGAGAGGGGTAGAGTGATGGCGTGGGACTCCCCTCCTTCGCAGGCCAGCAAAGGGCTGACCTGCGTCTGACGGCCAATCATTTCAGCCCTTACCCGGTATGCGCCGGGAGCGGGGATCGAGAACAGGAGGCGCCCCATCGAGTCGCCGAGGGCGCTACGAACTACCCTCCCCCCCCCATCGAGGAGCGAGACGAAGGCGCCCGGGAGGCCCAACCCCGTTTCCATTTCAGTCACCTGCACGAGGATCGACTGCCCCGACGCCCAGGGGGGGCAGGCCAGCAGAAGGGCGTTCGTCAGGAGGATCTTCCTCAGGTGAGCCCGCATGACCATCTCCACCTCTTATCGTATCTCAACTGGCACCAGGAGTACCCGCTCCAGCCGCCCGTGGAGGATCTGGCTCCCCACCACCCGACCGGCCCGGATCCGGTACACGTGGTCAACGCCCGGCAATCGCACCATCCCCAGGTAGCCGAGTTCTCGATCGAAGACGTCCCAGGTGATCGACAGCCCTTCTGGCCACCCTGTCCGCTCAAACCGCCGTACCCAAAGACGGTCCTGGTCATCTGCCGCCAGCTGAGTGAATGCGGGAGCAGTGTGATTGAACGACCCAGAGAAGCGACTGAAGCGGGCTCTGATCTGCTCCTTGGTGTCGGCAAGGAAGTGATCCGATGAATCGGCGAAACGCCGCTCCGCGGAGCGGTACAGGTACTCCAACATCTCACCGGCACTGATCATGGGATCCGCCTCGACTTCCCAAGTCACGCTCTTCGTCAGCGACCTCCCATGCAGAAGCGCCAGGCGCGGTTCACCCCCGTCCGCGAAGACGAACGTCCCGTCAGACAACACCGCCCACCAGGGTTGGGGCGTGAAATACCGCGGACGGTTGCAGCAGACCCACAAGCCAGCGAGGAAGTGGGCGTCGGAGGGTGCTTCGAACGAGAGAACCGTATCGATCGCTAAGCCCGCCACACGAACTACCGCCGCGTCCACGCGAGCCCCGCGGTCCTGCTGAGACCCAGAGCGAAGCTCCAGGTAGAGGTCCGGGCCTCTCCCAAACATCCTACCGAACATCCGAGGCGGCTCGGTGTTTCGCCAACTCATGAAGAGGTCAAGCGAGTCCACAGGGATCCGCATACGTTGGGCCGGGGAACCGTCGGCTTGGATCCAGTAGAGATGTCGCTCGAGTACGTCCCAGACCCCGAGGCTCGTTCCAGAGGGTCCCGTCGATACTCTTGCGAGGACCGGGCGATCCGACAGGCCTTGAACAGGTCGCTCATAGCCAGGGCTGCGCCCCTGTGACGGCGATGTTCCTTACCGGAGAATTACTCCCTGACCAAGCGTGAGGTTCCCCGATGAAGGGGGATTGCCGGCCGACCAGGCGCGCCAGCATCGCTGCCCGCGTGCAGGCCCCCGACCCCCGCGCAGATTGCAGCAGTGTCCCCGACCCCGCGCTGCCCAGCACCCTGTCGCTCCGCACGATCGCGGAGGCGAGGCCACATTTCAGCCAACGCGGCGCCGAAGACCTGCGAGGGGCACCCCGGCTCGCTGGGCTACGAGGAGGTCGATGCCCGCACCTACGCCGAGTGGGGGGTGGTTTACGTCAAGGTGGATTGGTGCCAGGCCGACTCCCTGTACGCCCTGTGCAGTACACCCGCAGCACTGGGAGTTGGGGGGCGAGGGGGCCGAGGCGCTGGCCCAGGTGGTCATCGAGGCCGCCGAGGAGAAGCCCCACTTCAAGTTCCTCTACCAGGACACCGAGCCGCTGAAGGCCGAGATCGAGAAGATCGCCCCCCAGGTGTACGGGGCGGGCGGCGTGACCCACTCGCCGGTGGCCAACCAGAAGATCAAGAAGGTGGAGGCGGAAGCCGAGCTCAAGACCATGGGCACCGGTATGGTGAAGACCCGCCTGGGCCTGTCGCACGATCCCACGGTGGAGGGGCGGCCCAAGGGGTGGACGCTTCCGATCTCGTACGTGCTCACGTTCCGGGGCGCCGGGTTCGTGGTGCCGGTGGCGGGCGCATCAAGCTCATGCCCGGCACGGCGTCCGACCCCTCGTTTCGGCGCGTGGACGTGGACCCCAAGACGGGCAAGGTGGTGGGGCTGTTCTAGGGAACGACTCTCTCTGACTCATCCGGCCGGGTGGCCGCAAGGGCTGCCCGGGCGGTTGTGTTTCGCCAGACCGGAGCCTGACCATCCGAGGCAGAGGAGGTTGGATTTTCTTCGGAGAGAGGCGCGCAGGATCTGACGGGGGAAGTGCACGCCCACCTCTCTCCTCGGCTGCGCCTGGGTGATCCGGCGGGGCACCAAGCTACCGGTAGTTGACCCCGTGGCCCGCGCGGATCCGCCCCGATTCTCACCGATCCCGAGTCCATTGCCCCGATGCCCGCCCACATCGGCGAGCCTACCTCCCCGCCGAGCCCCATTTCTCTCCCTGAGGACGATTTCGATCAGACCCGTGCCGACTGACCTGGCCAGTCCCGGGTCCCACCTCCGGGCAGGTTCGATCAAGGATCACGGGTCCAGAGGCCCCTTGGACATCCTGTTCCCCGCGGTGGAAGGGCCCAGGGTGGGAGGGCGGTAGCCAGATCCCCCTCCGATCCGATAGGTTTGCTCTGAGCAGCCATCCTTGGCATTCGCCTGGTCTGGTCACCAGCCACGGGTTCCGAGACGTCCTACCAACGCTGGTAACATGAACATCCCCGATATCGTTGTGCTGAAGGACCGACCCATCTCACCGGGCGACCTACGAACGCTGACGGACCGGTTCTTCATCGACATGGTCAAGTACGTGGCGGACATCGCACAGGGCGTGTTGGCTGTGGGCGGGGAGCTCCACGCCGATGCCGAGGCGGTGCTGCTCGAAGCGGGAAGCCGACAGACCGACCTCTGGGGAGCGAACTACTACCCGGGGCTCGGGGCTTCCGGCTGTATCGAGTACACCTCCCTGATCAACATCCGGCCGTCCCAAGGGAACCGAAGCATGGTCATTGAGAGCGACGAGATCCGGTCGCGGGTGGAGGCTCTCACCTTCCACCTGATCGGAAAGGGGGAGGCGCTGCCTTGACCCAACACACGGGCCTGGACTCGGAGCGTTGGTCGCGGTTCGATCTGGATCAGCAGATTCTCATGATCGGAAACGAGATGAACCGCGGGCTGAGGCTTGCCCGTGCAGGTTCGTCCGCGTCGCTCCGCCTCGGGTACGAGCGGGTCATGCGGCTCGTCGACCTTACGGTCGGGCTCAACGTTCGCCCCGCCCTCCGCAGGGAGCTCCTGCGATGGAGAGGTCTCCTGGCCGAACTCTACCTGTCGGAGGATGTGGATCCGGAGCGACATGAGGCGCTCTTCCGCATCCTACTTCAACTCCGTCCCATCCCCTCCAGACAGATTCCCCATTTGCTGCACCGCCGGGTATCCGCATCGGCCATTGGTTGAGGAGGTAGCCCGAGGCGCTGCCGCCTTACCGTGGCCCGTGCCTCGGGGGCCAGGACCCCTCCGCCCCCGAAACACGGACCTGTCGGACGCTTACGACCAGCCGCCACCGGGTCAACCTCGACCAACAGTGGGATCGCGCAGTCTCGTTTCCAAGCAGCATTCCTTCGCAATACGCATTCAGGGTTGCCGGGTGGGTGGATCGGGCTCTTTCCGCTCTCTGTCGGAGCGCATTCGGCCCTCGAGACCGGGCTGCGGCTTCGCAAGAATCAGTCCATGGGGGTGGGGGTCGAGAGGGGATGGGACAAGGGAAGGGGGCTCCCCCGGAGGGATCCGGGGTTGGCCCTCCGAGGGGGTGCGGGGGGGAGAGGCGGAGGTGACGGGACTGCCGACGATGCTATGGGGAGAAGACTTCGACTCCCTCGGCCCGGGCGGCTTCTCGGAGGGGGGCGTCCAGGGTCGCCAGCGGGATGGCGCGGCGGAGCGCCAACTCCAGGTACTCGGCATCGTAGGCCGAAAGCCGGTGCCGGCGCGCGAGGCCCCGGGTGACCTGGAGGGTTCTCCGCCTGTCTTCAGGCTCCACGACGAGAGGGAGGGCCAGGAGGAGGGATGCGAATCGAGCGGCGTCGGGCGGTGCGATGCGCTTGCGCCGCTCCGCCACCAGGAGCCCGTTGCACACCTCCACGGGCCAGAGGGACGGTGTCACCGCCTCCCCGGTGCGGAGGCAGACCAGGACCTGCTCGGGGTAGCCCCGGGCTTCGTCCTCGAAGGCCCAGGCCAGCGCCACGGAAGCGTCGAGGACGAAGTTCACGGGCGATGATGACCTCCTCGGCGGCCTCCGCGGCCTCGAGGAGACGGGAGATCTGGCTCTTGGCCTCGTGCACGTTGACCATTCGCATCCCTTGAAGCGGAAGGCGAGGTTGCGGGAATCAGTGCCCGGCCTAGCTTGGAGGCCGCATCCCCCTTCGTCCCCACCCGGAGGCCCCATGCCCGCGCAGTGCTTCCCTCGCCGATTCCCGGCCCCCTTCCCCGGGCCGGTTCCCCGCCGCATCCACCGCCGCCTTCCGACCGCCGCTCGCTCCCTCCTTCTTCTCTCCCTCCTGCTGGCGCCCGCAGGAACAAGCGCCCAGCCCGCTCCCCTCCAGGGGTTGGACGCCTACGTCCAGGCGGCCATGCGGGCCTGGGAGGTTCCCGGGCTGGCCCTGGCGGTGGTACGGAACGACTCGGTGCTCTACGCCAGGGGGTATGGGGTCCTGGAAGCGGGGGGCAGCGCACCGGTGGACCAGCACACCCTCTTCGCCATCGCCTCCACCACGAAAGCCCTGACGGTCGCGGCGCTGGGGATGCTGGTGGACGAGGGGAAGCTCTCCTGGGATGACCCCGTGCGGCGCTGGCTCCCGGAGCTGGAGCTCTCCGACCCCTGGGTGACCCGGGATCTCACCATCCGGGACCTCCTGACCCACCGGGTCGGCATCGCCCGGGAGGACAACCTCTGGCTCGCCACCCCCTTCGACCGGGCCGAAGTGCTCCGGCGCGCCCGCCAGCTTCCGCAGGTGAGCCCGTTCCGGGCCCGCTATGGCTACAACAACCTCATGTTCCTGGCTGCCGGGGAGGTGGTGGGGCGGGTCTCGGGGATGAGCTGGGACGACTTCCTCGCCCAGCGCCTCTTCCAGCCGTTGGGGATGACCCGGAGCACCAGCCGGGCCGCCGTGGTGGAGACCAGGGGGAACGTGGCGTCGTCCCACACCCGGTCCGACGGGGTGGTGAGCGCGCTCCCCCGCCGCAACTACGACAACGTAGGCGGTGCGGGAGCCGTCTTCTCCAGCGTCCACGACATGGCCCAATGGCTTCGCCTGCACCTGGGCGGGGGGGTATTCCAGGGGGTCCGCCTCCTGGAGGCCGCCACCCTGGAGGAGATGTACACCCCCCACAACGTGCTCCGCCCCGACAGCGTGGCCCGGCGCATGTTCCCGGGGACCCTGTTCCGGGCCTACGCCCTTGGGTGGAACGTGCAGGACTACCAGGGGCGCAGGCTGATCCACCACTCCGGTACGCTCAACCACACCCGTACCCATGTGGGGATCATCCCGTCGGAGGGGATCGGGGTGGTGGCCATCGCCAACGTGAGCCCCAGCGACCTCCAGCTTGCCCTCATGTACCGGATCGTGGACGCGCTCCTGGGGATCGAGCCCACCGATTGGAGCGCACAGTACCTGGAGCTGGCCCGGCGGGGGGAGGAGCGCTCGGCCGCCTCGGCCCGGGAGAGGGATCTGGCCCGGCTGCAGGGGACCACGCCCTCCCTGGAGCTGGAGAGGTACGCGGGTACCTATGCCAACCCTCTCTACGGGGAGATGACGGTTGCGCTGGAGGAGGGGAAGCTGGTGCTTCGGTACTGGGAGGACTATACCGGCGACCTGGAGCACTGGCACCACGACCTCTTCCGGATCGTCTGGCGCCACCCCGACGCGGGGCGCTCCTTCGTGAGCTTCACCCTGGACGAGAGGGCCCGCATCACCGCCATGGAGGTGGACGAGTTCGGGGAGCTCAGGCGGACGGGCGGGGAAGGGGGGCGCTAGCCCCTCAATCCCCCTTGAGCGCCGTCATGGGCGCCACCGCCGCCGCCCTCCGGGCCGGCAGGTACACCGCCAGGGCGGCAACGGCCACCAGGACGAGAGGCACGCCGATGAAGGCCGCCGGGTCCAGGGCGCTCACGTTGTACAGGAGCCCCTTCACGAGCTGGGCCGCTCCCGCGGCCGCGAGCAACCCCGCCACCGTTCCCACGGCCGTCAGCCGCATCCCCTCACCCAGCACCAGCTTCAGGACCCTGGGCCGGTCGGCTCCCAGGGCGACCCGGATCCCGATCTCCCGCCGGCGCCGCGACACGGAGTAGGCCATCACCCCGTAGATCCCCACGGCGGCCAGGGTCAGCCCCAGGAGCCCGAAGACGCCCAGAACCGATCCCCCCAGGCGGGCCGGGAGGAGGGCGATCCCCATGTGGTCTTCCATGGTCTGGACGTCGAAGAGGGGAAGATCCGGGTCCATCTCCCGAACCAGGGCGCGGAGCCGCTGGAGCACCCCCCGGGGATCGGAGGAGCTCCGGGCCACCAGCGTCACTCCGGTGGTGAACCGCTCCCGGTGAGGAAGGTACATGAACTCGGAGGCGGCCTCCCCCAGGCTCCGGTACTTCCCCGTCTCCACCACCCCGATGACCGTCCGGTCTTTTCCCGCGGTGGTCACCACCTTTCCGATGGCCGACTGGCCGGGCCAGAAGCGGTCGGCGAAGCGCTGGTTGATGATGAGGACGGGGGGTGCGGTGGCGTCATCCTGGCGGGTGAAGGTCCTCCCCTCCCTCAGCCTCACCCCCATGGCCTCCAGGTACCCTTCGGTGACGACGGAGTACATGAGGCTCCTGAGCTCTCCCTCGGCGAACTCATAGCCCGGGATCTCCACGCTCCGGTCGCTCCCCCCGAGCCCCAGGGGGAGCTGGTCCGCCAATCCCACCGCGGCGACTCCGGGCAGGGCAGCCATCCCTTCGGTGAGGCGGTCCAGGAATTCCCGGGAGCGGGCCTCGTCGTACCCCTGGAGCCCCGGGTCCAGAGAGGCGACCACGATGTTCCCGGGCTCCGTGAACCCGGGCTCGATCTCGGTGGCGCCCTGGAGGCTCCGGAGGAAGAGGCCGGAGCTGATGAGGAGAAGGACCGACAGCGCCATCTGGAGCACCACCAGGACGCTCGAGGTCCGGGACCGCCCCTCCTTTCCCTCCACCTCGCCCTTCACCGCCGCCAGGGTGTTGGGGTTCGCGGCCTGGAGGGCCGGCGCCATCCCGAAGAGGAGCCCCGCAGCCAGCGATACCACCAGGGTGAAGGCCAGGGCCGTCTCGTCCAGGGCGATGGCGAAGTCCCAGGGGCCTTCCATGGGGGGGCGTACGCCGGCCAGGATGCCCAGCGCCAGGTGGGCCAGCCCCAGACCAGCCACCCCCCCCAGAACGCTGAAGACCAGGCTCTCGGTGAGGAGCTGCCGGATGACCCGTCCCCGGCTTGCCCCGATGCTGAGCCGGATCCCCATCTCCCTGCGCCGGTCCCGGGCCCGGGCCAGGAAGAGGTTCGCCACGTTCACGCAGGCGATGAGGAGGAGGAGGGCCACCACCACCATCATCACGGCGCTCATCCCTACCTGGGCGTTCTTGAACATGGGGTGGATGCCGGACTCGTTCTGAAGCACCAGGGTGTGCCCGAGCTGGGTGTCATAGTGGTCGGGGTACACCTCCCGGAGCTGGAGGAGGATCGCGTCCAGAACCTCCCGGGCCCGCTCCACCGTCTGGCCGTCCCGGAGGCGGGCCACGGCGGTCATCATGTTGTTTCCCCGGGAGCCGATGAGGTCGTACCCCGGCATGATCTCCCGCTGCATCATGAGGGGCACGTAGATGGGGATGGACGCGAAGTTCACGGGGCCCTTGAACTCCGGGGGCGCCACCCCCACCACCTCCCAGCTGTGCCCGTTCATGAGAATGGTCCTCCCCAGGATGCCGGGGTCGGCCCCGAACCGGGTTTGCCAGAACCCGTACCCCAGGATCGCCACGGGATGGGCCCCCGGCCCCACGCTCTCCTCGTCGGGGATGAAGGCGCGGCCCAGAGCCGGAGTGACCCCGTAGGTCTGGAAGAAGTTGGCGCTCACCGCCATCCCCATGGCTCGTTCGCTACCGCCGTCCACGGAGAGGGAGATGGTAGTGAAGAAGTACGCCGCGACGCTTTCGAAGACCTCTCCCGTCCGGTCCCGCAGGTCCTGGTAGTGGGGGATGGAGACGGAACCGTAGTCCATCCCGCCCCACTGCCGGTAGACCTGCACCAGCTCCTCCGGGTGGCGAACGCCGCCCAGGGGGCGAAGGAGGATGCCGCTCACGGCCGAGAAGGTGGCGGTGTTGAGGCCGATGCCCAGGGCGAGGGTCACCACGACGACGATGGTGAAGAGGGGGCTCTTGGCCAGCATCCTCAGGCTGTACTGAAGGTCGCGGAGCAGATCGCCCATGGGTTGGCCTCTCTGTCTGGAGTTCCGGGCAGGTCGCCGGGGGTGGCGCCTCCCAGGCCGGGGGGGCGGACGGATTCGTCCGGCCCGGCGCGTCTCTGGCTGCCGGGATCTACGTGCCAGGAACCGGTCAGGTTTCCGGGGTGGGGAGGATCCTGGGGAACCCGGGATTCCCCGGTCAGGCGGAGGGTGCCTGGCCTACCCTCCTGCGCCCGGCGGGATCAGGGCCAGCAGGTCCGTGCTGAGCCCGCCCCCGCCCATGTACTGGAGGAGGGCCCCCACGTTGTTCGACTGGCCCACCTGCAGGAGGGACAGGGTGAAGACGGCTTCTGCCTCCGCCCCTTCTTCCTCGGGGACACGGAGGGCGGTGAGGCTCACGACCTCCCCGGCCTGGAGCCGGGCCAGGGCGGACGCCGAGGCCGGAAAGGAGGCCTGGAACTGTCCTCCGGACCCGGCCTCCATGTTCCAGATCATGTCGTCCCCGGAAAGGTCGCCGAAGTGAAGGGCATAGAGGTTCTCCCCGCCGAGGGGCGGGGGGAGGTTCCCCTGGAGCTCGATGCCCGGGGCCATCACCAGGAGGGGATGGCCGAACACGAACCCGAGGGAGTCGAGATTGGCGTTGAACTGGGCGACTTCTTCCTCGCTGAGCTCGGAGCGGGGCCGGAAGAGGGGTGCCACGGCGACGGTGAAGACCACGTTTCCACGCCGGGCCCGTGCATCGGTGCGGGCCCCGACCAGGTTTCCGTCCGCGCCCCGCTGCAAGGGTCCCGACTGGCTCCAGGGCCCGTACTGCTCCAGATCCCACAGGTCCTCGGGAGCGTCCACGAATCGGTAGGAGCCCTGCGGCTCCTGGGCCCTGGCGGCCTCGCACACGGGGCTCGGGGTGGTGGCGCAGGCCTCCAGGACGGCGCTGCGGACCAGGATCGCGCCGACGCAGGGCTCGGCCGCCACCTGGATGGGGGCGCCCTCCCTGATCTTCCCCTGGGCCTCGGCTGAGGCCTCTTCCAGCGCCTGGCGAAGCTGGTCCAGGATGGAGGTGCGGGCCATCCTCCGTTCCTGGGAGATGGCGGAGTCGGGCTGGGCGATGTTGCGCACGGCCAGCGCGCTGTCGGCCGCGAACCACCGGGCCACCGCGTCCTCCAGGGGATCAGCCCGGTTGAAGGGCACCACGTCCCCGGCCTTCTCCAGGGACACGGCCTGGCCCAGGGCATTCACCCGGTCCAGCCGAACGGCGAAGGGCTCCATGGACGCATCGAGCTCCCTGAGGCGTGCCAGGCTGGCCACGCAGCTCCGGGAGCGGGCGGTCTCCACCTCCGCCAACCCGGCAGGCGGCACGTCCTGGGCGAGAAGGACAGCGGGGAGGAGGGGGAGGAGGAGAAGGGGGAGGGCGGCGGCTCTCAACGAAGGCTCCGGTGGTGTCGGGGTCGGGGGCAGGCCAGCCTCCGGCGGTAGGCCGGGGGCCGGATTCCTGCTTCTTTCTTCCTTAAGATAGCGGGGACCCGGGGGCGGAAGTTCCCCTGGGAGCTTGCCACCGGCTCCCCTTTCCCCCCATATGGCACGTGGTCACGCACCCGGCCCGCTCCGAACCTCGGGGAGGACGGGCCCTCCATGAACTCCTCCCCATCGGGAGCCCCACCATGCCCGGACGACACTGCCTTTCCTCTGCCGCGGCCTTCGCGGCGCTGACCCTCCTGGCCGGCACCGCCCAGGCCCAGTATACCCCCTGGCACTACTGGACCCTCCTGGATCCCGCCGTCATGGACGAGATCGTCGGGGAATCCTCGGGAGAGACCGCCTGGAACGCGGTGGTGGAGCTGGGCGGCTACAACAAGGACCGCCTCGCCCCGGAGTACGGCTCCGGCACCTTCTACGAATCCCAGTACATCTACGACCAGCTCAGGCTCTACCGCATCCCCGGGGCCGAGATCGTCCGGTACCCGGGTGGGGAGGTCTGGGACGGGATCAGGGGGGAGCTCTGGGAGGTCTCCCCCATGCGTCAGAAGCTGGCCTCCTACCAGGACATGCGGGCCATGCTCGCCAGCGGGAGCCGGAACGCCGACGTGACCGCCCCGCTGGTGTGGGTGGGGATGGGGACGGCCGAGGAGCTGGACCGGGCCGCCGTGGCGGGGAAGATCGTGGTCACCGAGGGCTCCATCAGCGGGGTGCACCAGGCGGCCTGCCTGGAGCGGGGGGCGCTGGGGGTGGTGAACATCGCCAACGGGCGCCCCTTCTTCGACCCCTTGCAGATCCCCTGGAGCGGGATCAGCGCCCGGGGCGGCGGCGAGGCCAGGTTCGGCTTCTTCATCCCGCCCCGGGAGGCGGAGGTGCTGAAGCGGCGCCTCATGGCCGGCGAGGAGATCACCGTGCACGCGCAGGTGGAGAGCACCACGCAGCCGTATGAGCTCCAGGATCCGGTGGCTTTCATTCCCGGTACCGATCCCGACGGGGACGAGATCATCCTCTCGGCCCACCTCTTCGAGGGGTACGTGAAGCAGGGGGCCAACGACAACCATTCCGGGAGCGCCACCATCCTGGAGGTGGCCCGGACCCTGCACACCCTCATCGAGGGGGGGCGCATCCCCCGGCCCAGGCGGACCATCCGCTTCCTCTGGGGTCCGGAGTACTCCGGCACCGGCCCCTGGGTCACGGCCCACCAGGAGATCATGGAACGTACCCTGGCCAACATCAACATGGACATGGTGGGGGAAGGGCTGACGCAGAACAAAGCGTACATGCGCATGATGCGCACCACCTTCGGCCAACCCCACTACATCAACGACGTCATGGAGAACGTCTATCGCTTCGTGGGTGAGGCCAACAACGAGCGCATCCAGAACCGGAGCGGGTTCTACAAGGTGCCCAAGCGCATCGTCGCTCCCACCGGGGCCGACGAGCCCTTCTACTACAGCATCGAGACCCACTACGGCGCCTCGGACCACGAGGTCTTCAACGACTGGGGGGTCCAGGTGCCGGGGATCATGATGATCGTGTGGCCGGACCAGTGGTACCACACCTCCGGGGACCGCCCCGACAAGGCCGATCCCACCCAGCTCAAGCGGGTGGCGGTGATCGGGGCGGCGGCGGCCTATACGGTGGCCAGCGCCGACGACGACATGGCCATCCGCCTGGCGGGGGAGATCGCCAGCAACGCCACCCGGCGCCTGGGGCATGAGTTCGTCATCGCCCAGGAGCTCCTGAACGGAGCCGAGGCGGCCGGTCTCGCGGGCGCCTACCAGCACGCCCGGGCGCACATCCAGGGCACGGTCATGGTGGAGAAGGAGACGCTGGAGAGCGTGCTGGAGCTGGCCGCCGATCAGACCCGGGTCGGTGCCTATGTGGAGACGATGAAGGGGACGATCGACGCCATCGGAGCGGCCCACCTGGCCGCGCTGGAGACCCACCTGCGGGCCACCGCCGCCCGCATGGGGGCCCAGCCGGTCCGCCTCCAGGTGACGGAGCTGGAGCGGCAGGCCGGCCGCATCGTCCCCCGGCAGACCGCGCTTGTGAAGCGGGACGGATACACCGGGTGGCGCCAGCACCTCACGGGGGTGTCCCAGGAGGTTCGCGAGCGCTTCCCCTACGGGCGGGTGAACACCAACGAGATCCAGCTTCTTGTGGATGGGCGCCACTCGGCCCTGGACATCAAGGTCATGCTGGACGCCCAGAGCGAGACCATGGCGGAGCTGCAGGGCGTGATCAACTACCTGGAGGTGCTGAAGGCCGCGGGGCTCGTGGAGTTCTGAGGGGCCGGGCCCGAGGCACCTCTCGGGCCCGATCCTGGTCGGTGCTGGTCTTCAGCGCCAGCCGTGCGGTGGTAGCGGTGAGCTGGCGGAAGTGGTCGAACGAGCCCCGGAGGCCCAGGAAGCCGTCGGCCACGTCGGGGTTCTCGACCAGGTCCCCCTGGCTATGCGGGTTCAGGGTCATGTTCCGTGGCTGTCTTCGTTCAATCCGGTGCGAGGCTCACCCCACCGGCGCCCAGAACAGGGTCAGATCCTCAAGCCTCACGTCGTCTCTTTCCAACCCAACCTCGAACGGCCGCAGATCCCCGGCCTTCTCCTGCCACCCGGCCCAGATCTCCTGGAGCTCCCGGCCTAGCTCCTCCTCCAGCTCCTGGATTGCCCCCTGCTGGTCGTCGAGCTGCTCCTCGGCGCTTCTCAGACGCTCCTGGGTGCGCACGGTCTGGGAGCGGCGGGAGGAGATCCCCGCCAGGCTCCGTGTGCGGCGGCGTCCCCCCAGGAACATGGAGAGGACCTCCCCGGCCCCGGCCACGAGCTCCTGCTGGCGGCGCTGCTGGGTGTCCACCTCCAGCTCGCGCACCCGGCGCTCCGCCTCCTCCGCTCGCTGCCGGGCCGAGCGCAGACGCGTTTCATAGCGGTCCCGGAGCTTCCCGGCGTCCTGGTCCGCCCGCTCTTCCGCCGCCGCCAGGCAGCGCTTCCCGAAAGCCTCCTCCGACTCCCCTACCCGGGAGTAGAGCTTCAGCGCCTCGTTCTCGAACAGGGTGAGGGAGAGGCTGCGGAAAAGGAACTCCTCGATGGCCCTCTCGGCGGACTGGAAGGTGGCGGCCTTGTCCAGGGCTGCCTTGGGGAGGGCGTAGCTTGCGCCCTCCGGCGGGGTCTCCCGAAAGTCCCGGGGGTCGTGGTCCACCACCCGGGCCTTCTCCACCTCGAGGGGGTCCGACAGCGGGAAGTAGACCGCTTCCCATTCTTCCTCGTGCCGCAGCTCTCCCTTGGTGTCGTCGAAGAGAACCCTCACCCGGGCCGCCAACCCGGCCTCCAGGCGGTGGCCGCCCGCCTGCGCCCCCACCTCCCGGCTCCAGGGGGCGGCGGGATCGAGAAACCGAACCCGGATCCCCGGCGCGACCCGGGGAGCCACGGGCGTCTCGTCCGGGGCCGCAGCCGTCCCGCCGGCAGGCGTGGTGGCCGCGGGTGCCTCCGGGGCGAAGGACCCCGCCGGGGGGATGCGCGGCGCCGGGGTCGGTGTCCCGTCGACTCCCGGCACCCGCAAGGCCCCCTCCTCCTTCAGCCGCTGGATCTCGGCCCGGGTGAGGGGACCCCGCAGGAAGGACATGGCCCAGCGCGTGGTGAAGAGCTCAGGCTGGGGGGAGCGGGCGGTCTTCAGCACGAACTGCCGCTTCCCCAGGGCGCTCACACGGGCGTCCCAGGCCGGCACGTCGATCTCCCCGGAGGCGGAGCGCATGGCCTCCACGATGCGGGCTTTGTCCCGCTCCGTCTGGAGGCGCCCCACCATCCAGGTGCCGGCGTTGGACATGAGCTTGTAGTCCATGTCCACCGGGTTCTGTGTGGCCAGGACCATCCCCACCCCATGGGCACGGGCCTGCTTGAACAGGGTGAGGATGGGCCGCTTGGAGGGGGGCTCGGCGGTGGGCGGCGCCAACCCCATGATCTCATCGGCGTAGACCAGGGCCCGAAGCTCCGAGGTACCCGGCTGCCTCCGCATCCAGGTGACCAGCTTGGAGAGGAGGAGCGTGACCACGAAGATCCGCTCCGACTCGGAGAGGTGGGAGAGGTAGAAGATGCTGGCCCTGGGCCGGCCATCGGGAGCCCGCAGGAGGGAGTCGATGTTCAGCGGCTCCCCCTGGATCCACTCTGCGAAGGAGGGGGAGGCCATGAGGCCGTTGAGCCTCATGGCGAGCTTCATGCGCTCCTTGGGGGGGAAGAAGGCGTCCAGGTCGAACACCCCCAGCTTGCGGAAGGGCGGCTGTTGGATCTGGCCGATGAGGGTGGCCAGGTCCAGGGGGTGGCGGCCGCGCCAGGCGTGCTCCACCAGGTTGGACAGCAGGATGTGCTCGGGGCTGGTGAGCGGGTCCGGCTCGATCTGGGCCAGGACCAGGATCCCCGAGACCAACCCCTCGATCTCGTCCCGGAGGGTCTCACCGTCCACCTCCCAGTCGAGGCTCGGCGCCGAGAGGTCCCCGATGACGTTCAGGGGAATCCCGGCGGTGGAGCCCGGGGTGATGATCCGGAGCTCCACCTCCCGGCGGAGGCGCGCCATCCGTTCCCCGTCGATCCCGGAGGAGGCCAGCCCCTGCTTCCACAGGCCGGCGGTCTCCGCGGCGAGCTGGCCCACCGAGACCCCCTTCCTGCGGGCCTCCCCTTCGTCCACCCAGGGCTCGAAGTCCCCCGGTTGGAGCCCGGGGAAGTTGAGGAGGAGGTTCCCCATGTCCCCTTTGGGATCCAGGACCAGCGCCGGGATGCCGGCGGCCAGCACCTCCTCCAGGAGCACCACACCCAGGCCCGTCTTCCCCGATCCCGTCATCCCCACGATGACCCCGTGGGTTGTGAGCACGTGGCTGGGAAGGGTGAGGGCTGTGCCCGTCGGTTGGGAGGAATGCTCGTCCAGGGTTCGACCGAGATACAGGTCCTCGGGATGGGAGCCCATGGGTTCTCCTTGGATCGTTGGTGTGATTTCCGGGATGGCCCCCACCCCTCGTGCCCTCAGGTGAGCACCGCCTCCATGATCCCCTGGTACCCCCGCTCCGCCGCGGCGAGGTC
This sequence comes from Gemmatimonadales bacterium, assembly GCA_041309685.1. GTDB lineage: Bacteria > Gemmatimonadota > Gemmatimonadetes > Longimicrobiales > Gaopeijiaceae > JBFYZD01. Next base: position 1,136 of record JBFYZD010000115.1, on the reverse strand, counting down.
CTCGATCTTCAGCCGCTCGTTCACCAGGTGGGCGTCGGCCTCCCTCCCGGGTCCGAAGCCCACCGTGGGGATCCCCGCCACGCCGGCGGAGTAGGCGGCGTTGGTGCAGAACCGGTAGGCCCCCAGGGCGGGCCGGAGGCCGGCTGCGGCCAGGCCCGCCGCCGCCTGCCGGACGAACCGGTCGTCCTCAGGGAGAATCCATGCGGGAAAGAACTTCCTCTGCCGTAACGGCTTTCCCGTGAACGTGCGGTACTCTCCCACACCGATGGCGGCCCTGAGGGTGACGGCGCCCGCCGCGGGAAGGCCGGTGATGGCTCCCAGCACCTCCTCCTCCGTCTCCCCGGGAAGGGTACGGCGGTCCAGGGTGGCCCGGCAGAGGCTGGGGATCACGGAGTTGGCGGGGAAGGGGATCGAGGAGATCTCCGTCAACGCCAGGATGGCGGGGCCCAGGAGCGGATCGGTGGGAAGGGGAATCGTGTCCAGCACGGCCACGACTTTCAGCATGTCCAGCACGGCGTTCCGCCCCAGGTGGGGCGCGGAGGAGTGCGCCGGCACGCCCACCGTTTCCAGATGGATCTCGGCCCGGCCCCTCCCTCCCCGGGCGAGGTTCAGGTCGGTGGCCTCCCCGATGACCACGAAGTCGGGAGGGAAGGCCTCCATGACCGCCGAGAGGGCGGTCCCCTCCAGCACCTCCTCCATGGGTGAGGCGCTCACCACGATGCGGCCTTTGATCCGGGTGCGGTCCACCCGGGCGGCGGCGTGGACCATGGCCGCCAGCGCCCCTTTCATGTCCGCGCTCCCCCGCCCGTGGAGGAAGCCTCCCTCCACGTCTCCCGAGAACGGGTCCCGCTCCCAGGCCACCCCCCCGGTGACGTCCACCGTGTCGGTGTGGGCGTCGAGGAGAAGGGTCTTCCCGGCCTCCCCTCCCTCCACCACTCCGATCACGTTCCCGGTCTCGTCCATCGATACCCGGTCGTAGCCCAGCGCTCGCATCTCCTGGACCACGGCCTCGGCCACGGTTCCTTCCTGACCGCTCAGGCTGGGGCGTTGGACCAGCCCCCGGGCGAACTCCACCAGCTTGCCGGTGGTCATGGCATCTCCCTTCCGTCCGTGGAGGAACGGGAAGAGGGCGGGCC
>JBFYZD010000114.1:0-5279 GCA_041309685.1 Gemmatimonadales bacterium | reverse complement strand
GCTGATCTCTCCCCTCACCCGGGAAGGCCCCGAGCTCTCGGACCTCCTCCTCCACGACCCATCGGAGGGGGCGGAAGCCGCCTCCCTCCAGGAAGCGGCCGGCACCATGCTGGGATCCACCACCCTGAAAGGGCCGGGGGAGGTGGGGGTTTTCTGGGAGGTGTACGGGGCGCCGGCCGGAGGTACCCTGGAGCTCGAGCTGGCGCTGGAGCGGGAGGCCGGGGGGGTGGTGGACCGGATCACCGCCCTCCTCCCCGGAGGGTCGCAGGAGGGGAGGGGACGGGTGGCCTGGACGGAGCCCGCCGCCGGGGAGACCCATCCCCGGGGGATCACCCTGAACCTGGCGGGGATGGAAGCGGGGGGATACGCTCTGATCCTCCGGGTGCGGTGGCCCGGGCAAGCGCCCCTGGAGCGAAGACGAAGGCTGGTGGTGGAGTAGACCAACGAGGGGGTTTCCCATGGGGCGTCACCTGATCGGAACAGCCGCGATCGCGGCGGTACTTCTCCTGGCGGCGCCCGTCCGGGCCCAGGACTTCACCATCCAGCAGCTCCTCTCGGCCCCCATGCCGTCGGGGCTGGTGGCCTCCCCGGCGGGCGGAGCCGTGGCGTGGGTGCAGGCGCGGGAGGGGGTGCGCAACCTCTTCGTTGCCACCGCCCCGGACTACCTGGGGCGACAGCTCACGGCCTACACGGAGGATGACGGCCAGGAGCTGGGCGGGATCCAGTTCACCCTGGACGGTGGATCGCTTCTCTACCTGCGGGGCGGCGCTCCCAACCGGGCGGGACAGCTCCCCAACCCCCGGAGCTTCACCGAGGGCGTCACCCGGGCCTCCTACATCCTCCCCCTGGCGGGTGGCGAGCCCCGCAAGCTCCGGGATGACGGGGGGGTGACGCTGGACCCGGACGGCGTCACCGCCGTCTACGCCAGCGGAAGCGCCGTCCACCGCATGCGGCTGGACGGGGAAGGGGAGCCACAGAAGCTCTTCGAGGTGCGCAACGGAGCCGGCTCCCTGGCCTTCTCCCCGGACGGCTCCCGCATCGCCTTCGTCAGCCAGCGGGGGGACCACAGCTATGTGGGAGTCTGGGTGGAAGGGGAGAGCGCGGTGCGCTGGATGAGCCCCGGGGTGTGGTCCGACTCCAACCCGGTCTGGTCCCCGGACGGTTCCCGCGTCGCCTTCCTCCGGACCCTGAACATCCCCGGGCTCTGGTCCTTCGTGCCGGTGCCGGAGACGGTGCCGTTCTCCATCCGGGTGGCGGAGGTCGCCACCGGGGAGAGCCGGGAGGTGTTCCGCGCCCACCCGGGCGTGGGGAGCGCCTTCCACGGCTGGGACTCGCAGAGCCAGATCCTCTGGGGCGCCGGGGACCGGCTGGTCTTCCCCTGGGAGAAGAACGGATGGCTGAACCTTTGGTCCGTGCCGGTGGGGGGCGGCGAGCCGGTGAACCTCACCCCCGGAGAGCTCGAGGTCCAGCTCGGCTCCCTCACCCCGGACCGGACGGAGATCCTCTACGACTCGAACCAGGACGATATCGACCGCAAGGACCTCTGGCGGGTCTCCGTGGACGGGGGCGCGCCGCCCCGTCCGGTAACGACGGGAACGGGGATCGAGTGGTCCCCGGTGATGACCGCCGATGGAGCCATCGCCTTCCTGGCCTCCGACGGCACCACGCCGGCCCACGCCGAGATCCTGGCTCCCGGGGCGGGCCGGCGGCCGCTGGTGGCGGATTGGATGCCGGACGACTTCCCCAGGGACGATCTGGTTCAGCCGGAGCCGGTGGTGTTCAGCGCCGCCGACGGCCTCATGATCCACGGCCAGCTCTTCCTTCCCCGGAATCTCCGCCGGGGGGAGCGGCGCCCGGCCATCCTCTTCTTCCACGGCGGATCCCGGCGCCAGATGCTCCTGGGGTTCCACCCCAGCGGGTACTACCACAACGCCTATGCGCTGAACCAGTACCTGGCCTCCAAGGGGTACGTCGTGCTGTCGGTGAACTACCGCTCCGGGATCGGGTACGGGCTCGCCTTCCGGGAGGCCGTCGACTACGGCGCCACCGGGGCCAGCGAGTTCAACGACGTGATGGGGGCCGGGGCGTACCTGCGGAGCCGCCCGGACGTGGACCCGAGCCGCATCGGCTTGTGGGGCGGGTCCTACGGGGGCTACCTCACGGCCCTGGGGCTGGCGCGGGCCTCCGACATGTTCGCCGCCGGGGTGGACGTCCACGGGGTCCACGACTGGAACGTGGTCATCCACGGGTTCCAGCCCGACTATGACCGGGGGCAGTGGGAGGAGTTCGCCGAGCTGGCCTTCCGGTCCTCCCCCCTGGCCGACGTGGACTCCTGGCGCTCCCCGGTCCTCCTGATCCACGGTGACGACGACCGGAACGTCCCCTTCAGCGAGTCCGTGGACCTGGCCTACCATCTCTCCCGGCTGGGGGTCTACTTCGAAGAGCTGGTCTTCCCCGACGAGATCCACGGCTTCCTCCTCCACGCCAGCTGGGTGAAGGCCTACCAGGCCGCCGACGACTTCTTCCAGCGCATGCTCATGGAGAACGGGGCGGGGCGGCCCCCAGCCTCCCCCTCGCGGGCCCCCTCCCCGCCGCCGGATCAGTAGCCGAAGGTCGGATACTCTCCGGCGGGGATGGGGTGGATGGTCCCGTCCGTCTCCCGCCTGGCCGTGAGGACGGGCTCGGACTCACCCCGCCTCCTCAACCTGACCATGGACCAGTCATGCGGTGGGATCATGACGTGCACGCAGATGCGCATCTCCCACTCGGGGCTCAGGAAGGTCCAGTGCTCCACGACCAGCATCTCCGGGTAGGTCTGGAACCCCCACCACTGCTGGCTGCCGAGCGCGGCCAAGGCCGGATCCTGGTCCGCCAACCAGGAGACGAAGCGGTTCTTCTCGAGGGTCGCGTGCTCGCTGAGCCCCTCCACCAGCCAGTCCACGATTTCCACGTCAAGGGGTAGCTTCACCCTCTGCTCCCCCTGGGTGCCTGTCAGGGTGACCTTGAAGTGCCCGGAGGAGATCGTCGCTTCCGGGCGGACGATCAGCTCAGCGGTCGGGTGCCCGTCGCTCAGGGTGTCCCGGGCGACCTCGGCCCTGAGGCGGTCGGGCGCCGCCAGCGAGAGTACGACCTCCCCGGCGAAGGCGTCCTCGGGGTCCAGCCGCACGAGGAAGATGCCCCCTCCCCCCGGGTAGCTCCGGATGGAGTCGTAAACCGCGGTGAGGGCGAAGGACGCCTCCGTATCGTCCGGCCCCGTGGGTCCGGCGCAACCCGCGAGGGCGACGAGCCCTATCGAGCGCAACGCCCTGGGGGCGAGAATGTTCTGGATCACTGCGGACCTGCAGCCCATGGAAAGTCCTCTCCCGACCCGACGTGACGAAGGAACCACTCCCGGCCGTCGTTCCCCGACGGACGCACCGGAAAGAACGATGGAGGGGGTGCCGCTGTGACGGGGATACGGGTTCAGCGTTGCGGCGGCTCCACCTCCGTCCAGATCCGGTGCGTCGCCACCGCGGGCCTATTGCCCCTTCTCCTCCGGTGCTCAATACAATCGGGTGAGCCAGACGAACGCGGCGATCGCCAGGAGGCCGGGCCACCATTGCCTCCAGTTCGTCCGCCGGTAGGCATCCCGACGCGACCAGAACGCCACGATCCCGCAGTACTCGTTCATGGGCACGGGGAAGATGTCCGGCGCCACCGCATAGGAGTCGTAGATCTCGATCCCCTCGATGAGCTCCGAGGCGGTGAGGTCGTCGATGGTGGTGAGGCCGGGCGGCACGGGCAGTCCGTCCAGGTAGATGTTGGGCGTACATCGGCCCGTGGCGCCCGACATCGTGATGAAGTTGGACATCCGGTCATCGGAGCGGGTGAGCCGTATTCCGGGAGTCATCATGAGGAGTTGGGAAGGGAGCGCCGCCACCCGGTGCTCGATATACTCGCGGTGAATGAACCGTCCCAGGCCGCCGCGCTCTGCGCGCTCGTAGAACCCCGCCAGGGGGTGGCGCGATCGGGCGGCCACCACGAGCGGCTCCAGCGGGATCGGCGCACGGCCCATGCGAAGCACGACGGTCACGATCTCGTGCCTCCCCACGCTGACCGAGTCGGTCCGCGTGGCCGCGTAGGACGGGTGGGAAGGCCGGAGGAGGTAGCTCCCCTCCTTCTCCGCGCTCAACTGGAACCAGCCCTTGTCGTCGCTCATCACGGCGGCTCGAAGCGTCGAGTCGGGCCCCAGGAGCTGGATGGTGGCTCCCTGGATGGGGTCGGTGGTGCCCTCTTCCAGGACCACGCCGCGAATCGTCTGGGCCCGCGCCGTGACGGGGAGAAGGAGTGCGGCGGAGCACAGGAGGGCCGGGATCCCCGCGTGGCCGGGGGGTCTCCGGTGGGTCCGGCGCAGGGCGGACACGGGGTCCGTCATGCGCGCGCGGGGAAGGTGGCGTCAGCGAGGCTCATGGCGGTCGTGGGCCGGGGAGGAGGTGGCGGACCTCGCTGGAACGTCGGCCGACGAGGTGGAAACGGCCGACGACCTGGAAACGCCCCAGGTCCGGAGCGGCACTGAATGATAGCAGATCAGCCCGCGTCCTTCATCTCCCCCGGCGCCACAGCCCCTGCCCCGGCGGGGTGTTCGTCCCCCCCCTGGGCCGGGTCGGGCCGTGACCACCACCCTCGTGTGCGGGCGGTCCTGGAGAGGTGAGCGAGGTCATGGGGTCTGCGAAGGAGCCTGAGCCCTCACGATGGAGTCCGCACGGGCATGATCGCAAAGAGGATGGCCCGCGCGCGGAGTCACACTCCGGAGTGACGACGGTCGTGGTCATGCGCGAGGCTGACCCTGTCCGTAGCCGGGTGGATTGTCGGGGAAGAGGGGGGGAAGGGTGAGGTGCGGGTAGGCGATTGACAGCCTTCCCGCAGGGACTCTACCTTCCTTCCAGCCCCCAGCCCCCAGCCCCCAGCCCCCAGCCCCCAGCCTGGGGTGCCCTGGTGGCCCAGGGGGGGCGGTCAGATCCCTGTTCGCGTCCACACCCGAGGAACCGTGGTGGATTCACCCTGTCCGCGCCTGGCGCCGCCGGCCTTCTGGGCCAGCCGTCCGGGTGAGCCCGGCAGGATCCTGGTGGTAGGGAGCGACCTCGACGCCCAGCGACTCCGGCGCCTCCTGCCGCCAGCCTGGCCGATGGTTGCAGGATCGGAGCCCGACTCGGTGCTCCGGGAACTCGGGGACGCTTCCCTCCTCTGTGTCTGTTCCTGGGTGGGGAGCGCCGATTCGGCGATGTGGCAAGAGACGGCCC
>JBFYZD010000113.1:0-12392 GCA_041309685.1 Gemmatimonadales bacterium | reverse complement strand
CGGGCGGCCCGGACCTTTTCCCGGGCGGCTCCCAGGTCGATGCCCGTGCGGAAGGAGAGCCAGTGGGCGCAGGAGCGGTGTCCCCCCCACTCCCACCCCCGGCGGCGGTCGAACTCAGCGATGAGGGTGAGCAGACGGTGGGTGGCGGCGTGGATGTGGGCGGCCAGGACCACGATCTCCTCTTCCAGGGCATCCAGGGCGTCAGCGTCGGATTCCTGGGGAGAGAGCTCGTGACCGGCATGGCCGGCCATGTGCCCGTACCTGGCGTCGACCCCAAGAGCCTCACGGACCAGAAAGAGGCGGGGTGCTTCAGAAGACGTGGCCAGCGCGAAGTCGGGGTTGAACCGGGGGGCCAAGCAGACCATGGAACCCACCTCCAGTCTCTCACAGATACCGAAGACATGCCGAAAGATAACGGGGGGTTCTCGGGCTTCATGGGTGGCCTTCCACGGCCCATGGAGTGGGCGGGAGGATTCGGCGGGACCCCCGGTCGGAGAAGCCGTCCGAGAGGGCGAGCCAGGAGCCCCTGGCGCCCATTCAACAGGCCTCCTCGGAGCTCTCGCGAAGGTCGCCCTGAAATGTTGTCAAGGGCTGGATGGGACGAATTTCACGCGGCGGCCACACGACCTCTCCTCCGGAAAGGGCCTCTCCTGCCCCTCTCCCCCTCCAGGCCTTCTCCGGCTTGCTGCCTCGGGCCGAGGGAGGTAACCTGCGAACCAGCCTCCAAAGCTCCTGTAGCCACACCCTCCGCGACGGTCGGGTCACCGCACCTCAATGGCCAAGAAGCCCAACAGCAGCAACAACCACTCCGACCTCCTCAAAGAGCTCTTCCAGGCGGCCGTGGAGCTGCGGGGGTCCATCGAGCCGTCGGACTACAAGAAGTACGTCCTCCCCCTGGTCTTCCTCCGATTCCTCTCGCTGCGCTTCGACGAAGTGGTCTCGTTCCAGCGAGCGCCGGAGCAGATCGCCAAAGCCCTCCCCGGCGCCCAGCCCAAGCGGGACATCGAGCAGGCGGTGCGGGACCTGGAGGGCGACGACCGGCGCACTCGGGAGCTGGGGCTGGACGAGGACGAGCTGGCCTTCTACGACGCCGTGGCCGCCAACCTCCCGGGGATCTACGGCCAGGTCTTCCTGGCCGGCCTCGTCCACCAGGTGGTGGAGTCGGTGAAGCGCAACCTCAAAGTGGACTGGACCAGGCCCCACCGGGAGTCGGTGAAGGCCGGGGTGCGGGCGGCGGTGCGGCGGGTGCTCCGGCGCAACAACGTCCGGGCCGAGGACCTGGAGCCCTTCGTGGACGCCATCCTGGAGCAGGCGGAGGCCCTGTACGGGGATTGGCCGAGGGCGGCGTAAGGGGGAGACCATGTCCAGAGCCTTCATCAATGAGGATGCCGGGGGAGACCAGGCTCCCCGCTTCAGCCTGCCGGAGCGGGACTCGCCCCACTACGACGAGGCTGCCGCCTGGGCTCTTCTCCAGGGGGCCGACGAGGGGGATTCGGTGAGCGCTGAACGGGCCACGGGGTATCGCTGGGGAGAGCCCCGCCTGGTCCCGGCCGTGCGCCAGATCCTGGAGGGTGCCGAGGGGCAGGGGCAGGACCGGGTGGGTCAGCTTGCCAGGAGGTTCCTGAGGGCGGCGGGGGAGACGCCCTGAAGGGACCACCCCGGAGGGGGAAGATCGCCCGAAGCGAATGCTCCCCTGCGGTCCTACACCGCCCGGAAGCCCCGCGTTGGCGCACTCGAAGACCTCCCCCATTCCCATGGGCTGTCTCTCCCGCAAGAGGGGATGGGTGGCGAGGGAGGTCCCTCCCAGCCTGGGGTCGTCATCGGGCGGTGTCCAGGGTCTCATGGGTCTCCCTGACCTTGAACCCCCCCTCCCGACGGTCTATCCTCCCTTCGTCCGGGTCCACGCCTGCTTTCCCTCAGGCCTCCTCCGCCAGGAGAATGAAAGCCATGTCCGCCTTCTCCCCACCGGTGGTCCGCACCCTGCGCTGCCTCCTCCTCGGCCTTCTCCCCCACCTGGTGTTGGGGGGTGCGGCCCAGGCCCAGGCCCAGGACCGAGCCCGCCTGGACTTCCAGGACCTCATGAAGGTCCGACAGGCCCAGGCGCCCTCCATCTCTCCCGACGGGCGCTGGGTCGCCCTGGCCGCCGTCCCCGACCGGGGGGATGGGGAGGTCCTGGTGCATGCCGTGGACGGCTCGGCCACCCACACGGTGCCTCGTGGTGCCGACCCCGTCCTTTCCGCCGACGGGACCTGGGTGGCCATGCGGCTGGAGCCGACGTTTGAAGCCCGGGAGACGGCGGCCAGGGGGCGCGCCCCCCGGCCCGGGGCGGCCCTTCTGGCCACTTCCTCCGGAGAGGTGACCCGTTGGGAGGAGATCCAGCGCTTCGCCTTCTCCGCGGACGGCCGGTGGTTGGCGAGACTCTCCCATCCGCCCCTGGAGGAGGGGTCCGGGGCGGCCGGAGAGGGGGGGGAGGGGGGAGGGGAAGAGGGACGCACCCGGAAGAGCCCGGGAACCCTCCTGACGCTCCGGGAGCTGGCTTCCGGGTCGGAGACGGAGGTCCCCGACGTGAAGAGCTTCGCCTTTGATGAGGACGGCCGTTGGCTGGCGTTGGCCGTGGCGACCCTTCAGGGGGAAGGGGATGGGCTCTTCCTTCGTGCCCTGGAGGCGGGAGCTTCCTTGACGCCCCTGGACACACGGGCCTTCGCGGCTGTGGGTACCCTCACCTGGTGGGGGGAGGGACCCCGCCTGGCCTGGGTCATGGCGGAGGAGGACGAGGGTGGGGAGCCCGGGCCCGGGACGCTGAGCTACTGGGACGGGGGGGAGGTCAGGACCGCCCTGGGGCCCGGCGACCTTCCCCCGGGTTGGATCCTCCCCACCCAGACCCGGATCCAATGGAGCAGGGACGGCGAGCGCCTGTTCTATGGTACCCGCCCCCGCAACCATGCCGAGGCCGAGCGGGCGGCCATCGCCGGGAAGGCTCCGGGAGGGGAGGAGGCTCCCTTCGACCCCTTCGATTTCGACGCCATCCTCGGCGGGCGCACGGTGGAGGTGTGGCACACCGACGATCCCAGCATCATCCCCAACCAGGAGAAGTCCTGGTCCCGGGAGCAGTCCCGGACCTTCATGGGGGTCTACCACCGGAGCAGCCACAGGGCGGTGCAGCTCGGGGATACCCTGGTGCAGCTCCAGGGACTCCCGGAGAACCCTCGGTGGGCTCTGGCCAGCTCTTCCGCTCCCTACGGGAAGGAGAGCACCTGGACCGGTGGGGCCGAGGACCTCTACCTGGTGGCGCTGGATTCGGGGGAGCGGACCCTTGTGGCGAAGGGTTACCAGGGGGGTGGCTCCGGGGCCACCGGATGGGTGGGAGCCTCGGCGCCGGCGCTCAGCCACTCTCCCGGCGGACGGTACGTGGTCTGGTTCCAGGACGATCAATGGCACCTCTTCGACGGCCGGAGCGGTACGGCCCGTACCCTCACGGAAGGGATGGACGTCTCCTTCTGGGACGAGGACCACGACACTCCGAACCCCCGGGGCGGGCATGGGGTGGGAGGTTGGCTCGAGGGCGACGAGGCCGTCCTCATCCACGATCGGTACGACGTGTGGCAGTTCCCCACCGAGGGAGGCGTGCCCCTCAACCTCACCCGGGGAGAGGGGAGGTCCCGGGGGCTGATCCTCCGGGCCCTACGGGTGGACCCGGACCAGGTGGCCTATGCCCCGGGGGGCCCAATCCCCCTGGCCGGTTTCGACGAGGAGGACAAGAGCTTCGGCTTCTTCCGCACCCGGGCGGGGGGGGGTGGGCTGGAGACCCTCCTGGACGAGGAGAAGAGGTTCAGCCTGGTGGCGAAGGCCGCCGACGCCGACCGGGTCCTCTTCACCCGGGAGGACTACGACGAGTTCCCTGACCTCTGGGTCGGGGACCTGGATTTTGGAAACCGCCGGAAGGTCACCGACGTGAACCCCGGCCTCCTGGACCGGTTTGCCTGGGGCAGCTCGGAACTGGTGGAGTGGACCTCCGACGATGGCGTGCCCCTCCAGGGGGTGGTGATCAAACCCGGGGACTACGAGCCCGGGAAGCGCTACCCCGTTCTCACCTATTTCTACGAGCTCTTCTCACAGCGTCTCCACGAGTTCAACCAGCCCGTGGTCAACCACCGCCCGTCCTTCCCCATCTATGCCTCGGATGGGTACATCGTGTTCCTGCCCGACGTCCGCTTCCAGGTCGGCCGCCCGGGGCTCTCGGCGCTGAAGGCGGTGGTCCCGGGGGTCAAGAAGCTGGTGGATATGGGGCTGGCCGATCCAGCAGCCCTCGGGCTCCACGGTCACTCCTGGAGCGGGTACACCACGGCCTACATCGTTACGCAGACCAACCTGTTCGCCGCCGCGGTGGCCGGTGCCCCGGTGTCGAACATGACCAGCGCCTACGGAGGGATCCGGTGGGGAACCGGGCTGGCCCGGCAGTTCCAGTACGAGAGGGGGCAGAGCCGTCTCTCCGGCAGCCTCTGGGAGGCCACCCCCGAGTACATAGAGAACTCTCCCCTCTTCTTTGCCCACCGGGTGGAGACCCCCCTGGTGCTCATGCACGGAGACGAGGACGACGCCGTGCCCTGGTACCAGAGCATCGAGATGTACCTGGCGCTCAGGAGGCTGGGGAAGCACGCCGTCTTTCTCCAGTACCGGGGTGAGCCCCACCACCCCCGCCTATACGGGAACAAGCTGGACTATTCCCTGAAGATGAAGGCTTTCTTCGACCACTTCCTGAAGGGCGCCCCCGCCCCCGACTGGTGGCTGAAAGGGGTTCCCCACTCCGGGGGATGAGATTCCTGAGGGAGTGTCTCCGACCCGGAGGTCGCGACGCCCCGGACCGGCATGCCACTGCCAGTCCGGGGCGTCTCCCGGGGTCCAGGGAGGAACCGGGAAAGATCAGGCGGACAGGCCCATTCCCGCCATCACCAGGGTGAGCAGGAGCAGGGCCCAGAACACGGGGTGTCCCCAGATGGGGCGCAATTCCCGGCGGACGGCTCCCAGGTAGTGGGGGTTGAGGCTGATGGCCATGCGTCCCTCGGGGTCCTTGGTCCCCTCGATGAGGCGGGCCTGTAGAAGGCTGTTCACAGCCTGTTGGTACTTGTCCGGCTCCTTCTGGTAGCCGGGAATGAGGGAGGGCCGGGTCAGGGTCCCGGGGCCGGCCTCCTGATACTCCCTGGAAAGCGTCTTCAGAATCGTTCGTCTGGGGGACATGGCTCCGTCACCTCTCGGGCAGCGATACAACGGTTTCAGACGCCCCCACCCTACGAAAAGTTGCACCGGATGGTTGCAACGGCGGGTGTCCCCCGATCCCCCGCGGGCGTTACGCTTCCGTTCCCGGTTCGAGGCTTTCCAAACATCCTTTTCCCTCTAGATTCCCCCGTTACAAAGGTCGGGTTTCCCCGGCAGCAACCAAGGAGGATACGAGGATGCGAACGACGTTCGGTCGTTGGTGGTTCCAAGCCGTTGCAGTTCTTCTCTTGACGTTTTCTTCATCCGGGCTCACCGCCCAGGCTTCCGACCCGGCCCGGATCACAGGTGAGATCCGGGACGAGTCCGGGGCCCCGCTCTCCGGGGTCCAGGTGGTCATCGTCAACCAGCAGAACGGCTTCCAGAGCGGTGGTCTGACGCAGAGCAACGGCCGCTACCTGGTCGTGGGACTCCGCCCGGGCGGCCCCTACCGCATCGAAGCCCGAATGATTGGATACGGGCTCCAGGCCATGGACGACGTGGTGCTCGAGGCCGGAGGGACCTTCCAGGCCGACTTCACCCTGGGCACCGAGGCGATTGCCATGGACGCCCTGGAGGTGTTCGCCACCCGCGCCATCGAGCGGAAGACCCCTGTGGCGTACACCGACGTCCCCAAGGTCCAGATCCAGAACCAGCTCGGATCCCGGGATCTCCCCATGGTTCTGAACGTCACGCCCAGCGTCTATGCCACCCAGTCCGGGGGCGGCGCCGGTGACGCCCGGATCAACGTCCGGGGCTTCAACCAGAGGAACACCGCCGTCATGATCAACGGCGTGCCGGTGAACGACATGGAGAACGGCTGGGTCTACTGGTCCAACTGGGACGGGGTCGGGGATGCCGCCACCAGCATCCAGCTCCAGCGGGGGCTCAGCGCCGTGAACCTGGCCACACCCTCCATCGGTGGGACGCTGAACGTCATCACCGATCCGACGGCGACGGCCTCCGGCCTCAGCTACAAGCAGGAATGGGGCCTGGGACAGGTGAATTCCTCGGGGGATTGGTACCTGTTCGACGGCGATGGAAAGCCGATACGGAACCTCATGAAGGAGACCCTGGTCTTCAGCTCCGGACCTATCGCGGAGAAGCTCGCCTTCACCGGCTCTCTCGTCCGTAAGACCGGGGGCGGGATGTATGAGGGGATCGGCGGCCAGGCCACCTGGACCGATGCGTGGGCCTACTACTTCGCCGGGGCCTACCAGATCAGCCCCAAGAACCGTCTGGAGGCCTACGCGGTGGGAGCTCCCCAACGCCACGGCCAGAACGCCTACAAGCTGAACATCGGCACCCTGAGCCACTCCTTCGCCAGGAGCCTGGATGATTACGACCAGGCGGCGCTGAAGACGACCGCGAACCCGACCGGAAGATTCGCGGAGGCCGGCCGGACGTGGAGCCCCAACGTCAACAGGGTCAGCTCCTCCTACCAGGGTAAGCAGTACGCCGGGACCGGGCCCGGTGCCGGAACCTTCAGCCGGTACGACGAGGACTACATCAACGAGCGGGAGAACTACTTCCACAAGCCCCAGGTGAACCTGAACTGGTACTCCTACTTCGGGAACGGGATGACCCTCTCCACCGTGGCGTACTATTCCGGCGGGGACGGCGGCGGCAGCGGTACCTACGGCTCCAGCAGCGCCGCGGCCCGGGACTTCACCTATTACCAGGCCGTGATAGACTGGGATGGCACCATCGCCAAGAACCTGACCAAGACGAACGGGAGGGGCTACGTCCTGCGGAACTCGGTGAACAACCAGGCGACGGTCGGAGCCATCTCCAAGCTCCGGAAGGACTTCGCCGGCGGCCTCACCGCGGAGGTGGGTCTGGATTGGCGGACCGCCGAGGTGGAGCACTACCGGGAGGTTCGTGACCTCCTGGGGCTGTCCTACCTGGACGGATGCTACTACGGCTGCGCCTCCGACTTCTGGACCGACGCCGAGAAGAAGCGCTACCAGAAGGACCGGATCGACTACAACAATACCAACACCATCGACTGGCTCGGAGCCTACGTCCAGGCCGAGAAATCCACTCTGGAGAGCTCCTACTACGGGATGTTCGGGCTGGCGGGCAACTCCTACACCTTCACCGATCATTTCGCCGATGATCCCGGAAAGGACGGGCTTCAGAAGCTGTCCCTGGAGAGCGGCTGGATCACGGGGTTCCAGGTCAAAGGCGGCGCCTCCCGGAACGTCACGGACGAGATCTCCCTCTTCGCCAACGCCGGTTTCGTCTCCAAGGTGCCTATCTTCGACGCCATCATCGACGACGGCGAGGGCGTGAAGAACCCCGACCCCAAGAACGAGAAGTTCCTCTCCTTCGAGGGGGGGATGGGTTATCGGTCCCAGGATCGCGCGATCTCCTTCGACCTCAGCGCCTACTACACCAATTGGCAGGACCGTACCTGGAGCATCTTCGTCCCGAATCTGGCGGGCCCCGGTGAGGACGGGCTGGTGAACCTCCTCGGGCTGAACCAACGCCATATGGGGATCGAGGCCTCCGGCGCCTATCAGCCCAACGCTCTCCTCCGCTTCGACGCGGCGGCATCCTTCGGGAGCTGGACCTACCTGGACAACGTCACGGGGCAGTACAAGGCGGAGAACCAATCTACTCCCACCCAGACCGCCACCCTCTACATCAGGGACCTGAAGGTGGGGGACGCTCCCCAATCCCAGCTGGCGTACGCCGTGTCGGTGTTCCCCCTGGAGGGCCTCTACGCCCGCCTCCAGGGCCGAACCTACTGGAACCACTATTCAGAGTTCGACCCCATCTCCCGATCCAAGGCCGAGGATGAAGGGGTCATGTCCTGGAAGGCTCCGGGCTACTCGGTCTTCGATCTCCACACCTCCTACCGCATCGGTGACCTGGTTCCGGTGTGGAAGGGTGGGGACGTCCGGTTCTTCGCCAACGTCTACAACCTCTTCGACAAGATCTACATCGCCGATGCCGTGGACAACTCGTCCTACAACGGCTTCGACAAGGACCACGATGCTGACGACGCCGAGGTGTACCTGGGGCTGCCCAGGACGCTGAACCTGGGCTTCGAGGTGAAGTTCTAGGAGGCTCCCACCGCTCCGTGTCTTCGGAGCGAGCGGATTCCGGCCCCGTCGCCCTTTCCGGCGGCGGGGCCTTTCCTTGTCTCCCGCCCGCGAAACCTCCCTTTCCCGCTGGCGGGAGGGAATCTCCGGTCCCCCGTTGCCTTTTCGGCCGCCTTACCTTCTTTTCCCTGCTCCCTGTTGGAAAGGGCCGCCTCAAGGCGCTATGTTTCCGGCCCGGTCAGAACGAAACGCAGGAGATTCCGCCCCGCATGGGAAAAGATGCGATCGAGGTCGAGGGGACCGTCACCGAAGTCCTCCCCAACGCCACCTTCCGGGTCGAGTTGGAGAACGGCCACGAGGTTCTGGCGTATCTCTCCGGGAAGATGCGGAAGTTCTACATCCGCGTGCTGGAGGGAGATCGGGTGAAGGTGGAGATGTCCCCCTACGACCTGAGCCGCGGGCGGATCACCTACCGCTACAAATAGTCGGCCCGACGGGCCCCGAAGCCCCGGGGGCTTCGATCGGGAACGCTTCCGCCCTCGCCGCGGGCCCACGGGGCTCCGCGGCGATTCCTGCATCTGGGGGAGACCATGTTCAACGAGATCATCGTTCCCGTGGATGGTTCCGGATTCGGAAAGTTGGCTCTTCCCATGGCCTTGGGGATCGCGTGCAAGAGCGGCGGGGAGGTCCGGATGATCACGGTCATCACCCCCCTTCCCTCCCTTCACCCGGAAGAGGAGGGAGACGCACTGGAGCTGGAGCGCCTCGATCTTGCCCGGGAGCACGCCGAGCTCTTCCTGACGGAGCTTCAGAGGCAGGTCATCCTCTCGGGTTGCGACGTGCCCATCTCCTGCCACGTCGACGTGGGGTCGGTGGTGGAGAAGCTGGATGAGCACGCCCGAGCCGTCCGGGCGGATCTCCTGGTCATGACCACGCACGGGCGGGGGCCGCTGAGGCGGGCCTGGCTGGGCAGCGTGGCGGATGGGTTGCTTCGCCGCACCCCCTGTCCCATCCTCATCATCCGCCCCAAAGTAGGGGAGGAGCTGGAGCTCAAGGAGTCCCAATTCCATCATATCCTGGTGACCCTGGACGGGAGCCCCGAATCCCGGGAGGTGCTGCCTTTCGCCAAGGCCACGGCTTCCCTCTTCGGCTCCCGT
Organism: Gemmatimonadales bacterium; assembly: GCA_041309685.1. Taxonomy (GTDB): domain Bacteria; phylum Gemmatimonadota; class Gemmatimonadetes; order Longimicrobiales; family Gaopeijiaceae; genus JBFYZD01. The sequence goes on along the minus strand of JBFYZD010000113.1, from coordinate 2,935 downwards.
CTTACCCTCCTTCGGGTCATCCCCCCCCACTTCTCCGTCGGCTCCACCTATGTCCCCCACCCCATCAGGGAGGCGCAGGGAGTGGAGGCGGAGGAGCGCTCGGCCCGGGAGGCGCTGAAGGCTGAGGCCTCCCAACTCCAGGCGGAGGGGTTCAGCGTGGTCGTGGACACCCTCTCCGGCGCCCATCCTGCCGAGGGGATCCTCCAGTTCGTGGAGAAGTCCGACGTGGACCTGGTGGCCATGGCCACCCACGGCCGGGGAGGGGTGGCCCGGCTCATCCTGGGGAGCGTGGCGGACAAGGTCATCCGGGGTGGAACGGTCCCCGTCCTCCTGCACCGGGCGTCCTGACTGGGCGCGACAGCAGGACGGGAGGGCCGCTCTAGAAGTGGGCGTTCACCAGGGGGAGCCAGGGGAAGCGTTCGTTGTTCCCGGCGTAGTTGAGGAGTCCGACCTGGATACCGCTCAGCTCCCGAGCCCGGTTCAGGAGGCCGATAGAGAGACCCCGGGAAGTGGAGGAGTGATCGTTCCACGCAGCGATGGAGACCCCCTGGAAGTCCTCCACCTCCACCTTCCAGACCGCCCCCGCGACCCAGCGGGCCTCAGGGGACTCCACCTTGTACCCCGCCAGTGAGACCCCACGGAGGTACTCCTCGCTCACTACCGCCAGCCCCCCCACCGCCAGCCCTTCCACCCCCTCCACCCCCACCACCGCCAGCCCACCGAGGTTGATCCCCCGGGCCACGCCCTCCGCGGCCACCACGGCCAACCCCCCCAGGTTCAATCCCGAGAGCCCGCCTCCCCCCGCCACCACCGCAAGCCCCCCTGCCTGGATCCCCCGGGCGCTCCCCTCGGCGGCCACCACCGCCAAGCCGCCCAGGGAGATGCCCAGGAGGGCGTCGTTGCCCACCACCGCCAGCCCACCTACCTGGATTCCCGTGAGGGATCCCTCCCCTGCCACCGTTGCCAACCCGGCCAGGCTCACGCCCGCGGAGCTCCCATTGGACACGGTGGCCAGGCCCCCGATGCCGACCCCGGTGGAGCTGCCCTCGGAGACGGTGGCCAGGCCGCCGAGCCTGAGGCCCTGGGAGGAGCCCATGGAGACGGTGGCCAGCCCACCCACCGCCACTCCCCTCAGGACCCCCTCGCTCACCACGGCCAGGCCCCCGAGGCCGATCCCGGAAAGCTCCTCCCCCGCCACCACGGCAGCCCCACCCACCGAGATCCCCTGGAGGCGGGCCGCGGCGGGCGCCGCCAGGCCCAGGGCCAACCCCCTCACCGTCCCGCTCAGCTCCATCTTCTGGCTCGGGGACCAGAGGGTGAGGTTCAGGCCGTTCACCTCCTCCAGGTAATGGTCCCGGAAGTTGATCCGGATCCCGTTCACCCTCGGGATGTGGCCGATGGCCAGCCCCGTGCCCCCCACGGTGAGGTCCAGCCCCCAATCCGGGGCCGCCCTTTCCGACCGGGTCTGGGCGTCGAGAGGGGAGAGGAGGAAGGATGCGAGAAGGGCTGTGGAGAGGACCACCCGGGTCGCTGACATGAGGTCTCCCATGAGAAGAGGCAGGAACAACATTCCGCAGGGAGGCGGGTCCTGGATCTCCCCTCCCCAGCTTCTTGCTCCGGCATTACGGCGGGCTTCAGCCCGGTGTTTCGGCTGATCCCGGATCACGGGGGAATCCCCCCAGCCTTGCCATCCTCCCGCTCCCGGGGCATTCTTGCTCGTTCGTTTACTCGCCATCGCCGACCGTATACCCAAAGGAATGCCGATGCAGGGGTTCACGCAGTCCCTCGAGCACTGGGTCGCCGCCATCACCGGGTTCCTCAACACCTATGTCGTGGAGATCGGCCCCTCCATCGGAGGGGAGAGGATCCCCATCATGGTCATCATGCTCCTGGGGACGGGGGTCTACCTGACCCTCCGGCTGGGCTTCATCCAGATCCGCCGGCTGGGTCACGGCTTTGCCGTTACGACCGGGAAGTACGACGATCCCGCCGAGCCCGGGGACGTCTCCCACTTCCAGGCCCTGACCACGGCGCTATCGGCCACGGTGGGGATCGGCAACATCGCCGGGGTGGCGCTGGCCATCCATCTGGGGGGGCCCGGGGCGCTCTTCTGGATGTGGATGACCGCGTTCCTGGGGATGGCCACCAAGTACACCGAGGTAACCCTGGCGCAGAAGTACCGCACGGTGGAGGGGCCGGACCGGGATGCCGCCAAATGGGAAGGCACCGTGTCCGGCGGGCCCATGTACTACATCGAGAGGGGGCTGGGCCCGGCGTGGAAGCCGCTGGCTGTCTTCTTCGCCATCTGCCTGGCCTCGGTGGCCTTCCTCACGGGGAACGGGATCCAGGCCAACACCGTCGCCGATGTGGTCCAGAGCACCTTCGGCGTCCCCGCCTGGATCACGGGGCTCACCACCTCCGCCATCGTGGCCCTGGTCATCCTGGGGGGGATCACCCGCATCGGGAGGGTGACGGGGGTGCTGGCGCCCCTCATGGCGATTGTCTACGTGGCGGGTGGACTCCTCATCCTCCTCCTGAACGTCACCGACGTATTCCCCACCATCCTGCTCATCGTGAGGGAGGCCTTCAACCCCACCGCCGGCGTCGCCGGAACGGGGATCGGCGCCCTCCTGGTCACCATGATGTGGGGGGTGAGGCGGGGTCTATTCTCCAACGAGGCGGGGCAGGGGTCCGCTCCCATCGCCCACGCGGCGGCCAAGACCGACGAGCCCGTCTCCGAGGGCGTGGTGGCCCTTCTGGAGCCCTTCATCGACACCATCGTCATCTGCACCATGACGGGGCTCGTCCTGGTCATGACCGGAGTGAACACGGCCCGCTTCAACACCGAGATCGTCTTCTCCGGCGGCGACATCTCCTACGTGGTGGAGAACGTGAACAAGGGATTCACGCCCGCCGCGCAGCGGCCCGCCGAGAT
>JBFYZD010000112.1:0-25676 GCA_041309685.1 Gemmatimonadales bacterium | reverse complement strand
CAACGCCCCCTCCACCATCGGCGGGGATGGCTACTACCGCACCTACGACGAGTCCACGGGGGAGTTGAGGAGGTTGTTGGAGATGACCACCTGCTCGCCGGCGAAGTAGCCCGCCATGTCCGCACAGGTGCCGGCTCCCGGATCGGTGGCGTAGGTGATGTCGTCGCCGAACACGATGTTGTCGGTGGCGGCCACCGTCACCCGCCCCCGGATCTGACCGCTGATGAGGACTTTGCCCGCCACGTAGATCACGCCCTTGAAGTCCGGGTTCAGCGTACGGCTGATGGGAAAGAGATAGTTGGCGTCCGCCGGGCGCGCGGCCTGGACCGCCGCGGAGACGGTTCCCGGGTAGGTGAGCCACTGCCCCCGTCCGTCGCTAGCCACGAAGCCTCCCCAGATCCGGTCGTCCCCCCCCAGAAAGCAGACCCGGCTGGTGGCCCTGAGAGCGGTGGTGCCACTGTGGCCATGGGTGGCGACCACGTGGTTGTAGGCGGACACGAACACGCCGCTGTGGTAGTCTCCGCACTGCCGGGTGTACCAGGACCCGTCGGACTTGGCGGCCACCCAGTTCCAGTCGGTGGACTGGTAGACCCGGATGAACCCCTCGTCCTCGTCGGTCGTGTCTCCGTCCCCGTTCAGGTCCACCGCGATGAACTCGATGCGGGTCGTGGCCTCCCCGTCTCCTCCGTTGGTGTTCCCGGTGAAGGCGGTGTTTCCGGCCTGGGCCTGCACCTGGAGCTTGAGGAGGTCCGCCGTCTCGGGCATGGGGATGACGGGAGTGTACTCCTGGTATCCCTTGTCGAAGGTTCCGTACTGCTCCTGGTACACGTCCTCGGCCGTGGTCACCTCGTCATGGAAGTTGGCCCGGGAGCTGTGGATCTTGATCTGGTCGTTGGAGTGCAGGGGCCCCCAGATGTGGTCGTTGCTGGCGAAGTAGATGCTCCCCCCTTCATTGTCGGTGAAGTAGGCGAACTTCGCGAAGCTCTCCTGGTACACCTGCTGCCGGCGAATGGCCACCCCGGTTCCCTCGTCCCGGACCTCCGACACGAGGCTCCCGAACACTCCGTACTGGCCTGAGACGATCCCGGTGGGGCCCACGTAGGTCGAGCGCGTAACCCCCGGGATCACGTTCCCCGCCCCGTCGGTCACGGTCACCCCGCTCTCCAGCGCCGAGTATCCCGTGTCGGGAAAGAGGCTCCGGTTGCCGTTGAGCTGGGCTTGCCCCTCCTCCAGGCCGCCGTCGGCGAGGGCGACCAGGTTGCTCTGCCTGGACCAGTAGCGGTCCACGATCATGTGGTTGGACCCCAGGATCACGGCTCCCGTCACCAGGGCTCCCGCCACCAGGACGATCAGGAGGGTCGTGATCAGGGCGATCCCCCGGTTCCCCAGGCCGTCATCCGTTCTCTTCCCGTTCATGGCATCCATCGTCGAGTCACTCATGGTTCAGGCCCCTCAGCTGGGGATGCTCGCCGTTACGGCTGCACTCTGGCTCGAGAGCGTGGGTGTGCAATCCTGGGCCGCCAGGGAATACTGGTAATCCTCCCCGGGTTGGACGTCCGCATCCGTGTACGTGTAGCTGGCCGCACCCGCGGGGATGCTCAGGTAGGGCTCACCCCAGTCCGTCTCGCCGACCAGCCTGCGGTAGAGGACGTAGCGAACCACGTCCCCCTCCCCCCCGCCCTCATCAGTGGATCGCGCCCAGGCCAGGGTCACCGCCGGCGCCCCCTCCACGGTGACTACCGTGGCGGAGAGACCCGTGCCCAGGATGGGCGGGCTCCCACACGTCTCCAGGGTCCCGAAGCCCACGTTGGGCATGCGGAAGACGCGGGTCATGGCCGCCGTGTGCTCCGCCTCCCCCGGCAACCCGTTGGTGGCGGTAAGGGTCACCCGCACCGCCCGGATGCTGTCGATCCGGGCCGCAGCCCCCGTATCCGCCGGGCTCCCGTGCATGGGGATGGAATGGACCAGGGGGAGGGAGTCGTTGGGAATGCTGTCCAGCACGGCGCTATTGGCCCGGTAGTAGCGGAAGAAGGGCTGGCTGGACGTAGCCAGGAGGTTCCGGGCCACCTCCTGGGGAGCGCCGTAGTTCACCTGGCGGAAGAGGATGTAGTCGTCCGACCGGGCGGTAGCGGTGTCGGGGGTGAAGAAGAGGATGATGGTCTCCGCCGGGCTCCGCTGGCCGCCACCCGCCAGGTAGGTGGTGTCGGGGTAGGCGAAGGACGTCCCGGGCAGGGTGAACCTCCGGGTCTTGGGAACGCTGACGGAGGCCGCCAGCTCCAGATCCGGATCGTAGAAGACTGCGAAGGGATCGTTCTGCTGCCGGGTCCCGTAATCGGCGTTGAAGGCCAGGACGTCAGAGCCGGCATAGACCATCTCCGGTTGGCCGGAAGTGAGGTTCGTCCCGGCGGTCAGGATGTCCTGCTCCAGCATCCCCATGGAGTAGCGAAGCTCCTGGAGGACGGTCATGCGCTCCAACCCGATCCGGTAGCCCCGGGTCTGCACCTGGAGGAAGGAAAGGGAGATGGTCATGATGATCCCGAACATCACCAGGGAGACCATGAGCTCGGCCATGGTGAACCCCTGGGAGGACGGGCGCGTCGCGCTCTTTTCGTTCATGGTCAGAACCCTCCTACCGTGAGCGTCCGGGAGATGGGCTCTTTCAGCCCCGGGCCGGCCACCGTCACGGTGACCCGGGTGAAATCGATGTACTTCCCGGCCCGGTCCCCGGCCTCGAGAATCCGCGTGATGTCGGTGGTCCGGGTGAAACCGTCGAGCCCATCCACCGGTGCCAGGGACTCGGTGTAGAGGGAGTCCAGTTGCTGGTAGATGGGGTGCAGCCGGATCCGGGCCAACCGGTCCTCGCAGGCCTGCAGGGCCAGAGCCCGCTGCTCGGCGTCCGCCGAGACCCGGGTCAGGCTCGCGGTGGAGGAGGTAAGGGCCAGGATCGCCACCGCCAGGATCACCACGGAGACGATCATCTCGACAAGTGTGAAGCCCTTGTTGTCCATGTCAGCAGGCCTCCTGCCAGGTACCGGTGCGATAGCTCCAGCATTTCACCTTCGCCGTGCTCCTGATGATCTCCAGCGCCCGGTCGTTCTCCGCCCGGGCTCCTCCCCCGATGCCCGTCAGATAGAGTATGCCCCTCTCGCTGGCGCTCCCGTTCCTGTGGAAGGTCACGGCCGGGTAGGTGCCCTGCTTTTTCAGGAACGCGAAGGGAGCCTCGGCTTCGGAGAGCTTGGGCCCCCCCGAAAGGCCGAAGGTCACCCCCTCTCCCAGCTGCACCACCTTCCAGAATTCGGAGCTCTGGATGATGCCGTCGTTGTTGGCATCGTTGTGGACCCGTAGCCGGTTCCCGGCCTGGTCCATGGCCACGACCACGTTGTGTCCCTTCAGGACGGCGCCCCGCTGGGCCGCCATGAGCTCGGAGGCCAGGGAGTTCACCCCGGCGTTCAGGCGGAACTTGTCCACGTCCAGCAGGGGAATGGCCATGCCGGCCAGGATCCCCAGGATCAGCATCACGTAGATCAGCTCCACCAGGGAGAACCCTGGAGAGGGGACCTTCGCGTTCTCCCTCGGGGTCGACGATCCCCAGCCCTTACTCTTCATCATGGTCCGTCCTGTTCCGGGATTCCGGGCCCGCGGGCACCCATGTGCCTGGCGCCCTGGAAGTCTCCTGGCGGCGCCCCTGGGGGCGATTCGGGGGGCGTACACACACCACCCGCTGATCAATGCTGTGGAGAAACGAAGGGGGGGTCAATCGGGCTTCGCATAGGGAAGATATCGGTGAAACCCTTAGGGAAATCAGGGTTGCCCTGAGAGCCGAAGTGGTAGCGGGGGAGGTCGGTTCTCGCCAGATTCGAAAGAGGCTGTTCGGGTTCCGCTGGGCCGGCGGATCCCTGGAGTCGGGTGCCGGTCAAGGCGCCGGAAGCCCCTGGGCAGCCGGCGACGAGCCGGTTGACGCGACCTTCGCCGTTCCACCAAGCGTGAGAATGACCACACCGCCGTCCGGCGACATGCGCAGACTCCTTCTCGATCCCGTCATCCTGGCGGCCCTGGGGGTCAACGGGGTCGTGGCGGTCCTGTCCCTCGTTCCCATGGGGGACCCGAACCTCAGCTACCTCTTGCTGGACGCCTGGGCCCTGGTGCCCATTTCCCTTCTGGCAGCCATCGCTCCCTGGGTGGGGCTCCCCGCCATGGGGACCGCGCGGGAAAAGCTCTTCTGGGGACTCTGGTCCCTGAGTCTCCTCGTCCACCTGGCGGTCCGGATCGTCTACATCGTCCTCCCCGGCGTGGACTCCGCGGCTCCCGGAACCCTGGCCGTGGACTTCCTCTACCTGCTCTTCTACCTCCCCCTGGTCCTCTCCATCCTGGTCCGTCCCGACCTGCCCCCGGAGGAGGGTACGGCAAGGGACACCTGGGTCCTGGAGTGTTGCGGCACGATCATCTTCACCCTTGCGCTGCTGGCGTATTTCGCCGTCGCCCCCAGGGTCTTCAACCAGGCGGAGTATGAGACGCGGGTCCCGTCCCTCCTCATGTATTGGGTCTTCGACGCCTATCTGCTCATCACCTTCTTCTACCTGAGACAGACCACACCCTCCCGGGAATGGAGGATCCTCTTCACCTGGCTGGCGCTGGCCCCGGCCTGCTGGGTCATCACCCATCTACTGGAGCTGACCTTCTACCTCGACTGGGAGGGGGAGGTGTGGCCGGCGAGTCCCTGGGACGTCCTGTGGTACGTGCCCTGGCTGGTCATTACCGTCGGGGGCCGGGTGAGGGCGGCACCCCTTCCCGCCCTCTTCGGCGCCGGCAGGAACCCAGAGGACGAAGCCGAGCTGAGCCGGTCCCTGGGCCGTCCCGGCTGGCTTCTGGCGGCCGCCCTCGTCCTGCCCATCATGCACATCACCACGAGCCTCCTGGGCGTCCTGGACCCCTCCACCAGGAACCTCCGGGAGTTGGTGGTCCTGGCCTCCCTGGCCATCCTCCTGGGCATGGCCTTCGTCCACCAGAAGCTCCTCGAGTCCAGGAGCCTGGCCCTGACCCGGAGGAGCAGGGAGATGGAGGCCCGGCAGCGGCTCCTGGCGGCGGCGTTGGAGCAATTTCCCGACGGGGTCCTCATCGCCGACTGGGACGGTATCGCCCGTTACGGGAACCGGGCTCTGGGGGCCATGGTGGGAAGCCTGGATGAGACCCTGGGGAGGCCCCTCGACCGGGCCCTTCCGAAGGGGTCCGACCCGTTGGCGCGGGAGGGTTTCCTGGAAGCCCTGGCCGGAGGGAATGCCTGGGAAGGACGGGCGACCGGAGAGGGCCGGGGTGAGGAACACAGGGAGGAGGCGATCACGCTCTCCCCCGTCCGGGACGGGAAGGGGACAGGGGTCCACTGGGTCCTGATTCGCCGGGACGTCACCCACCTGAACGAACTGGAGCGCCGGTCGCGCCAGGCCGAGAAGCTGGAAACCCTGGGCTCCCTCGCCCGGGAGATCGACCGGGAGCTCAACCAGGTCCTGGGGGAGGTCTTCGGATATGGCGAGGTCGTCATGCAGGAGATCGACCCCGCTTCCACCGCCCACAAGGACCTCCGGGGCCTCCTGGCCGCAACGGAGCGCGCTGCTGACCTGGCGGGGCGGGTCATCGCCCTCAGCCGGCAGGAAGAGGAACCAAGGGGGTTCCACTCCCTGGCCTCGGTAGCGCGGGAAGCCCTCGCTCTCTCCCGGCCGACCCTTCCCCCCTCCATTCGGCTCGTGGAACGGATCGACGACGGGACGGGGGAGTTTCGAGGGGTCAGGAGCCAACTCCGCCAGGTGGTCATCAACCTGGTTTCCAACGGGGTGGAGGCGATGGCGGGGCGCGATGGGGTGCTGGAGGTAGGGGTGGGACGGGTGGAGGTGGGGGAGGAGGAAGCCCGGGAGGTCGGCCTCCCCAGGCCGGGAACCCACCTTCGGCTGTCGGTCAGGGACACGGGCCACGGGATGGATGAAACCACCCGGAGGAAGATCTTCGACCCCTTTTTCTCCACCAAGGAGCCCGGCGCCGGAACCGGGCTGGGCCTCTACCTGGTCCGGGGAACCGTCACCGGCCATGGTGGTGCCATTCGGGTCGGGAGCCGGCCCGGGGCCGGTGCCTTCTTCGAGATCTTCCTGCCTCCGGCGGACTCCCCCTAATGAGGGACTGGCAAAGGGCGACCCCCCTCCTCTCGGTCTTCCTCGTCTGCCTGACCCTGGGCTTCTACCTGCACCGGGTCTCGGGGCGCCGGGAGGCGGCGGAAGGCTGGGCCCTCTCCCACCTCACCGAGGAGGCGAAGGACCGGGCCGGCGAGCTGGAGAAGGTCCTCGCCCGGGTGGACCGGGAGCTCAGGCTCCTGGCCCGGAGGGAGATGGACGGACCTCCCCGAGGCCGGACGGGATGGACCAATGACCTGGCGGAGCACCTGGCGGATCTCGGCCCCGCGTTGGCGGGCATCGCGGTCCTGGACCCTTCCGGCACGGTCGAGTGGACCGGCCCCGGCCCCCCCCCGGAGCTGGATGGAGCTCTCAACCCCGGGGCCCGGCTCGGGGAAGGCGGGGTGTCCCTCCGGACCGGCTTCACCCTCCCCGGGGGGGACCCTTCCGTGGCAGTGTCCCTGGTGCCGGAGGGTGCAACCGGACCGGAGGGTGTGATCCTGATGGTCCTCCTGGCGCTGGAAGCACCCCCCCGCCCTTCCCTCCTGGGGGCCTACGCCGGCATCGAGCCGGCCTTCACGCTCCTGGACGAGGCGGGGAGGATTCTGGCCCACCCCTTCCGGGATCGGATCGGGGAGGTCCTCATCACCCCGGCCGACTCCCTCCATGACCCGGGACTCTGGGGGATCTTCCCTCAGATCCTCGGGGAGAAGCCGGGCGCCTGGTCCATGGTGAGCGAGATCCTGTCCCCGGGATCGCGGGTGCGGTCGCGGGTGTCCCTCCTGGCCTTCCACCCGGTTCGGTTGCCCGAAGGAGCCCTCTGGCATCTGGGGCTCTCGGCCACGCCGAGCGGAGCTTTGCTCCCCGGGAGCCCGTCGTTACCCCGTATCGCGGGAACCGCCCTTCTCCTTTCCCTCCTGGTGGTGGGTATCGTCTGGGGGCTACCTCGATCCCTGACCGCCACGCGGGAGCTCAACAGGGCCGCCCGGGAGGGCGCCTGGCACCGGACCCTGGTCGAGGAAGGAGCGGACGGGTTGGCCGTCCTCGACCGGGAGGGGGCGGTGGTGTGGGCCAACCCCGCCCTTCTCCGCCTCACCGGGTGGAGGAAGGAGGATCTGGAGGGGATCCCCTTCGGAGAGCTCCTGTACCGCGCGGATCCGACGGACCCCCCCGGTCCTCCCGTGACGCTCCCCCTGGGGCTGTCCGAGGTCCGGCTCCGGGGGAGGGACGGCCAGCCCGTGGAGGTCGAGGTCAACGCCGGGGCGCTTTCCACCCGGAACGAAGGCCAGATGGTGGCCCTGGTGAGGGACATGGGAAGGAGGCGGCGCGCCGAACGGGAGACTCTCAGGGTGGGGGAGCGGGAACGCCTGCTGCTCGGGAGAGAGCTCCACGACGGCCTGGCGCAGCACCTGACGGGTGTCGCCTTCATGGCCAAGACCCTCGCCAGGGGGCTGGTGGACCGGGGGGGGAGTGGAGCCGAGGAGGCCGAACGCATCAGCCGCCTCTTGAAGGACGCCGTGGGACAGATCAGGATTCTCTCCAAGGGGCTGGAGCTCTCGGAGTACGACGGGCACGCCCTCCCCGAGGCTCTGGCGGAGATGGCCGGCGTGGTGAGGCGCCTCATGGGAGTGGACCTGCAGGTGGCGCTGGAGCTGGAGACGGAGGCCGGGGACGGAGGATTGACACGGTTCCAGGCCACGCAGCTGTACCGGCTCTGCCACGACCTGGTGAGCGACGCGGTGAGAAACCGGTTGGCTCGGCAGGTGCGGATCCGTGTCTGGAGGGACGGCGCGAGGGTCACGGTGCAGGTCACGCACGACGGCGCCGGCGCCCGGGAAGACCGGGAAGGGGAACCGGGCCTGCCCCACTACCGGCTCCGGTACCGGGCTCGACTCCTGGACGCGGCCCTGGAGGTGCGGGAGGAAGCAGGGACAGGTGCCACGACGACCTGTACCTTCATGGCCGGGGCGGAGGAGGAATGAACCCCATCAACCGATCGGAGATCCAGCGAGTGGACAACGCCCCGGAGGGCCAGGTCCGAGTCTTCATCGTGGATGATCACCCGATCGTCCGGGACGGCCTCAGGCACCTGATCGAAGCCGAGCCGGACATGGTGGTCTCCGGGGAGGCCCACTCGGGGGAGGCGGCCCTGAGGGTCCTGGGCGCCTCCACCCCGGACCTCGCCATCGTGGACCTGAACCTCCCCGGGATGGACGGCTACACCCTTATCCGGCGGATCCGGTCCGAGCTCCCTGACGTGAAGGTCCTGGTGGTGTCGATGCTGGAGCAGGCCGCCCATGCGGAGCGGGCCCTTCGGGCCGGGGCCGTCGGCTTTGTGACCAAGGCCGACGCCTCGGAGGAGGTGGTCTCAGCCATCCGGAGGGTCACCCGGGGGGAGCTCTACGTGAGCGAGGGGCTGGCGATGGACATCATCGGGGACCTCCTGGGAGGGCGCGGGGGGAGTCTCGGAAAGGTCGAGAGCGAACTCACCGAGCGGGAATTCGAGGTGTTTCGCCTGATCGGGAGCGGGTCCCGCACCAGGCACATCGCCGACGCCCTGGAGTTGAGCGTGAAGACGGTGGAAACCCACCAGGCCAACATCAAGAGGAAGCTCGGCCTCCGGGATGCCCAGGAGCTGGCCTACTTCGCCCGGCGTTGGCATGAGATGGAGCGTCCCGCCGGGGGGGAATCCGGGCCCTCCTGAGGTCATGAGGTTATCTTTCACTCCAGGCCTTGAACGGAATGGGAGGGTTTGGCGCCAATGGACACCTGCAGACCCAGGGCCAGGACAACGGACCTGGTCGTGGAGAGGCTCGCCGACGAGGTCCTCGTCTATGACCTCGTGCGCGACCGGGCCCATACCCTGAACCTCACGGCGGCGATGGTCTGGGACCGCTGTGACGGGACCCGCGGTTCGGGCGACATCGCCCTGCTGGTGGAGGAGGAGAGCGGGACGCCCGTGGGGGCGGAGATCGTCGAGCTGGCACTGGAGCGGCTGGGGCGGGCCCACCTCCTCGACGAGGGCCACGCCGAACCCCACACGGAACCGGTGGGGGCCGCCTCCGGCGCCACCGGGACCCGTCCCCCGGAGACCCGGCGTCAAGCCCTGCGGCGCATGGCCAGGATCGGTATCGCGCTTCCGGTGGTCCTCACCATCGTGGCTCCCACCCCGGCCCAGGCAGCCACCCGGATCACCTCGGGGGATTGCTTCTGGTATTTCGGGGAGAACAACGGGAAGTGCTGCACCAACGGGCGGCGTTGCGTCCGGTGGTTCAGCAACCGGGGCATCTGCTACGGCACCGCCTGCTGACGCCGGCCGGACCCCGCTGACACCCACCCCCGCCCGAAGCTGAAGAGGGGGCGCCCCCTTCGGGGCGCCCCCTCTTCGTCCAGCCCGAGCCGGCGCCGGCCTCAGTCGGCCGTGGCTCTCTCCGAGGGCTCGGCTTCCGGAATCAGCCCTCCCAGGGGGGCCTCGGGCTCCGAGAGCGGGAGGATCTCTTCATCGTAGAAGTCCTGCTCCACCACGAACTCCACGTCGTGGTAGCGGTGGACGCCGCTTCCAGCCGGGATCAGGTGGCCGATGATGATGTTCTCCTTCAGCCCCTTGAGGTCGTCCCGGGCTCCCCGCACCGCCGCGTCGGTAAGCACGCGGGTGGTCTCCTGGAAGGAGGCCGCAGAGATGAAGGACTCCGTGGTGAGACTCGCCTTGGTGATCCCCAGGAGGAGGGGCTCGGAGCGAGCCGCCTTCTTCCCCTCGGCCAGCGTTCGCTGGTTCCCCTCCCGGAAATCCACCCTGTCGATGTTGTCCCCTTCCAGGAACTCGGTGTCTCCGGGGTCCGTGATTCGCACCTTCTGGAGCATCTGCCGGACGATGACCCCGATGTGCTTGTCGTTGATCTTCACGCCCTGGAGGCGGTAGACCTCCTGGATCTCGTTCAGAAGGTACTCCTGCACCGCCCGGGGACCCTTGATCCGCAGGATGTCGTGTGGGTTGATGGGCCCCTCGCTGAGGCGGTCTCCGGCCCGGACGTGATCCCCCTCGTGCACCCGGAGGTGTTTGCCCACCGGAATCTCGTACACCCGCTCGTGCCCGCTCTCCGGCGTGACGACGATCTCCCGCTTCCCGCGCTTGACCTCTCCGAAGGTGACGGTGCCGTCGATCTCGGTGATGACCGCCGGATCCTTGGGGCGCCGGGCCTCGAAGAGCTCCGCCACCCGGGGAAGGCCCCCGGTGATGTCCCGGGTCTTGTAGACCTCCCGGCTGATCTTGGCCAGGGTATCGCCGGGGTTCACCTCCGCGCCGTCCTGCACGATGATCTGGGCGCCCACCGGCAGGATGAACTCCCTGAGCTTGTCCCCGGGCTTCTTCGCCCGGGTCTTCGCCCGGATCTGGAGGGTGGGGTGGAGCTTCTTCTCACGGTCCTCGATGATGGTCATCTGGCGGCGACCCGTGGACTCGTCGAGCTCCTCCCGCATGGTCATCTCTTCCACGATGTCCTGGAAGGCGACGATCCCCTCGGAGTCGGCCACGATGGGCTCGGAGTAGGGATCCCAGCTGAAGAGCAGGTCACCGGACTCGATCCCGGCACCTTCCTCCACCACCAGAGTGGCCCCGTAGGGTACGGAGAGGCGGCTGCGGACCAGCCCCTCCTTGGTCTTGAGGAGGATCTGCCCTTCCCGGGAGGTGACGATCTTGGCGTCCTCGGGCGTGGTCACGAAGGTGACCCGCTCCAGGGCGATCACGCCATCGATCTTGGATTTCCGCTGGGTCTGGGCCGCAATGCGCGCCGCGGTCCCGCCGATGTGGAAGGTCCGCAGGGTAAGCTGGGTCCCGGGCTCACCGATGGACTGGGCCGCCAGGATCCCCACGGCCTCACCGGCGTCCACCATGGCCATGGTGGCCAGGTTCCGGCCGTAGCATTGGCGACAGATCCCACGCTTCGCCTCGCAGGTGAGGACGGAGCGGATCTTGATGGCCTGGATACCGGCGTCCTCGACATCGTCGGCATCCTCCTGCTCGATGAGCTCCCCGGCCTTGACCAGCAGCTCCCCGTCAATGGGGTCGAAAACGTCTTCCAGCGCCACATTCCCCACGATGCGGTCCTTGAGGGGCTCGATGATGTCCTCCCCCTCCTTCAGGGCCATCATCTCCAACCCCAGGATCGTGCCGCAGTCCTCCTCGGTGATGGTGAGGTCCTGGGCCACGTCCACCAGCCGCCGGGTCAGGTACCCGGCGTCGGCGGTCTTCAGGGCCGTGTCGGCCAGACCCTTCCGGGCACCGTGAGTGGAGATGAAGTACTCCACCACCGTGAGTCCTTCCCGGAAGTTCGACTTGATGGGGCTCTCGATGATCTCGCCGATGCCACCGGTGAGCTTCTTCTGGGGCTTGGCCATGAGCCCCCGCATGCCGGCCAGCTGCCGCATCTGGTCCCGGTTCCCCCGGGCCCCCGAGGTCATCATCATGTATACGGGGTTGAACCCGTCCTTGGACCGCTCCAGGTGCCGGACCATGGCATCGGCCACGTCGTTGTTGGCGTGGGTCCAGGTGTCGATGACCTTGTTGTAACGCTCACCGTTGGAGATGTACCCGCTGGAGTAGGCCCGCTGGAAGCGGGTGACCTGCTCCTCGGCGTCCCGGAGGATCTCGGTCTTCTCAGGCGGGATCTCCAGGTCCTCCACCCCCACGCTCACGCCACCCATGGTGGCATAGCGGAACCCGAAGTCCTTGAGATTGTCCAGGAACTCCGTGGTCCGGCTGAGCCCCACGGTGGTGAAGCAGTCGAAGATGAGGTCTCCCAGCTCCTTCTTTCCGAAGGTCCGGTTCAAGAAGCCCATCTCGTCCGGGATGATCGAGTTGAAGAGAAGCCGTCCTGCCGTGGTCCTGACCCACTTTCCACCCCGGCGCTCCTCCTCCTCCAGCGTAACGGCGTCCCTTCCGAAGCTCTTGGGCACCCAGAACCACACCAGGGTGTGGAAGTGGATGCTCTCCACTCCCAGGGCCATCTCCACTTCCCCGTAGGACGAGAAGCGGCGGGCCTTCGCATAGAGCACCTCCATCCGCTCCTCGGCCTGGGCGCGGACGTTCTTGGGGGCCTTCCCGTCCGCGAGGATCCGCTCCAGGTCACTCACCTCCAGAATGGGCTTGGTGAGGTAGTAGGACCCCATGACCATATCCTGGGTGGGCGACGCCACCGGACGGCCGTTGGAAGGGAGCAGGATGTTGTTGCTGGCCAGCATCAGGACCCTGGCCTCCAGCTGGGCCTCGAAGGACAGGGGGACGTGGACAGCCATCTGGTCCCCGTCGAAGTCGGCGTTGAACGCGGCGCATACCAGCGGGTGGATCCGGATGGCCTTCCCCTCCACCAGCACCGGCTCGAAGGCCTGGATCCCCAGGCGGTGAAGCGTCGGAGCCCGGTTCAGGAGGACCGGGTGGTCCTTGATGATGTCCTCCAGGACCTCGTAGACCTTGGGATCGTCCTTCTCCACGATCTTCTTGGCCCGCTTCACCGTCTCGGCCTCGCCCCGCTTCTCGAGCTCGTGGATGATAAAGGGCTTGAAGAGCTCCACGGCCATGGCCTTGGGCAATCCGCACTGGTGCAGCTTCAGCTCGGGGCCCACCACGATGACGGAACGCCCGGAGTAGTCCACCCGCTTCCCCAGAAGGTTCTGCCGGAAGCGCCCCTGCTTCCCCTTCAGCATGTCGGAGAGGGACTTCAGGGGGCGCTTCCCCCGGCCCCGGATCGCCTTGGAGCGGCGGCCGTTGTCGAAGAGCGCGTCCACCGCCTCCTGGAGCATGCGCTTCTCGTTCCGGAGGATGACCTCCGGAGCCCGCATCTCGATGAGCTTCTTCAGGCGGTTGTTCCGGTTGATGACCCGGCGGTAGAGGTCGTTCAGGTCGGAGGTGGCGAACCGGCCGCCGTCCAGGGGAACGAGGGGACGCAGGTCCGGCGGAATCACCGGGATCACGTCCATCACGATCCACTCGGGGCGGTTCCGGGTCTCGGGGCTCGTGCCGGAGTTCCGCAGCGCGTCCACCACCTTCAGCCGCTTGAGCTTCTTCTTCTTCCGGTGCTGGCTGGTCTCGGTGGCGATCTCGCCCCGGAGGATGCCCGCCAGGCGGTCCAGCCCCCGGCCGTCGGCGTTCCGGTCCTCGATCTTTTTCTCCAGGGTGTCGAGCTTCTTCAGGAGAGTGCGAATGGCCTCGGCGCCGATCTCCGCCTTGAACTCGCCGTCCCCCTCCTCCCGGGCCTTCACCCGGAGGTCGTAGTACTCGTCCTCGTCCAGGAGGTCCAGGAACTCGACGTCCTGGGCCCCGGGGTTGGTGACCACGTAGGAGGCATAATAGATCACCTTCTCCAGATCCCGGAGCGTCATGCCCAGGAGGTACCCCAGCTGGCTGGGCAGCGTCTTGAAGAACCAGATGTGGACGATGGGGACGGCCAACTCGATGTGCCCCATGCGCTCACGCCGGACCTTGGACAGGGTCACCTCGACGCCGCAGCGATCGCAGACGTGCCCCCGGAAGCGGATCCGCTTGAACTTCCCGCAGTGGCACTCCCAGTCCTTCACCGGACCGAAGATCCTCTCGCAGAAGAGGCCGTCCCGCTCCGGCTTGAAGGAGCGGTAGTTGATGGTCTCAGGCTTGGTGACTTCGCCGAAGGACCAGCTCCGGATCTCCTCCGGGGAGGCGATCTTGAGCTGCATGAAGTCAAAGTCCGCGGTACCGGTGTCTCTGGACCTGGGGAAATCGATCATCCGTCAAGCACCCGATCAGTTGAGGGTGTCATCATCACGTTCCTGGGCCGCCGACATCGGGACCGCTACTCGTCCCGGCCGAGGGTGACGGCCAACCCCAGAGCCTGAAGCTCCTTCACGAGCACGTTGAAGGACTCGGGGATTCCGGGTTCCGGGAGGTTCTCTCCCTTGACGATGGCTTCATAGACCTTGGAGCGGCCGGTCACGTCGTCGGACTTCACCGTCAGGATCTCCTGAAGCGTGTGTGCCGCGCCGTAGGCTTCCAGTGCCCAGACCTCCATCTCCCCGAACCGCTGCCCGCCGAACTGGGCCTTGCCGGCCAGAGGCTGCTGGGTCACCAGGGAGTAGGGGCCGATGCTCCGGGCGTGGATCTTGTCGTCCACCAGGTGGGAGAGCTTCAGCATGTAGATGGCTCCCACCGTTACCGGGAAGTCGAACCGCCGGCCGTTCCGTCCGTCCCGGAGCCAGACCTTTCCGCTGGCCAGGACCTCCGCGGCGGAGAGTATCTCGATGAGGGCCTCGTCCAACCCCTCCTTCAAGCTCTTCTTCCGGGAAAGGGTTGCCACGGCGGGGAGCAGGTCGGCGAGCTTCCGACCCTTCGCCTCCGCCATCCGGTTCCCGGTGTCCACCACGTAGTCCCGAATCTTCTCGAAGGCGGACTTCCCCTTCGGGTTCTGGTCCAGGGCGGAGGTACAGTAGGCGTCCAGTGGCCGCCCGATCCCCATGTTCGGGGCCGGAGATCCGTCGCCGGAGGCCTTTCCACCCCCCGCGTGAGTCCCGGTGGACCGGGGTGCGCCCAACTCGAAGATCACGCCCAGCAGGTTCCGGATCTCCTCGGCGTCGAGGGCCGGCTCGATCGGGCGGGCCAGGAGATGGCTCCGGGCCCAGGTCACCCCGGCGACTTTGAGAAGGGCGCCGATCTCGTCTTCGGAGGCGCCCTGGAAGACCGGCGTCTTGGCTTCGAAGCCGAGGATCCTTCCCGCCCATCCAAGGTGGGTCTCCAGAATCTGACCCACGTTCATCCGGGAGGGAACCCCAAGGGGATTCAGGATGATCTCCACGGGGGTGCCGTCGGGGAGGAAGGGCATGTCCTCCTCCGGGGCGATCCGGGCGATGATCCCCTTGTTCCCGTGGCGGCCTGCCATCTTGTCCCCCACCGAGATCTTGCGCTTCTCGGCGATGTAGACCTTCGCCAACTGGACCACGCCGGGGGGGAGCTCGTCGGGTTGAAAGACCTTGTCGATCTGCTCCTCGGTCTTCTCTCTCACACGGTCGATACGCCGCTGGGCCTCGTCGATGACCCTGCGGATCTTCTCGCTGTTGGTCTTGTTCTGGACCTTCAGGGTGCTGAGGTCCACATGGTTGAACGAGAGCTCCGCCAGGACCTCGTTGGTGACCTTGGCGCCCTCCTTGAGGAGAGGCTCCACGGTGCCCTTCTTGAGGCACAGGGAGATGGTCTGGAGATGGAGGAGCTCCTTCATCTCCTCATCCCTGGCCTCGGTGATCCGGCCGATTTCCTCCCGCTCCTCGGACCGCAGCCGTCCGATCTTTCCCCCGTGCTCCTTCTCCAGCAGGGGGTCGTCGATGCGCCGGGAGAAGATCTTGACGTCGATGACCGTCCCGCTCATCCCCGGAGGCAGGCGCAGGGAGGAGTCCTTCACGTCCTTGGCCTTCTCCCCGAAGATGGCCGTGAGGAGCTTCTCCTCCGGGGAGAGCTCGGTTTCGCCCTTGGGGGTGATCTTGCCCACCAGGATGTCGCCGCTCTTCACCCGGGCGCCGATGCGGACGATCCCCCGCTCGTCCAGGTCCACCAGGCTCTCCTCGGCCACGTTGGGGATTTCGCGGGTGATCTCTTCCATTCCCCGCTTGGTGTCCCGGACGTGCAGCTCGAGCTCCTGGATGTGGATGGAGGTGTAGACGTCGTCCCGCACCAGCTTCTCGCTGATGACGATGGCGTCCTCGAAGTTGTAGCCGTACCAGGGCATGAACGCACACTGGACGTTCCGGCCCAACGCCAGCTCACCGTGGTCGGTGGAGGGCCCGTCGGCAATGATGGCCCCGGCATCCACCTTCTGGCCCCGGCGCACCAGGGGCCGCTGGTTGATGGCGGTATCCTGGTTCGTGCGCCAGAACTTCTTCAGCCGGTAGCGGTCGAACTGGGCCAGCTTGGCCAGGGGCTGCTCCGACTTTCCGGCCTTCACCGTGCCGGTGTCGATGACGATCTCGTCGGCGGTGACCTGGACGACCTCCCCCGCCCGCCGGGCCGTGATCACGGCACCGGAGTCACGGGCGACCTTGGCCTCCAGCCCCGTCCCGACCAGAGGCGCGTCGGTGTGCAGGAGGGGTACGGCCTGGCGTTGCATGTTCGAGCCCATGAGGGCCCGGTTGGCGTCGTCGTGCTCCAGGAAGGGGATGAGGGCCGCGGCCACGCTCACCAGCTGGTCCGGAGCCACGTCCATGTAGTCGATGTCCGTGGGCCGGAGCAGGGGGAAGTCACCTCGCTCCCGGCAGAGGACGAACTCGTTGCGGAACGTGCCGTCGGCATTCAGGGGGGCGTTGGCCTGAGCGATGCGGGCCTCCTCCTCCTCGTTGGCGCTGAGCCATTCCAGGTGGTCCGTGACCTTCTCCTTCACGACCTTGCGGTACGGCGTCTCCACGAAGCCCAGCTCGTTGATCCGGGCATAGGTGGTCAGGGAGGTGATGAGCCCGATGTTCGGACCCTCGGGGGTCTCGATCGGGCACATGCGCCCGTAGTGGGAATAGTGGACGTCCCGGACCTCGAAGCCGGCGCGCTCCCTCGTCAAACCTCCAGGCCCCAGTGCGCTGAGACGGCGCTTGTGCGTCATCTCCGCCAGGGGGTTGGTCTGGTCCATGAACTGGGAGAGCTGGCTGGACCCGAAGAACGCCTGGATGACGGCGGACACGGTGCGGGCGTTCACCAGGTCGTCGATGTTCACCTTCTCGGGGTCGGTGTTGATGCTCATCCGCTCCTTCACCAGACGGGCCATGCGGGAGAGCCCCACCGAGAACTGGTTGGCGATGAGCTCCCCTACCGTTCTCACCCGGCGGTTCCCCAGGTGGTCGATGTCGTCGGTGAAGCCGGTCCCCTCGCTCAGGTCGATGAGGTAGCGGAGGATCGCGACGAAATCCTCCCTGGTCAGAACGGTGATGTGTTTGGGCTGATCCAGGTGCAGTCGCTGGTTGATCTTGTAGCGGCCGACCCGCCCCAGGTCGTAGCGCTTGGGGTTGAAGAACACCCGCTCCAGGGCCACACGGGCCGTGTCGATGTTGGGCGGTTCTCCGGGCCGCAGGAGGGAGTAGATCGCCGTCAGAGCCTCCTGCTCGGAGGAGGTGGGGTCCTTCCTGACGGTGTTCTTCACGATGGGGCTCTCACCCCGGAGGGAATGCCCGCCCTCCCGGGTGTAGATCGAGATCTTCTTCACCCCGGCCCGCTCCAGACGGCCCTGGGCGCTCTCGTCCAGCTCGGTGGACGCCTCCAGGATGATCTCACCGGTCTCGGGATCCACCACGTCGGCAGCCAGCACCGCCCCGGCGAGATCGCGCTGCCCATCCTTGCCGGCTTTGGCGGGCACCACCTCCTTGACGGTGAAGAAGAGGCGGTAGATCTCGGCGTCGGTCCCGTAGCCGAAGGCGCGCAGCAGGGCGGTGGCCGGGAACTTCTTCTTCTTGTCGATGTGGACGTAACAGACGTTGTTGATGTCGATGGTGAACTCCACCCAGGACCCCCGGAAGGGGATGATTCGGGCGCTGTGGAGCTTGGTCCCGTTGGGGTGGATGTTCTCCTCGAAGATGACGCCGGGGGAGCGATGCAGCTGGCTCACCACCACCCTCTCGGCCCCATTGATGATGAAGGTGCCGAGCTCGGTGAGAAGAGGCAGGTCCCCCAGGTACACTTCCTTCTCGATGATGTCCCGGGGCCGGCGCTCCTTGTCCTCCAGCACCTCCCAGACGATCAGCCTGAGGGTCGCCTTGAGGGGCGCCGCGTACGTCATGTCCCGCTCGATGCACTCCTCCACCGAGTATTTGGGCTCACCCAGGGAGGAAGAGACGTATTCCAGCGTGAAATTCTCGTTCACGTCGCTGATGGGGAAGATCTCCCCAAAGACGCGGTCGAGGCCGAAATCCCACTGTTCCTCAGGATTGACCTCCGACTCCACGAGCTTTTCAAAGGAACGAAGCTGGACGTCCAACAGATTAGGCATCGGCATGATCGACTTGAGCTTGCCGAAGCTCAAGATCGATCGACCATCGCTCCGAATTTCCAACGGGATTCCCCCTTTTGATCAGACCGCCCCGAACGGTCCGATCCGGAAGATGGAATGAAGAAAACCGGCCAGGCGCAGAAACCCCCGACACGCCGTGGACCTGGGCCCGGGGCCGACATCAGCCAGCCCTTCCGGCGGCGGGGACCTGCACTCTCGCCTCGTTTTCAGACTTCGAAGATCTGATTCGGGCATCCGAAACAGGCGCATGGGCCTCCGCCCCCCGGGGGCCCGGAGCTTGCTCCGGGCCCTGCCGGAAGGGGGCGCGACCGCCTACTTCAGGACGACCGTGGCGCCCTGGTCCTCGAGCTTGGCCTTGACCTGCAAAGCCTCCTCCTTGGAAACCTGCTCCTTCACCGTGCTCGGAGCGCTGTCCACCAGATCCTTGGCCTCCTTCAGGCCCAGGCTGGTGACCTCACGGACCACCTTGATGACCTGGATCTTCTTGTCCCCGATGCCCTGGAGGATCACGTCGAACTCGGTCTGCTCCTCGACGGCCTCGGCGGGCGAGGCACCGGCGGCGGGCATGGCAACGGCAGCCGCGGCCATGGCGGTGACGTTGAACTTCTCTTTGAATGCCTCGACGAACTGGGACAACTCGAGAACAGTCATGTTGCCGATGGTCTCGAGAAGCTCTTCCTGGTTGACAGCCATGATGCAGAATCCTCCTTGAACTCTTCCGGCTGGTTCCGGCTCTCTAGGACAACAACAATCTTGGTGATCGTTGGGTTCGGGGCGCTCACGCGCCCGCGTTCTCGCGCTTCTCCTGCAGGGCCTCCAGGAGACCCGTCATCTCCTGGAGCTTGGCCTCCAGCACTCCCGCCAGGGCCGCCATGGGCGCCTCCAGGACTCCTGCCACCATCGCCAGGAGCTGCTCCCTGGGGGGCAACTTGGCCAACTGCTCAATCTGGTCCGGGGCCAGGACCGACCTCTCCAGGACCCCCACTTTCACCGCCGGGCGGGCGCCATGGGTCTTGGCGAAGTCCGAAAGGGCCTTGGCAGCCTCCACGGGACCGCCGTGGCCGATGACCACGCCGGTGGGACCCGAGAGCCACCCGGAAAGGTCCGGAATGTCCAGCTCCTGGAGGGCAAGGCGTACCAGGCGGTTCTTCACCACCAGATACTCCGCGCCCGTCTTCCGGAGCTCGTTCCGGAGAGTGGTCATGGACTTCACGTCCAGGCCGGAAAAGTCCGTGAGGAAGATTGCGGGAGAGTCCTGGAGGCGCTCCCGGAAGTCCTCGACGAAGCTCTGCTTCTCGGTGCGTTTCATCAGGCGCTCCGTCGGTAGAGGTTGGGATCGATGGCCACGCCGGGGCCCATGGTGCTGGAGACGCTGACGCCCCGCAGATAGGTCCCCTTGGACGTGGAGGGTTTGGCCCGGAGAATGGAGTCCATGAAGGCCTCCAGGTTCTCCCGGAGCTTCTCCAGCGGGAAGGAGACCTTCCCGATGGGGGCGTGGACGTTGCCCGTCCGATCCACCCGATACTCGATCTTACCGGCCTTGATCTCCTTGACGGCTTTCCCCACGTCGAAGGTCACGGTGCCGGCCTTGGGTGTGGGCATGAGGCCCCGGGGACCCAGAACGCGGCCCAGGGGTCCGACCTTTCCCATGACGTCGGGGGTAGCCACGGCCACATCGAACTCCAGCCACCCCTCCTTGATCTTGTCCAGGAAATCCATCCCGACGTAGTCCGCCCCGGCCTCGGCCGCCTCCTTCTCCTTCTCTCCCTGGGCGATCACCAGGACACGGACATCCCTGCCCGTTCCGTGGGGAAGGACGACCGTGCCCCGGACCACCTGGTCCGCCTGCCGGGGGTCGACCCCGAGTCGGGCCGCCACTTCGACCGTCTCGTCGAACTTGGCGAAGGAGAGGTCCTTGACGGCCTGGATTGCATCCTGGGGGGGATACTTGACGCCGGGCGACAGCTTGGCCTGGGCGTCTCTCAAACGCTTTCCGCGTCTTGGCATGGTTCACGAGCCGGCTTGTGTCGCCCTCCCACCCCTGGCGGCTCACAGCGGGTGGTTGATCGGGCTTTGTGGTCCCGGTTGACCTTCCGGTCCCTATCCCTCGACCTCGATGCCCATGGAGCGGGCCGTGCCCGCGATCATCCGCATGGCAGCCTCGAGATCCGTCGTGTTCAGGTCCGGCATCTTCAGCTGGGCGATCTCCTGGACCTGATCCCGGCTGACCTTTCCGACCTTGTCCTTGTTCGGAACCCCGGAGGCCTTCTCCAGACCGGCGGCCTTCCGCAGGAGGAAGGCGGCCGGGGGAGTCTTGGTGATGAACGTGAAGCTCCGGTCGCCGTAGACCGTGATCTCCACGGGGATCACGACCCCCATCTGGTTCTGGGTCCTGGCGTTGAACTGCTTGCAGAACTCCATGATGTTCACGCCGTGCTGGCCCAGAGCCGGACCCACGGGGGGAGCGGGGTTGGCCTGCCCGCCCGACACCTGGAGCTTGACGAATCCGATAACCTTTTTAGCCATGCTTGTTCCGCGCCGTTTCCGGCCCTCAGTATCCCTTCAGCTGGGTGAAGTCCAGCTCCACGGAAGTGGGTCTCCCGAAGAGTGAGACCTCCACCTTGACCTTGCCCTTGTCCCGGTCCACGGATTGGACCGACCCGCTGAAATCGGTGAAGGGCCCCCCCGTGATCTCCACGACCTGATTGACGTAGAAGGGGATCTCTTCGCGAGTGTCCTCGTCCGACTCCACCTTGATGCCGAGGATCTTGTTGATCTCGTCTTCCCGGAGGGGTTGGGGAGCCTTCCCCGATCCCACGAACTTGATGACCCCCTGGAGGTTGTTGATGACGTGCATGGTCCTCTCGTTGAGGATCATCTTCACCAACACGTAGCCGGGGTACAGGCGCCGGGTCACCGCCACCCGCTTACCGTTCTTGATCTCCACGGCGTCCTGGGTGGGTACCAGGGCTTCCTGGATCTCCTTTGCCTCCAGCTCTTCTCCGGGCTCCTCCTGGATCTTCCGCTGAATCAGCTTCTGGACCTTGTTCTCGTGCCCGGAATAGGTCTGGACCGCATACCACCGAATGTCGCTCATGGCCCCGGGGTCCCCCTCAGCCTCCGAAGACCCGCAGGATCAGATCGATCACGGAGCGGGAGGCGAAGTCCATGAGGAAGATGATCAGGGCCACCGCGATGGAGAACACGATGATCACGAAGGTCGCGTTCTTCAGCTGCTCGTAGTCCGGCCAGGTAACCCGCTGGAGCTCCTCCCACGACTCTTGGACAAAGGCCCGCGTGTCATTGAGCTTCTGAATCATGGGGAAGGGATCCGGTTACTTGGTTTCTTTGTGAACCGTGTGCGTCCGGCACCGGGGACAATACTTCTTGTACTCCACCCGACCGGGGTGCAGACGCTTGTTCTTCGTCTGGTTGTAATTCCGTTCCTCGCACTTGGTGCAGGCGAGGATGATCTTGTCCCGGGGCATTCTCGGTCCTTACTCCACGATTTCCTCAGTGACTCTCGGCCCTGTGCCGTCCATCACCCGCTCCTGCCCGGACCCCACATGGGTCCGCCAGGAGCCAGAGAGCTCTGGCCGGGGATTGAACCCGGGACCTCTTCCTTACCAAGGAAGCGCTCTACCCCTGAGCTACCAGAGCGATTCGATCCCACCACCGGCACCGACCGTCCCCGGTCGGACCCGATCCTGCAAGAAAAGCGGGAGACGGGACTCGAACCCGCGACCCTCAGCTTGGAAGGCTGACGCTCTAGCCAACTGAGCTACTCCCGCAGCCTGTGCGGCCCCAATTCTCCCCATCGACGGGAGGACCGGAACCGGTCAAATGGTGGGGGAAGGATTCGAACCTTCGAAGGCTTTGCCAGCAGATTTACAGTCTGCCCCGTTTGACCGCTTCGGTACCCCACCCGAAGTCCCGCGGACCCCCGCATCCGGGTGCGGTCCGGACGTGGATTCATAGCGAGCTTGGTAAGCTAACCGTAACGGGGATGTGTTTCAAGAGTCGGTGGGGAACCCGTACAAGACCCCGTTCAAGGGGGGGCCCCGGCCCCGGAACGGTGCAGGGATTTGCTCGCCCCGGGCCCCGCGGAGGCGCCGTTTCAGGGCTCGAGCCGGTACCCGGTCTTGTGGACCGTGAGAATATGGCGGGGAGCGGAGGGCTCGTCTTCCAGCTTCCGGCGCAGCTCGGAGATGTGGGTGTCCACCGTCCGGCTGACCACCGCCGCGCGATGACCCCATACCTCCTTGAGGAGCTCCAGCCGGCTCGCCACGGCACCCTTCCGGCGCAGAAGAGCCAGGAGCAGATCCAGCTCCTTGGGCGTGAGGGGCACCTCCTCCCCGTTCCGCAGCACCCGGCGGGAACGGAGGTCGATCAGGACCGGGCCGAACGCCTCCGTCTCCCCCGGCCCACCTTCCCCCTCGCCTTCGGGAAGAGCCAACCTGGTGCGCCGGAGGATGGCCTCGACCCTGGCCAGGAGCTCCATCACCCCAAAGGGCTTGGTGACGTAGTCGTCCGCACCCAGACGAAAACCAAGGACTTTGTCGGACTCCTCCCCCCGGGCCGTGAGGATGAGGACAGGGGTGAGGACCCCGGACTTCCTCAGGTGCTGGAGAACCCGATACCCATCCAGGTCCGGGAGCATGAGATCCAGGATGATGAGGTCCGGTTCCCATTCCCGGGCCTGGGACAGCCCGACCTCCCCCTTCTCCGCCACTCGGACCTCGTAGCCCTCGATCTCCAGGTTGTTCTGGAGGCCGTAGGCCAGGTCGGAATTGTCCTCCACCACCAGGACTCGGGCCATGGGTTTCTCCTCAGTCTCCGGGGGACGGGGACCCCACCGGGGGCTCCGGCGCGGGAAGGCAGGACCCCTCGGGACGGGGCTCAGCCTGGGGGAGCTCCACCACGAAGCCCGCGCCTCCCCCGAACGCCTCCTCCACCCACACCCTGCCCCCCTGCCGCCGGGCCAGCTCCCTCACCACCGCCAGGCCGATCCCGGAGCCGGCTATCCCCGAGGCCCGGTGCCGCTCCAGGCGGGCGTAGGGGGAGAACACCTCCTCTCGCTGGGCCTCGGGGATCCCTTCCCCTTCGTCCTCCACCACGAGGCGGATCGCGCCCGGCGGCCCCCTGCGGAGCTTCACGTCCACGATCTGGTCGGCCGGCCCGTATTTCACGGCGTTCTCCAGGAGGTTCAGGAGGATCTGCCTCACCGCGGCAGGATCCACCTGCCCCCAGAGGGCTTCATCCAGGGAGGCCTCGACCCGGCAGTTCTGCGCTTCCGCCAGGGGACAGAAGCTCTCCAGCACCTCCAGGACCAGGGGAGACAGGTGGGTCGCCCGGGGAGACAGGCGGATCTCCCCCCGCTGGGCCCGGGAGAAATGCAGGACGTTGTCCACCTGGTGCGTGAGGCGCTGGGCCTCCTTCACGATGATCTCCAGGGAGCGCCGGCGCTCCTCCTCGCTTCGGACCCGGCCCAGGAGGAGCGTCTCGCCGAACATCCTGATCTGGGCCAGGGGAGTGCGGAGCTGGTGGGACACGCTGGAGACGAAGTCGGTCCGCAGGAGGGCCAGCTCCTGCTCCCGCCGAAGCTGGAAGATCGCCACCAGGACCAACCCGGAGGCCAGTGCCAGGAGCCCCAGGATCGTGGGGATGCGGGTCCTGGGGAGCCCGCCGATGACCAGGCTCTCCGCCACGTCGGCCCGGAGGCTCACCGCGACCTGGAGCCCCCCATAGATCTCCCCCAGGGTATCGCCGGCCTTGTAGTCCGAGGCGTACTGCCGCCGGGAATGGAAGAGGATTCCCCGGTGGGTGCCGATGGAAAAGGAGAGGATGTCCCCGCTGGGCTTGCCCTTGGTGAGGGAGGGGGGGAGCAGGGGGGCCTCCTCGACCTTCTGGAAGACGGGGAGGAGGGCTTCAACCGGGGTTTGGAAGCCGAAGCCGATGGGCTTCTGATCCTCCTGCCCGGGCTCCACCGCCAGGGTGACCACCCGTTCCTCGGCCCCGGTGCCGTGGAACACCATCCCCATGGGGTACTTCTTCACCCCGGATGGAACCGGTGCGGCCCATGCCTCCACAAGGCCCTTGAGCCATTCCCGGGTAGGGTCGCTTGGCTCCACGGAGCCGGAAGACTCGAACTCCCCCGACTCCAGGTTGTAGCGGAAGACGTAGTCCAGCTCCCCCATCCCCGGCCACCAGTCGAACTCCTTGGCAGGTTTCTGCAGCTTGGCCGGGGAGGCCAGGGGGGCCATCCCGTAGGCCCCCCCGAACTTCCCCACCAGCTCCAGCCCCGGGGCCATGAACTGGGCAAACAGCTCCCGGCGGAGGGTCGAGGAGAGCTCCCAGGCCGCGAAGAGCGCGTGCTCCTTGAGGGTCTGCTCCGCGACCCGGCGGTGGGAGCGGGCGGCGTCCCAGGCCTGGTAGGCCATCATTCCGGCCAGCCCCAGGGTCAGGAGCAGGAGCAGGGCCACCAGGGCGGATCGGGAGGGCGCCCGGGAGGTGCGGGGAAAGGGAGCCATGAGAAGAACCTAAGGGGGCCCGACGGGGCCGGGGATGCGGTTCTGTCAGGGATTTGTAAGGGTTGGCGGCCGGTGGGTGGGCGCCCCCGGAGGGGGAGGCCGCTCCCGGGGACGGTGTCCCCCCGCCGCCAGGGCTCTGGAAGCTGACGCTCGGACTCGAACCGAGAACCTGCTGATTACAAATCAGCTGCTCTACCAATTGAGCTACGCCAGCGGGGGAACACCTCCTGGCCCCTTTCCCTCGCCAGGATTATCGGGACTACCGGTTCCGGATTCAAGCCCTGGAGGGGAGAGGGGGGCGCCTCCCGGGGGGCCGAGGAGACCCGATCGGGCCGTCCCGGCCGGGGACATCCTCCGGAGAGGAGGGGCGGGGAGGGAGGGTGCGGGGGATATTAGCGTGTTGCGGTTAAACAACCTGGAGACGCAAGGAAGCGGCGCCCGGTCCCATCCACAGGAAGGGCCCTCGAACGGCAGAGGGAGCTAATCGATTCCCGGAAAGGCCTTTGCCAGGAGAGTGCAGGATGCGGTTCAACGTCGGCAGGATCCTTGCATCACCATCCCCGCACATCCTGGGATGGTCGGTCCGGAGGCGCCCCGCGGGCTGGGAAGGTGGGGTCCCCCAACACGCCCCTTTCTACAAAGGAGGAGTCCACATGCGGAGTCTGGGTGCAGCGCTGGCGATGACCCTTTTCTTCTCCCTCCCGGTCTTGGCACAAACCACCATCGACACGGGGGAACCCGGGTCTGAGTCCTTTTACGGCTCGGGGGTCGGCTACAACGACCCATTTTTTCTCGTGTCGGGCCAGACCTTCACGGTCCCCACCCTGGACAGCACGCTCTACAGCTTCTCCTTCACCGTCTTTCAGGCCTATTCCTCAGCGGGGCCCCTCCAGCCCTACGGCTGGCTCCAAGCCTGGACCCCCACATCCCTGACGGGCCCGGTCCTGTACGAAGGCGGGCTGGCCTCGTCGGTGGTTGACTCCCCTTGGGGT
>JBFYZD010000111.1:0-12046 GCA_041309685.1 Gemmatimonadales bacterium | reverse complement strand
TGGAGCGGCTGGCTCTCGAACGCGTCGTAGGCCGCTTCGTCCGGGGACGCGTCAGGGTGATGGAACCGTACTCCCTCCAGATCCTGCCAGCGAATCTCCACCTGCCCCAGCCCCGGATCCGAGATCTGGAGGGACCCGTGATGGAAGCTCTCCCCTGCCGCGTCGACCATACGCACCGTGTCTCCGGTGATGAGCGCCACCTCGGCGCCGGACACGGTGGGACGAAGGGCGGCGATCTCCTCGAACCGCACCTGCCGCCGCCGCCCGAGGTTCCCCGATCCCACCAGCGTATCGGAGCCGAGGGCCGCGTCGTTGTCCCAGGCGAGGTAGCCTGTGTACCGGTTCCCCCAGCGGTCCTCCACCGTGCCGTGGAGGCGTGAGCTCCGGGGCCGGGCCCCCGCCGGCGCCGGCCCGAACTCCACCTCCGCCAGCTCCTCCCACTCCAGGGACACCACCCCACCCCCCGGCTTCTCCACCAGGAGCTCCCGCAGATCGAGGCCCAGATCGGTGGATCCTCCCTCCATGATCACCGTCACCCCGGGGGCGGGGGACAGCTCGATGCGCCGCTCGCTCAGCCCCAGGGCCCCTCCGGACCGCAGCTGCACCACCACCGAGTCCTCCTCCAGGATCCGGATCCGGGAAAGGTGTCCGAACCTTACCCCGGACTCGGCGGTGGAGGGGAATCCGGCCTCCCCGTCGTCCCAGGTGATGCGGTAGCCCCCGATCTCTATGACCCGGTCTCCACGGGCGGGGCCGGCCCCGGGTTCGGGGATCCAATCCAGCGTGGGCTCCCAGGCCAGGCTCCGGGTCCCGTTGAGGATATCGACCCAACTCGCCTCGTTCCGGTCCCAGCGGAGGAAGCCTTCATGGACCTCCCCCGTGACCGTGGTCACCCGCCCCCAGATGCGTGTGCGGGCTTCATCACCGGCGGCGTCCATCCCCTGGGCCGAGGCACGGCAAGGAGCCAGCAGGGGAACGACCTCAAGGAAGGAAAAGAACAAAAGGACCGCCGAGGTCCACCGGATCGCGGCGGCCCGGTCGTTGGCACGGATGGGGATCATTCCCACGACTCCGAGGGGGTGCGCGTCACCGGGACGCCCGTCCGTACGGCCGGGAGCTGGGGAGGGTTTCGGGGGAATACTACGGCCCCGTGAAGACCCCGGCGAAGAGGATGGTGCCCGAGAGGCGCTCCCGGAGGAAGAAGAGGAAGGGGCGGTCGGCCTGGAAGTGGAAGGAGCCCGCCGCCGACTTGTCGATGACCACCACCGTGACGGCGGCCGCCACCGTCCCCTCCTCGTCCACGTCCACGTAGGCCTTCTGCTTCACCAGGCTCACGAAGAGACCCGGATTCCCCCCACCCGGGGAGGAAATCCCCCGGAAATCCGCCACGCCGGCGTGGAAGGCCTGGACCATTCCCATGGCCTGGAGAGTCTCGTTCAGGACCTTCTCCCATTCCATGCGGAAGCGGGGGAGGCGGACTACCCCCTCCTCCTTCCGGAAGCTCCCCACCAGCCCGGCCCACCGCACGGGGTCCAGAGAGGCCGCCACCTCCCCCACCGTCCGCCCTTCCCTGGGCAGGAGGACCGTCATGGCGAAGGCCTGTCCTCCGTAGGGGAGGTCCACCGCCTGGTAGGCCTCGGTCTCGGCATAGGGGAAGCTCCCGTCCACTTCCATGAGGGGCACGGTGCTCTCCGTTCCCGCGACGCCGTGGAAGGCGGCGTCGGCGGTCTTCGCCCGATCGAACCAGTAGGTCCAGCTTCCGTTGAAGTAGATGGCGTTGATGAGGAACATCACCGTGGCTGGATCGATGGGACCCTTGATGATCTCGGTGATCCTGTCCCGGGTCTCCTTCTTCACCCACCCGTTGATGATCCCCACGGAGGCCGGGTCGTTGAAGTCCATGGCCCGGACCTCGGCGTCGAAGAAGTCCTGGGTCCGGCCCAGGAAATCGGCCCTGACCTCGAACCCCTGCCGGTACCAGATGGAGTTGCCGATCCCCAGCTCCACCGTGTCGTCCAGTTTGCTCAGGAGGTCGATGAGGTCCTGGTATCCCTGGTTGATCTGTTCCAGGGAGAGGGTGGCGAACCCCAGGGTGGAGCGCATCTCGTCGAAGGTCCCTCCCGCCGCCCCGTTCAGCGTCATCCCCAGGGCCATGGAGGCGCTCAAGGGGGAGAGAAAGAGGTTCGTGTCCGGGGCCTCCCCGTACACCTGGGCCAGGAAGCGGAAGGCGAAATCGTTGCCGGCCTCGATGAGAAGCTCCTCCGCCGTGGAGAGAGGACGGGGAAGGGCGGTGATCTCCTCCACCGGACCCAGCGGGGAATCGTCCCCGCAGGCCGCGAGGGAGGCGGCAGCGAGGAGGGCGCCGCAGAGGAGGAGCGGAGAATGCCTGGGACAGAAAGGGCGGTTCATGGTCGGCGCTTCCAGCGGGGCGGATCCGTCGGCGCCGCCCCACGGGGAGCGGCACTGCTCAACCAAGATAACGATCCAGAGGGGTGGGACGTGACGGGACGGGCCCTGGAGACCGGCGCTCCCGGCAGGGGCTGCCGTTACCTTCTGGCTTCCACGCGCCACCACCCGAGGACATCCTCGCCCCGCACCTGCCAAAGGCGCTCGTGGAGGTTCACCGACACGCAAACATGGTTGGGTACGATCCGGACCAGATCCCCCAATCGGGGTCGCCAGGAGCTCTCTCGCAGGTCGATGACCCCGTGCTCTTCGGAGAGAGCCGTGACCCGAAGCTCAGGCCGATCCAGGACACATCCGTACCCGGCGGCGAGGCCGGGTTCGGTGAAGGCCGCCCGGACCTCCTCCTTGGCCAGGGCCTTGGAGCCCGCATCCACCACGACCTGGCCGGGCACCGAGGTGCTGACGACCGTGGCGAGCACGCTGTAGGCACAGTCCGTCCAGGCACACGCTTCCAGAAGGGCCGTGGTGCGGTCGTTGAAGATCCCGGTTCCAGGCCGGACCTCCGTGACCCCGAGCACCTCATGGGAACGGGGGAAGGTGGGGGTGGACCCCCCACTCACCACCTCCGCAGGCAACCCCTCTCTTCCGAGGGTCGCCAGGATTTCCCCCAGCCTCTCCGAGAGGGCCTTGAGGGGACCGGCCTGCTCGGAAACCCGCATCCGGACATTCCCGGGGTAGAGCAGGATGCCCCGGTAGCGCAAGCCCGGCGTGTCCGCGGCTTCCCGGGCAAGGGCGAGAAGGTCGGCGTTGTCCTGGACCCCGACCCTGTGGAGGCCCACGTCCACTTCCAACAGAACCCCCACCTCCCGGCCCCTGGCCCGGGCCCCCCGGGCAAGGACCCGAAGGGCTTGTTGGGAATCCAAGGCCACCGTGAGCCGCACCCCGTCCGGGAGCGCCAGAAGGCGGGCCACACGCGCTGGACCAAGGGGAGGGTAGGCGACGAGGACGTCACCCACCACCCGGGCCATCACTTCCGCCTCCAGGGGGGTAGCCACCGTCACCCCCATGGCCCCCACCTTCAACTGCTCAACAGCCAGCTCCGCCGTCTTGTGGGTCTTGGCATGGGGGCGGTACCCGATCCCCCACCGTTTGCAGTAGGCTCCTGCCGCATCGAGGTTTGCCCGCATCCGGTCCACATCCACCAGTGCGGCCGGGGTTTCCAGCTCCTGAAGACTCCTCACCCCCTCCATGCCGCCGCCTTCCCGGCGCCGACACGGGCGGGATCCCCCGAACCGGATGCGGCAGCCGCCCGGGACCGGTCACCGGACATTCCACCAGACCCGCGTGTTGAGGGTGGCTCCACCCTGGCGGGCCATGGCCTCCTCCACCGCAACCCGGTTCAGGGAGCGCTCCCGGTCCGGGTAAGGCAGCCGCACCGGAATGAGTCCCTCGTTGATGGCATCGGGACCGGGCTGGAGGTAGGGACAACCGGTTCTCCTCCATTCGGCGTAGGCTTCAGGCCCGTTGCCGAAAAGGGAGATCCACTTCTGCAGCCAGATCTGCTCCAACCCCGCCTGGCCTCCTTTGTATTGCACACCGGGCTGAGCGAGATAGGCGGAGATGGCAGCCGGAGCTACCCCGATCTGACTCATGGCGGCGGTGATGGCCTGTTGATACAGGTCCGCGGCATTGCCGGCCATCCAACCGCGCTGGGCCGCCTCGGCTCCCAGGAAGAGCACCTCGGAGTAGGACATGATCACGGCAGGCGTGGCGGCACTGCTGAAGTAGGTTCCGATGCGGGAGACCTGGGTGAGGGGGGGATCGGACATGTCCCCGTTCCTGGTGCCCACGTACTGTCCTGCGCCGTTGGGGCGGGCGTAGATGGGGAGCCGGGGGTCGGAAAGGGCCTTCAGGGTGTCCACCAGCGTGGCGCTGATGGAATGGTCATCCCGGTTTCGCTCATACCCGTAGATGGGGTGAACGTCCACCCCGTTGTCCACGAACCTCACGACGGCGTTGTCGGCATTGCTGCCGAACACCCCTGCGCCGAAGGCGCTGTTGAACTCCGCCGCAGCCTTGGTCGGGTTCACTTCCGAAAGGCGCATGGCGACTCTGAGCCGGAGGGAATTGGCGAACTTCCTCCAACGCTCCATGTTCCCTTTGTAGAGGAGATCTCCAGCGGTGATCTTCGGGCCGGAGGGCACGATCATGGCGGCGGATGCCGCCAGCTCGGAGAGAAGCGCGTTGTACACCTCCTCCTGGGTATCGTAGGCCACCGTCATGTCCGGTGGGCTGTCCCGGCCCAGGAGCGCCTGGGAGTAGCCGATGTCGCCCCACAGATCCGCGGCCGCCTGGAAGAGCCAGCTCTCCAGGATGGTCCCCACCGCGACCTCGTTGGGTCGGCCGGCCTCTTCCCCCTTTTCCACGACCTCGTAGAGGTTACGGAGGGGCCCCGCATAGAGGTTCGTGAAATGGCCGCTGATGGTCACGTCCTGGATCTCGAAGCGGTCCTCGGTGGTGTAGCGGTGCTCCGCGTAGTGCTGCACCCAGAGCCCCACCAGGTCCATGTTCAGGCTGGATCCGTGCAGCCGTTCCGCCCCGGACACAATGGCGGTGGGAAGGAGGAAGTCCGCTCCAACGCTCACCGGCTCGTTGGGGTTCACGTTCAGCTCGGTCAAGCCCTCTCCGCACCCGCCGAAGGCAGCGCTGAGCACCAAGGCCGTGA
The DNA here is from genome assembly GCA_041309685.1 of Gemmatimonadales bacterium. Lineage (GTDB taxonomy): Bacteria > Gemmatimonadota > Gemmatimonadetes > Longimicrobiales > Gaopeijiaceae > JBFYZD01. The sequence continues at coordinate 6,915 of JBFYZD010000111.1, read as the reverse complement.
CCGCCCGGGAAGCCATTCGAGTCTTCATCGTTTCCTCATTCGTTCGGGAGGTTCACAGGTTGGGGGTCACCGAGATCGTGAATCCTATGCTGCGGGCCGATGGTAGCTGGCCATACTCGAATCCCTGGGCGTTGCCGGGGTTGAAGGCGGTCTCGGGATCGATGTTCGGCACGTCGGACCACAGGAATAGGTTCCTCCCCACCAGAGCGAGGCTCATCCTGGCCAGTCCCATGCGATTGGTGAGATCCTGGGGCACGTCGTATCCGAGCCGCACCTCACGGAGCTTCACGAAGCTGGCGTCATAGACGAACGCCTCCGTGATGCCGGAAAGGGAACGGTGATAGGACTGGGCCGCGGTGCGAATGTCGTTCGGCACGGTGTCCCCTGCCACCACCTTCACACCCGGGACGATCAGGCCGCCGCCGGCGCTGGTTGCGATGGGAACCCCGTTCTGGTCGTACTCCTCCCGCCCCCACAGGGTAGCGGCCAGCACGCCGGAACGGGTCCCGTACCGGTTGGTCATGGAGGAGACCGACCCGCCCTGCTGCGTGTCGAAGAGCACGTCGAGACTGAAGCCGCCGTAGTTGACCCCGCTCCCGATCCCCCCGGACCAATCCGGGTTGTAGTTGCCCAGGAGTCCCACGGGATTCGAGGAGGCGTTGAGGGGGTTGCCGTTGGAGCCCACCACGATGTTGCCCTGGCTGTCGCGCACGTAGAGGCGCCCGTACATCTGGCCATAGGGTTCGCCCTTCCGTGCCTCCACCGTGACGCCGTAGTACGTGTCCAGAACGATGGTCTCCAGATCTCCGTACAGCTCCTCCACCTCGCTGCTGTTCTTTGAGTAGTTCCCGTAGATCTCCCACTCGAGGCCGTTCTCCAGCCGGAGGGGAGTAGCCGTCAACTGCAGCTCGACGCCGGTGTTCCGGATGGTTCCGGCATTGACGTAGCGGGAGGTGAACCCGGTGAGCGCCGAGATCTGGGCGGGGACGATCTGGTTGAAGGTGCCCTTGTTGTAGTAGGTCAGGTCCAGGCCCAGCCGGTCCTCCAGGAAACGGAGCTCGCCGCCGACCTCCCAGGCCTCGGTCCTCTCGGGCTTGAGGTCGAAGTTTCGCAGGCTCGAACTGGCCGAGTACCGGGGCACCCCGTCAAAGGGGGTGCTGGCGACGTAGGGGTCCACCAGGGAGAAGGCCGAAGCGTCGTTCCCGACCGCGGTCCACCCGGCTCGGAGCTTGCCGTAGCTCATCCCCGGGACCGCCACCAGATCGCTGAACACGAGGCTGCCGGAGACGGACGGGTAGAAATAGGAGTTGTGACCCTCGGGAAGGGTGGAGGACCAGTCGTTGCGCCCCGTCAGGTCCAGGAAGAGCAGATCCTTGTAGCCGACCTGCGCCGCGCCGTAGAGGGAGTTTACCCGCTGGTCCTCACGCCAATCGCCGAGCTCCGGTGTGACGGCGGCGTTCCCCAGGTCGTAGAGCCCCGGGATCACCAGGTTTCGGACGTAAGCGTCGTTGGAGCGGTAGTTGGCGTCCCGGCGGTTTCCACCGAAGTTCACGGTCACCGTGACGTCGCCCTGGAGCTCAGGGGTGGCCGTGAGGAGGAAGTCCGTGTTGGTTTCCTGCCGGAAGACGTTCCCTTCCCCAAACGCCCCGTTGGGGTCCACGCCCGACTGGCCGAGCGTTCCCGCCGCGAAGATCCGTTTCCGGTGATCCTGGTACCAATCCGTGCCGGTCCGTAGCATGGCGGAAAGCCAGGGCGCCGCCCGGTAGGTGACGGAACCGGATCCCATCACCCGGTCCCGGTTGTCCCAGTTCTTGTTGACGGTCGCGGTCCAGTAGGGGTTGTTGTTCCACTGGTTGTTCCAGTTGAACTGGGATCCGTCGGGATTGTAGAGGTGCCCCTTGAGGAGCTTCGTGTCCACCTGGCGGCCGTGCCATACGAATCCGAACATGGGGTTGTCGGAGCTGTAGCCCTGGCCTGGCCGGTTGAACCCGTCGACGTTCAGGTATTGCAGGGACACCTGGGCCTGGAGCCGATCTGTCACCTCCCCGGCGGCGTTGATCCCAAAGGTCATCCGCTGGAGCCGGAACCCGGGGAGCATCCCGTTCTGGTCGAAATTCCCGATGGAGAGCCGCGCGCTGGTGGCCCCCGATCCCAGAACCATGGAGGCGTTGGTGACGGAGGTCTGGCCGGTCTCGAAGAAGTCCCGGACATTGCTCGGGTGCGACTCCCAGGGAGCCGCCTCTCCTTCGCTGAAGAACTGGGGGATCATGAGCCCGATATCCATCCTTGGGCCCCAGCTCTCATCATAGTCGTCGTAGGTGCCTCCGCCCTTCCCGTTCAGGTAGCTGTAGCGCCCGTTCCAGCCCTGGCCATACTGGTTCTGATAGTCCGGGAGCTTGAGGGGCGCCTCCATGGTGATGGTGCTGGTGGCGGTGACCCCCGTGCTTCCGCCCCGCGCCTCCCGGCCGCTCTTGGTGGTGATGATGATGGCCCCGTTGGCCGCCCGGGAGCCGTAGAGCGCCGCCGCATTCGGACCCTTCAGGACGGAGATGGACTGGATGTCGTTCGCATTGAGATCCTGGATTGCGTTCCCATAGTCGATGGCCGCATATCCCCGGCTTCCGAAGATCCCCGAGCCGGTGGAGTTGCTCACCGGAATGCCGTCCACGACGAAGAGGGGTTGGTTTCCCCCCGTCAGGGAGTTCGCCCCCCGGATCACGATCCGGCTCGACCCTCCCGCCGTGTTCGAATTGAAGATGCTGACACCGGCGAGCTTCCCGGAAAGGGAGGCTACGATGTTCGGATCCGGCACCCTGGCGATCTCATCCCCTGCCACCTGCTGAACGGAGGTGGTCAGGGTTCGGGCCTGACGCTCGATCCCCAGCGCCGTCACCACCAGCCCTTCGAGCTCCAGGGCCGTCTGGATCATGGAGAAGTCGACGGTCGCCGTTCCCCCGGGGGCCACGGTGACCTGCTGATCGTCGGCTCGGTACCCCAGGAGGATGGCCCGGACGGAGGCGGGGCCCGGCGGGACCCCCGGGACCTGGTACCGGCCGTCATCTCCGGTCAGGGACCCGAGCTGGGTACCGACGATGAGGACCTGCACGCCCGGGAGGGGTTGGCCCGTGGTGGCGTCCACCGCCGTCCCACGCACCGTCCCTGCCCCCTGCCCCGTGAGGCCCACGGGGAGGCCCGCAAGCGTCATCAGGATTGCTGCAGCCCACTTCCATTTTCTCATGGTTCTCAGTCCTCAGCCGTGGAAGGGTTCGCTGGATCGAAGACTCACCCGCCGGATCGGCGGTCCCGAGGGAAGAGGATCCCTCCCTCCGGGACTGACCCGCGGGATGGAGGGCCGGATTCAGGGGGCTCGCCGAATCCCATTCTGTCAGGGTAGCACATGAACACTGTTCGGTATGTGAACACGTAACCCAAAACGTATACGAGACAGGGTACGTGGATGACCACAGGTTGGCAAGAGTTCAGGGATGGAGGGGGCTACCAGCTCCCGTGCTCGCCCCTGACTTCGATGATGCGACAGAGGCGCTCTGCGGCCTTCATCCAGTGCTCCTGTGTGCGGCAGAGAGCCGCTTCCGGGTCCCCGGCCCGAATGGCCTCCACGATCCGTTGGTGCTCCGTCACGGAGGGCCCCTGCTGGCCATAGTCCCCGCTGCTGTAGATTCTCCGGTAACGGTCGGCTTGGGGGCGGGTGATGGCGTGCAGAGCCTTGAGGCGTGGAGCAGACACGGCATCGAATACCATGGAATGGAACGCGGCATGGAGTTCCAGGAGGCGCTGGAGATCACCCGGTGCCGGCGGCCCAATGTTGGAGATGGCCTCGTTGATCCGGGTCATTCGATCCGACAACTCCGTCCGGGCATCGGCAGAGAGCCTGGCGGCATGCCAGACGACGAGCCCGTCGAGGGCTCCGACGATGTGATAGATCTCCCGAGCGTCCTCCCTCGTCAGGGGGGCTACCGCGAGCCGCGTCTTCCTCCCCCCCTCGAGGGCATGGACATATCCGTCCTGCTGCAGCCGGTGCAGGGCCCCCCTCACCGGGGTACGGCTGACACCGATATGCTGGGCCAGGTCACTCTCCATGATTCTGGCGCCCGGGGCCAGCGACCCCTCGTGGATCATCGCCCGGATCTTGATGTAGACCGAATCGTCGAGTTTCGGATCAAGGCTGGAGTTCCTCATTCTGGCCCCTGCTGGTGAGGCGGATGGGGGCGGCCGAGGCTTCCGACCGGTGTCCGGCGCCGTGGAGAGACGTCAGATCATTATTGTATATTATTCTGTGTACCTTCCTGTGCGAAAGAGGCAAGGAAATCCTCCCCTCCCCGACTCCCCCCCCAGCCCCGCCCGCACCTTGGCGGTCAGCGGCCGCACCGTGAAGGGCTTGTGGTGGAAGGCAATGCCTTCCTCGAGCACTCCGTGACGGGTGATGACCTCGTCGGTGTAGCCCGACATGAACAGCGTCCTGACCTGGGGAAACCGCCCCAGGATCTCCTCCACCAGGGCCCGGCCGTTCATCCCGGGCAGGACCACGTCGGTAAGGACGAGGTCGAGCTTCCCTCCCCTGGCCTGGAGTATGGACAGGGCTTCCTTGCCATCCTTGGCCGCAAGGACCGTGTACCCCTGGCGGCGGAGTACCGTCTCGGCGAGGCTCCGGACCGATGGCTCGTCCTCCACCACCATCACCGTCTCGCTCCCACCGGGCCCCCTCCCCCCGGAATCGGGGTGCCTTTCCTTCTCCGGGCTCGCCCCTCCACGCACCGGGAAGTAGCACTTGAAGGTGGTTCCCGCACGGGGCTCGGTGTAGACCCAGATGCTCCCGCCGTGCTGTTTGACGATCCCGTACACGGTGGAGAGCCCCAGGCCCGTCCCCTTCTCCTTGGTCGTGAAGAAGGGCTCGAAGACCTTTCCGGCCGTCTGTGCGTCCATCCCCACTCCGGAGTCGCTCACGGCAAGGAGGACGTATTCCCCCGGCGTCACGCCCGGATGGGTCGAGGCGAAGGCAGCGTCCAGCTCCTGGAGCCCGGTCTCGATGGTAAGCCGCCCCCCCTCCGGCATGGCGTCCTGGGCGTTGACGGCCAGGTTCATGATCACCTGCTCGAGCTGACCGAGATCAGCCTGGATCGTCTTGATGGAAGGAGAGAGGACCGACTCGATATGGATGTCCTCCCGAATGGCCCGCCGGAGGAGCTTCTGGAACTCCGCCACCAGACGGTTCAGGTCCACCGCCCGGAATTCCAATGTCTGCTTCCGGCTGAAAGCCAGGAGCTGGCGCACCAGGTCCCGGGCCCGGTGGGCGGCTTTGACGATCTCCTCCGCCGACTCCCGGCGCCGGTCCGCCTTTCCGAAGTCCTCCAGGAGCATCTCCCCGTACCCGATGATGGGGGAGAGGAGGTTGTTGAGGTCGTGGGCCACTCCTCCGGACAGGCGCCCGATGGATTCCATCTTCTGGGACTGCCGAAGCTGGTCCTCCAGCTTCGTCTGTTGCGTCACGTCCCGCAGCAGGCCCATGACGGCCTTCTGGCCGCGGTAGTCGATCTCCGTGACGGAGGCCTCCACGGTGACCCTCCGTCCATCCTTCGCCAGGATGACGAAGTCATAGACCCCCGGAACCTCCTCCCCTCGGGCCCGGCGGTCCCTGCGCTCCTCGATCAGGGGCACGCTCTCGGGCGCCACCAGGCTCCAGAAGCTGAAGCCGGGGCCGGTGGCCTCCTCGGGGGTCACGCCGGTGATCTCGCAGAACTTCCGGTTCACCAGGTCGAAGCGGTTCTGGAGGATGATGTAGATCGCATCGTTGGACTGCTCGATGACGCTGCGGAACCGGCTTTCCGATTCCAGCAGGGCCTCCAACGCCCGCTTGCTCTCGGTGATGTCCCAGTTGACGCCGATGGCGCGGATCACCCTCCCGGCCTCGTCCCGGACCACTCCGGCCATCCCCCGGATATGGCGCACCTGGCCGTCCCGCTCGCGCACGATCCGGAACTCGGTGTCGAAGGGAGCGGCACCGGGCTCCCAGGACGCCAGGAAGCTCGCCTGGGCCGCCGGGAAATCCTCGGGATGCACCCGTTCGACCCAGCGCCCGATTCCGTCCGGCGCCCGGGCGGGATCCACCCCGTGGATCTGGTACATCAGGTCGTCCCACTCCAGGGTGTCGGTGGCCGGCTCGTACTCCCACACCCCCACCCGCCCCGAGCGCGTGGCCAGCCGCAGGCGCTCCTCGCTCCGGGCTCGCTCCTCCTGAGCCCGCATGCGCTCGGTCACCTCCACGAACATCACCCCGACCTCATGGGGGGCCGTCCGGAAGGCCACCACCTCGAAGGCTCCCCGCACCGTTCCGTCGTCGTAGACGATCTGGTCGGTCCGCCAGGAGACTCCCTCGGCGGCCGCGATTCGGTAGCGCTCCGGCACCTCCGTCCCCACCAGCCCCGGGAAGGCCTCCTCAATCGTCTTCCCCACCAGTTGGCCGGCATCCACACCCAGGAGCCTTCCCGAGGCCGGATTCGCCCCGATCAGCACCAGCCGACCGTCCGGCTCGAGGTGGTAGGTGAGGATCCCCATGGGAGAGGCTTCGATGAAGTTCTGCACGCGCTCGCCGGCGGTCCGTACCTCCGCCTCGGCCCTGCGCTTCTCCGTGAGGTCCACGATGACACCGCGGAGGCCCACGAGCCGGCCGTCCCTGATCAGCGGTCCCGCATGGAAGAGGATGGGGAAGACGGAGCCATCCTTGCGGAGACCGTTGTACTCCACCACCCCCGGTTCTTCCCCCCTCCGGCGTCGCTCCATCAGAGCCACGGCCCGGGGCCGGTCCTCCGGCGCGATCCCCTGGAGACCGTTCACTCCCCGCTGGATCTCTTCCTCCGTGAACCCGAACAGATCGCTTGCCCGGCTGTTGGCGTAGGTGAT
>JBFYZD010000110.1:0-35508 GCA_041309685.1 Gemmatimonadales bacterium | reverse complement strand
CTCACCTTCCCGAGGGTGTCCCAGGGTTGGGCGGGCCGGGGCCGGCCCGCGACCACCTCCATGGCGGGCTTCGCGGACGAGGTCAGCCTGGGGAGCCACGGAGCCCAGATCTATTCCAACCCCGAGATCGTACTCCGGGTGGAGTTTCCCCAGGGCCCCCCTCCCGACCCCCAGGGGCTTTACTGGCGGGGACGCTCCTACGACCGGTTTGACGGGGTTCGGTGGGCGCGATCTCCCCGCATGTCCCCGGCCCTGGCTCCCCTGGCGTGGTATGAGCGGTGGGGTGGGGAGATCCTCGCCCAGAGGATCTATGGGGCAAGGACCGACGCTCAGGTCCTCTTCGCCCTCCACCCCCTCCTGGAGGTGGAGATGGAATCCCGGGCCCAGCCCATCGCCGACAACATGGGGGATCATCTCTACTGGGGGTCCAGCGCGCCGGTCTACACCGCCTACTCCCGCTTGGGACGCCCCTCCGCCGACGAGCTCAGGGCAGCGGAGACGGGGTTCTTCCCCGCCCGGGCCTTCTTCACCCAACTGCCCCCGCTCTCCTCGGAGGTGCGGGCACTGGCGGACTCGCTCATGACAGGCCTACCCACCGGCTATGATCGAGCCCGCGCCCTGGAGGAGTGGTTTCGAAGGGAGTTCACCTACACTCTGGATCTCCCCGGGACGGCCAGGGAAGCTACCCTGGAACACTTCCTCCTGGAGCGCAGATCTGGGCACTGCGAGTACTTCTCCACGGCCATGGTCATCCTTCTCAGGACCCAGGGGATTCTCGCCCGGGAGGTGAACGGGTTTCTTGGCGGGGAGTGGAGCGAACTGGGGAATTATCTCGCCGTGACCCAGAATCAGGCCCATGCCTGGGTTGAGGTCTGGTTCCCCGGGTTCGGGTGGGTGCCTTTCGACCCCACCCCGGGTGGCACGGGCACCGAGGCCGCCGCCCGGTCCTGGCTCTGGCCGGGGCGTTTCCTCTTCGACGCCGTCCAGCATCGCTGGAACAAGTGGGTGTTGGACTATTCCATCCAGAACCAGCTCGGCCTTCTGGAGCGGGGCCGGGAGCTTCTGGGTCGGGCAACCCGCCCCCTGGACCGTTCCCGTACGGGGGGTGGTCCCCGGATCCCCGGAGGGATCCTTCCTTGGAGTGTCGCCGCCATGACATTGGCGTCCATCGTCCTATCCTCCTTCAGGAGAAGGGGAAGGCTCCCTTCAGAAGCCCGCCTCTTCCAGCGGTTGCGGGCCGTGGCCCGCCGGGTGGGTGTTCCGCAGGAGGCGCTTCACTCGCCTGCCGCGCTCACCCGATACCTGGACACCGCAGGTCACCCGGGCGCCTCCACCACCAGGGACGCTGTGGACCGGTACCTCCAGGCTCGCTTTTCGGGAAAGCCGGCGTGTGAGGAGGATCGGGCCGCCATGGTACGGGCATTCCGGGACGCCCGCTCCGCCCTTCGCAAGGACCCGTTGGGGTGAAAGGAGGGGCGAGTCCGGAGAAGACGATTGAGAAGCAGCCGTCTCCCTGGTACACTTACTCCGATGAACGCCGCCGCCCATACCCAGCCCCCGCCGCCCCCCTCTTCAGGGCAACACCTGGCCACCATCAGTCATGAGGGCCGTTTCTGGGACGTGTATCTGGAATTTGAGGACCACCCCAGCCGCCCCGACAGCCACCGCGCCCGTCTCTGCTTCTTTCCCGGAGACCCGGAGGAGGAGGAAAAGGCCGCCCGGACCACCGTCATCATCATCGAAGACAGCTTCGAGGAGGCCATGCGAAAAGCCCGGGGCCTCGATGAGCATCAGCTCCAGGGGCTCCTGAGGTCCGCCCTTCCCTGAGTCGTCCTTGTCTCCGCCCCCTCCTCAGGCCTCCCGCATCCACCGCCAGAGCTCCGGGAGGGTGGGGCGTTTCCCCTGCATGAGGATCCCCACCCGGTAGATTCTCCCTGCAAGCCAGGCCACCAGGGGTACGCTCACGAAGAGAATGGCCACCCCCAGCACCACTTCCCAAACCGGAACGGCGCCGGACCCTGCCCGGGCATACATGAGAACCGGGGTGAAGAAGGGGAAGAGGGAGGAGGCAATCGCCAGGGTCGAGTTCGGATTCTCGATAATGGGCATCAGGAACATGATGGGCAGGATGAGGAGCATCATGACCGGTACCTGAGCCTGCTGGGCCTCCTCGTCGGTGGAGCACATCGCCCCGACGGCGGCATAGACGGCAGCGTAGAGGAAGTACCCTCCCAGGAACAGCAAGACGAAGAGGACCGTGAGGCCGATCCCCGGCACCGCCTGCCGGAGGAATTCGACGTTCGCGATGTCGGGCCGGGACGCCACCAGCGCCGGCAGCCCGAGCGTGAGTCCCAGGGCCCCGAACAGGACCCAGACCGCAAGCTGGGTCAGACCCACTGACCCCACCCCCAGGATCTTACCCAGCATCAGTTCCCAGGGACGCACCGAGGAGACCAGGATCTCCACGATTCGACTGGTCTTCTCCTCCAGGGTGGCCCGCATGACAGCCACGGCATAGAGAAGAATCACCATGTAGAGCATCATGGAGCCCACGAAGGCCCCCAGGAAAGCAGGGTCGTCCTCCTTGGCCCCGGACCCTTCGTCCTCGAGGATCTCGACCTCCAGCTCCCCTCCGGCCAGGAGAGCGTTGAGATCCTCCGCCGCCCCCGCCGCTCCCAGACGCACCTCCAGGGCCGACCGCACCACGGCATCCCGGATCGTCAGGCTCCGGGTCAGCCCCGGGCCTTCCTGCCCCGTATAGACGCCATGCCCCCGGGAAAGGGCCTCCTCCCCCAGGACCAGGAATCCCCCCAGATTCCCTGCCAGGGCCTCGCTTCGGAGCGCCTCCAGCGCATCAGGGCCGGCCTCCCTCACGGTGAACCCCGCTTCCTCCAACCTGGGGCCGACCTTGTCGAAGAGGGCCCCCGTCTCGTCCACAACCGCCAGGGTCCGGCGAGTCTCTTCCTTCCCCGACTCGTAAAGAACCGGCACCACCATCATCCCCACCACCAGAAGAGGTGCCAGGAAGGTCCCCACGAGAAACCACCTGCTCCTGATCCGTTGCAGATACTCCCGCCTCAATACCGGCAGCAACCCGTTCATCGCGTCACCCCCCTCGTGGAGATCCCCTGCCGGGCGTCGGGGGGCTCCTCATCCAAAGGCCCTCCCGCGTGTCTTACGAAGATCTCGTGGAGCCGCGGCTCCACCAGGTCGAAACGATCGATGCGGGCCCCCGCCTCCACCCCCCTCCGCAGGATGGCCTGGTGGTCAGCCCCCTCCTTGAGGACCAGATGGACTCCATCTTCCATGGGCCTGATCTCCAGCACCTCGGGCCCCCGGAGCCAACGGTCATCCCCTTGAAACTCCACTGCCACCAGGCCCTTTCGCTCCTTCCGCTTCAGCTCCCGGAGGTCTGCATCCAGGACCTTCCGGGCTCGGGAGATAAGAAGAACGCGCTCACAAAGACGCTCGGCGTGGTCCATGAGGTGGGTGGAAAACAGGATCGTGGTTCCCCGGGCATGGAACTCCCGCACGATCTCTTCCAGGACCTCCTGATTGATGGGATCCAGCCCGCTGAAGGGCTCGTCCAGGATCAGGACCTGGGGATCGTGGAGAACGGTCCCGATGAACTGAACCTTCTGCTGCATCCCCTTGGAGAGGTCCTCCGTTTTCTTGTCAGCCCAACCGGTCAGCTCCAGCCGCTCCAGCCACTCGGATGACCGGGCCCGGGCCTTCCCCCTGCTCATCCCCCGGATCTCCCCCATGAACACCAGGAAATCCAGGACTTTCATCTTCCGGTAGACCCCTCTCTCCTCCGGGAGGTAGCCGACCCGGTTGGTCAGGGGGACCCGAGGGGCATCCCCCAGGAGCTCCACCCTGCCTTCGTCCGGAAGCAGGATCCCCATGATCATCCGAAGGGTCGTGGTCTTTCCCGACCCGTTGGGTCCCAGGAGCCCGTAGATCGACCCCACCGGGACCTCCATATCCAGATCCGACACGGCCGTGTGCTTCCCAAAACGTTTCGTTACGCCTGTCAGTCGCACAGCGATGCCGTTACTTCCAGAACGTGCCATGAGAAAGCCTCAACGTCGTGGTCAGATCCCCGCCCCGTTCCCATCTACGCCCCACCCCAGCCTCCCCTTCAGTGCCCTTCAGGACCCGTAAGCTGTTGCCGCCGGCCTGGAAGCCCTTAGATTGAAAGATTCTTCACCCTATATGGAACTCGGGAGGCTCCATGGCCATCTTCCGGACTCTGTACTACCTCGAAGTGACGGTGGGGGTCGGGGGTCGCATCACCATCCCCCAGGAGATCCGGGACGACCTCCGGATCGGGGAAGGGGACATGTTGACCGTTCGGGTGGAGGAAGCGCCCAACAACGTCCGGCAGATGGTGATGTGGCGAGCCGAACCCCAAACCGAAGAATAGTGCCGGAAGGAGTAGTCGGAGAGCCGTGTCAGCGATCCTCCAGGTGGTCCAGGGAGACATCTCCACCTTCCAGGGAGATGCCATCGTGAACGCCGCCAACAACCACCTCCGCATGGGTTCGGGTGTGGCAGGCGCCCTCCTGAAGCGAGGAGGGGGGGCCATCCAGGACGAGTGCGACGCCATTGTCCGGCGCCAGGGCCCCCTCAAGGTAGGAGGGGCCGCGATTACCAAGGCCGGCACCCTCTCCGTCCGATACGTCATCCACGCGGCGGCCATGGGAGACAAACCTCCCACAGCTGATACCATCCGGGCGGCAACCCGGCGGGCCATGGAATTGGCACGGGAGCACGGCGCCATGTCGGTGGCCTTTCCCGTCCTGGGTTCCGGAGTGGGTGGGTTTCCCTTCAACGAGGCAGCCCGCATCGTCGTGGAGGAGGTCAAGCTTTTCACCACCGCCACCGCTGAGATGGAAACCGTTGTCTTCTATGGGTTTACTGCCGATCAGGCCGCCGTTCTCCGGCGGCACATCGAGTAAGCCTACCCCCCCTCCCCCACCTCCCAATCCGTCCAGTGGGTCAGGGCCCTCAAGGGCCCCGACCCATCATGGTGCCACCAGGGCGGCGGCCAGGGAACCTCCGCGAGGGGAGCTACCCGGGAAACACCCAACCGGGCCAGCGCCTCCCTGAGAGCTCCTTCCCGGTCCCCCAACCCCGCCACCCCCACCGTCTGGAGGTGTCCTGCCCACGCCTGGAGGAGGCCCGGGGCCTCCCCCAGCTCCGCCACCGGTAGAATCGTCACCACCCGGTTGAGGCAGGAGGGCGTCAGATCCCCGCCCGGATGAAAGCACACCGTCCAGGGCGCCCGGGAACCCCCGTGACGGATCTCGGCCCCTCCACCCTCAACCTGGTCCATCTCCCCCACTGCCCTGAGGTGCTGGATCGCCACCCCCTCCTCCGGGGTGAGGGGGCCGGAGGGCAGTTCCTCCTCCAACGCCTCCAGGGCCCTGGCCAGGTGCTCCCCCCACTCCCCGGGACTGACGGGCCCCCCTTCCTCCACAAGGAGGACGTGGGGGGATACGCATCCCCGCTGATCGAAGAGCGAGACCGCTCTGGCCGCGTCCCGGGCGGCCTCCTCGGCCCCCGCCCCCAGGGCTTCCCGCCCCACCAGTCCCACGCCCAGGCGATGCCTGTAGGCCCGCAGGGGAGTCGTCACCGGCAGCCGGTCCCGGACCCATCGGACCGTATCATCCCCCCCATAGACGACGACCAGATCGGCCTCCTGAAGGGCCGCTTCCGTGGGGGTGATCTCCGAGGGGGGCCAGTAGGCCACGGCCACCGAGCGGGCGAGCTCAGGATGTTCGGCAGCCAGGCCGCGACAGAAGACCACGGGGAGTACCAGATCTCCCCCCCCGGGCTTCAGGAGTACGGCCGACTTGACCAGAAGCGCCCTGATCAGGGAGGTCGTGGCCACCCCGGGCACCGACCCCGCCCCAAGGTGGAAGGAGAGGGGGAAACCGAGGGCCCGAACGGCACCCCCTTGGGCGCGGGGCCGGAAGCCGTCCAGCACCCGGAAATCGGTGAACTCCGCTTCCAGAAGGCTCATCAACCGATCCCGGGTCCAGTCCCTGGCCATGCCCTCCAGTACCCTCGCGGCCATGGGAGTCGAGAAGCCGGCCTGGGGTCCCAGCCAGGTCAGGACCTCTCTCCTGAGATCGTCCCCAGGATCGAGGAGGCGTCGGGCCACCCGGTCCACCGCCGCCACCACCTCCTCCACGGGCAGCGACGCCAACCCTTCCTCACGAGCTGCCCGAAGGATCCCCATCAACTCCCGGATTCGCTCCCGGGAGAGGCTGCCCCACCGAAAGGGCGGGAAGGGACCTCCCGCAACCAGGCGGGTCTCCGCCGGGTCGAGGGAGAAGCCCGGGGGAAGATGCCAGGCGGAGAAGGGTATCATGGCCGCGACCCCGGACCGGAAAGAAAGTGCTCCATGGCCAGGGAACACCCCCGCGGCTCCGCCCCGGGGCTACGGCCCTGCAGGCGGAAACCCCCGGGCACCGATCGCCCCAGGTCCTGGGTCAGCAGCGCCGACACGGAACCCAGGTTCGCCAGGTCAAGGTGGGCAAGCACCCCAGTCTCTCCTGGCCCCAGAGGAGCCAGGGTGAGAGGATCCAGAACAAGGGTGCGGACCCAGGGAGGGCCCCTGTGATAACGGCTCTCCAGGGGCCAGTCCCCTTCCACCGCCAGCACCGGCTCATAGAACTGGGAGAGGAGCTCCGTCATCCCGTACTCGTTCACGATCCGGCTCCGCGGAATCCCGAAGGCCGCCTCCAACCCCCGGTACAGCTCCTCCCGGGAAAGAACCCTGGAGCGACCCTTGTACCCCCCGGTCTCCATGAGGCGGGACCCCTCCGGAAGGCGAAAGCGCCACCCCCGTTCCTCGGCCGTGTCCAGCCAATGGACCAGGGCGAAGGCCGTGGCGGCGACCAGTACCGGGATCCTCTCCTGCTCGGCACCGTCCAGGGCCCCACGAAAGGATTCGGCCCGGATCCCTCCCCCCGGATCGGCAAAGAACCCCCCCCGCCCACCCCCGACCTCCATGAGGACTTCCCCCATCATGAAGCTCAGGGAGGATTCAGGCGCCTCCTCGGGGGAGCAGAGCAGATTGAGGACGGGGAGGGGACGCCCCTCCGGGAGAAGGTGGGCCCGGAACCCCGAAAGGAGAGCGCCCCGGTAGAGGGCCAGGTCCCGAACGTGGTGCTCCCCCCGACCCCCTCCCCCCCCGACGGTGCCGCTGGTCCGAAAGACCCGCTCCACCCCCGCGGGATCCCCCGACACCAGAGGACGCGACTTGAACGCCCCGGTGGGAAGAAAGGGGATACCCTCCCAGCGCTCCAGGACCTCGGGGTCCACCCCCCGGCGCTGCACGAACGCCCGGTAGGACGGGACGGTCTCGCATTGGAAGCGGAAAACCCGCAGGGCCAGGTCGTTGAAGGCCTGGGTCCCCAGGGGCTCCCCTGCACCCTTGCGGAAGAGAGCCAGGAGCTCGGCTTTCAGCTCCTGAAACGCCCTCTCCGGGCCGGTCACGTCCCCCAACCGGGGGCGGCCGGGACACACCACCCGCTCACACCCCCTTCCCCCGCACGGGCCGCCCGGCCAGATCTCCGGTCATCTCCCCCTCCCTGGCTGCCACCACCCCGTTCACCACCACCACCTCGATTCCGGAGGGGTATCGCCGGGGGTCGGAGAAGGTGGCCTCATCCGCCACCGTCCCGGGGTCGAAGGCCACCAGATCGGCGTACGCTCCAGGGCGGATCACCCCCCGGTCCTCCACCTGGATCTTGGCTGCGGACATCCCGGTCATCTTGTGAATGGCCGTCTCCAGGGTCATGGTCTTCCGGTCCCGGACGTAGTGCCCCAGGAGCCGGGGGAAGGTCCCGTAGGAACGGGGGTGGGGAGACCCCTCGGAAAGGGGCCCCGACGGGGCGAACACGGACCCGTCGGAGCACACCATCCCCAGAGGGTGGGAGAGGATCCGGGCGGTATTCTCCTCCGACATCCCGAACCCGATCATCCCCACACTCCCCCCCTCCTCCCTCAGGAGGCGGACGGCCATCTCGAACGGATCCTCCCTGGCCTCGGCCGCGGCCTCTCCCAGACGCCGGCCCCGGAGCCAGGCATTCGACTCGGTTCGGATGCTGCTGATCTGGATCGAATTCCAGGACCCGAGTTGCGCGACCTTCTCCCGGGCATAGGCCTCCAGGGCAGGCCGCTCCCGGGGATCGTCCAGTCGGGCCAGGAAGGCTCGGCTTCCCCCCGCCCGGGCCGCCGGGGGAAAGAGGTTGGAGAGGCCGGTGGAGTACGCCACGTAGGGATAGCGGTCGAAATGCACCTCGATCCCCCGTGCGGCCGCCTCCTCGATGACCTCCAGAATGGCAGGGGCTTTCCACCAGTTCCGTTCCCCCTGAGCCTTCAGGTGGGAAATCTGGACCGGCACCCCTGCCACCCGCCCCACGTGCAGGGCCTCCTCCACCGCCCCCAGGACGGAATCGTCCTCGTTGCGCATGTGGGAGGCATAGGGATAACCGGTCCCCTTGAGGACCCCGGCAAGATCCACCAACTCCTCCTTTGAGGCAAAACCGCTGGGGGTGTACTCCAGCCCCGACGAGAACCCAACGGCACCCTGGTCAAGGGCTTCCCGGATCAGGCTCCTCATTCGGGCCATCTCCTCGGGCGTGGCCGGCCGATTCTCGTTTCCGACCACCGTCCCCCTCACCGTCCCGTGCCCCACCATGCAGGCCGCGTTCACCGAAGGAGGAGTCCGTTCCAGGGCCCGGAAGAAACCGCCCAGATCCCGGAAATCGACCTCCACACCGTACAGCTCCCGGTACTCCTCCCCGACCGACCTGGCCTCCGCCTCGCTCCAGGGACCCGGGGAGCCACCGCACTGCCCCCCGACCTCCAGAGTGATTCCCTGGAGGACCCGGTTCTCCGCCCTGGGGTTCGCCAGCAGGGGGAGGTCGGCGTGGGTGTGGATGTCGATGAAGCCCGGCGAGAGGGCACGCCCGGCGAGGTCCACCTCCAGGACACCCCGCTCCCCGATCCTCCCCACCCCCTGGATGCGATCTCCCAGGACGGCCACATCCATCTCCACCCCGGGCGCCCCCGAGCCGTCGAAGACCGTGGCTCGCCGCAGGACCAGGTCCGGTTGGCGCCACCACCCCCCCCAACGGACTCCGGAGAAGGAGGAAAGCCCCACCACCGCCCCAGCCTGGAGGAAACTCCTCCGATCCATGGATCTCATGATCTGCCTCTCCCTCAACCCGACATCGAGGAGCGCCGCACCCGGCCCGGCTCGAGCCCGCCCGCCTGGAGGATCTTCTCCTCCAACCGCTGGGCTTCCTCGTCCAGGAAGTCCAACACCATAAGGAGCCGGCTCCCTGCCTCTTCATAGGCCGGGGCCGGGAAATCCTCCCCTTCGGCGTGGCGGATGGCCCCTTCCAGCGAGTCCATCTCCCGTTGGGCCTTCTCGATCGCCCTTCGCAGGCGGTGCAGCGCTTTTCGGGCTTCCTTCTCCGGGGTTTCCATGCGTGGGACCAACTCCAGTTTCCGGGGGCGGGGGAACGGTGACAAGATGCCGGGGTGGGAGTACACGGGCAATGGAACCGCAGGTCTGCCCCCCCAGGGGTCAGGAACCCACCGGAATGGGAGGCCCCTGGGGAGAGGCAGGGCCGTCGGACATCCCTGAACCAGCATGCCGACCATGGAACATCTCGATATCGCCATCGTGGGCGCGGGGCCCTGCGGAATCGCCGCGGGCGTCGCCTCGGCCCGGGCCGGGCTCCGGACCGCTCTCTTCGACAAGGGGTGCATCGCAGCCTCCATCGTCGGCTACCCGCTCTACATGCGTTTCTTCTCCACCACCGACCGCCTGGAGGTGGGAGGGGTCCCCTTCGCCATCCCCGAGAAGAACCCCAGCCGCAGGGAAGCGTTGGTCTACTACCGGAGAGTGGTGGAGCACTTCGACCTGGACGTTCGGCAGTACGAGGCTCTGGAGGGTGTCTCCCCCGGGGAGGGAGCTTTCCACCTTCGCACGAAGCGGATGTCGGGGGAGGAGCGGGAGTACCGTGCCCGCTTCCTGGTGATGGCCACGGGAGGTTTCCATGCCCCCAACCTCCTCGGAGTCCCGGGGGAGGAGCTCCCGAAGGTCCTTCACCACTACCGGGAGGCTCACCCCTTCTATGACCAGGACGTCCTGGTGGTGGGTGGGAGCAACTCGGCGGTGGAGGCCTCCCTGGAGCTCTTCCGCACCGGAGCCAGGGTGTCCCTCGTCCACTTCAAGTCCGGGCTGGACGGGGGCATCAAGCCCTGGGTCCTCCCTGACATCACCAATCGTCTGACGGGGGGCGAGATCCCGGCCTACTGGGAGCAGAGGGTCACACGGATCACGCCGGAGGCGGTGATCCTGCGCCACGAACGGACGGGGCGGACCACGGTACTCCTCAACGACTGGGTGCTGGCCCTGACCGGGTGGAGGCCCGAGCCGACCCTCCTCCGGGCCGTGGGAGTGGAGACCGACCTCGAGACGGGGATCCCCAACCACGACCCCCGAACCATGGAAACGAACGTGGCGGGGGTATTCATCGCAGGGGTCATGGCTGCGGGGAACAACGCCAACAAGGTCTTTATCGAGAATGGAAGGAACCACGGGGGACGAATCGTGGAGGCGCTCCGGGCAAGCGGGAGAATCTGAAAGCGGGACCGGTCAGCCCAGGATCCAGCCCTCGTCCCCCAGAGCCTGAACCCTGGCCGGCGGTCCGCCCTCCCCCCCCACCTGCACCTCTTCCCCGGGGAGAACCTCCCGCCGGAGATACGCCAGGGCCGCTCCCTCCCCGAAGGCGGGGGAGAAGACGGCTCGGGTTATCCACCCCACCGGCTTCTCCCGCCCGCTCCGGAAGAGCTCCGTCCGGGGGGAAGGGAGAGCCGCATCCCCCAGGAGAAGGCCGACCAGGCGTTTGTTCACCCGCCCGCGGTCCCGCAGGCGGATGATCACCTCCTGCCCCGTGTAACATCCCTTGTGGCAATCGATGGCCCGGGCCTGGATCCCGGCCTCCACAGGGATGGTCTCCTGGTCCATGTCCACCCCGAAGGCCGGGCGCCCTCCCTCCACCTGGAGCGCCGCCCAGGTCTGGGGGCTGGCCGGCCGCACCCCCGCCGCCAGGAGCCTGGCATGAAGCTCCTCCCGGCAAAGGGTGGGGACGATGAGGTCCAGCGCCGGCGTCCGGAGACCGCCGCTTCCGATGACCACCCCCTCCTCTCCCCCCCGAAGGCGGACGAAGAGAGCGTCGCCCTCCTTCATTTCGGAGAGAAACTGGGGAGAGGGGAGTCCCTCCAGCATCTCCCCCGAGAGAACGCGGGAGCCATCGGGCCCGAGCACGGTCAACAGGCTGATGGCAGCTGGGCAGTCCTCGACGCTGGCCAGCCGGGGGGGAAGGTACTTCCGGAGATGGTCCATGGCCCCCTGCAGCCCTTCCCGGGGAAGCTCCAGGAGGAAGGAGCCGTCCCGGTCCCGGAGGATCCGAAGGTCCGTCACCATCTTCCCTCTTGGGGTGAGGACGGCCGCGTAGACCGCTTCCCCTGCCTGGAGGGGAGGGACCTCCAGCCTCTTCACCTCCCCGGGGATGCGGTTGGTGAGGATCCCGTTCAGCATTTCCCCAGGCGCCTTCCCCGAGATCCGGAGGAACCGGCGGTCCCCCCGCACCACCACCGCCGCACCCCGGTGCGCGGCCTGGTAGTCCGGCCCAACGGCCATCCATCGCTCCAGCTTCATCACTCCCTTACGACTCTTCCGGCCATTCCCGGGGCAGATCCTCTCCGTCCCTCAGGCCTTCTACCATCCCCTGGATCCGCTGGGTGTCCGCCGCGTCCGGGGCCACGCTCAGATAGGCCTTCAGCTGCTTCAACGCCTCCTCCCGCCGGCCCATCCGGGCCAGGATCACGCCCCGATCCCGGATCTCCCCGGGAGCAATGGGCCGTATGAGGAGGATGCGCTCCACGGCCGCCAGCGCTCGCCGGTGGTCCCGCACGTTCACGTAGAGACTCTTCAGGTTGGTGAGAAGCCGAACCAGCATCTCCCGGCGCCGGGCCGCCCGCAGAAAGGAGTCGTGGACCCTGACCATCCCCCCGTAGACGCGGTCCAGGAGCTCCTGGGCCTGGTCCTGGAATCGGAGGGCGCCGCCGTCGAAAGGGTCCACCAGGAGGTCCACCGCATCCCCCTTGAACCGTACCAGGAAGTGGCCCGGGAAATTCACCCCCTCCAGCGGCAGGCCCAGGCGCCATCCCACCTCCAGGAGCACGATCCCCAGGGTGAGGGGGATGCCCAGCCCCCGGTCCATGACGTCATTGATGAAGGAGTTGCGGGGATCGTAGTAGGCCTCCCGGTTCCCGCGGAACCCATGGCGCACGTAGAGCGTGTTCAACAGCTCCTGAAGGACGAGGAGAGGGGCCGTCTCGTTGTCCAGGCGGTCCCGGGTCTCCTCCGCCAACTGGTCCAGGCGGGCGAGATAGCGATCCTCAGGGAGTTGGGGATACTCCTCCCGCGCCACCAGAAGGGCAGCGTAGGCCAGGTTGATCTCCTCGTCGCCCCGGCTCACCTCCTCGGTGAACCGTTCCCGGGGGGACCGGTCGTGAGCGGTCATGCCCTCGCAGCTTCCATTCCGGCTTCTTCCTCTTCCCCTGGACCGACTCGGGGGTAGATTGGCACATCGGGCGCGAAAGCCCGAAGGGCCCTTCAGTACCCTCGTCCGCCCAGGTGTTTCCTTTCCCTTTGACTCGAGGCTCATGTCCACCGAACCCACGGACCAACGCCCGAAGCTCCGCCTGAGCCAGCTGTCCCACGGCTCGGGCTGAGCATGCAAGCTCGGAATGTCCGAGCTGGCGCAGGTGCTGCGTCACGTTTTTCCGGCTGAAGATGGCAGAGCGCTGGTGGACGCATCCACCGGCGACGACGCCGCCGTGTACCTTCTGGATGAGGGAAGGGCGCTGGTGGTCACCACCGATTTCTTCACACCCATCGTGGATGACCCCTATCAGTTCGGGCAGATCGCCGCCGCCAACGCCCTCTCCGACATCTATGCCATGGGAGCCCGCCCCCTCTTCGCTTTGAACCTCCTGGCCTATCCCAGGAAGCTCCTGGGGGACGGGTCCCTGGAGGAGATCCTCCGGGGAGGGGCGGAGAAGGTCCGGGAGGCCGGGATATCCATTCTCGGCGGCCACTCCATCGACGATGCGGAGCCGAAGTACGGGCTGGTGGCCATCGGGGAAGTGGACCCGGGCCGGATGACCACCAACGCCCTGGCCCGTCCCGGAGACCATCTGGTCCTGACCAAGCCCATCGGCACCGGGATCATCGCCACGGCCATCAAGGAAGGGATGGCGGCGCCGCACTCCGTGGAGGCGGCTACTCGCTCCATGGCCACGCTGAACCGGGGAGCCGCCGAGGCCATGGTGGCAGCGGGAGTCCGGGCGGCTACCGACGTGACGGGGTTCGGCCTTCTGGGGCACCTGCGGCAGATGCTTCGGGCTTCCGGAATGGCGGCGCGCCTGGAATCCGAAGCCATCCCCCTACTGCCAGGCGCCCTGGAGTTGGCCTCAAAGGCCCGTTTTCCCGGGGGAAGCCGGCGAAACCTGGACGATGTCTCAGGGGACGTGAGCTTCCCGGAAGGAATGCCCGAAGAGCGACGCCTCCTCCTGGCCGACGCCCAGACCTCAGGGGGCCTCCTCCTCGCGGTGCCCGACCACCACCTCGGGGGTCTCCTCTCCCGACTGGAGGGGTCGGCTCCGGTGGCCGCCGTCATCGGGGAAGTTCGGGAGGGACCACCGGGACGGATCCAGGTGGCCTGATCCCTTCCCCCAGCCCTTACCCGCCGGCCCCCGCTCCCCCGGCCTCCTCCTCGGGCGGCAGGGCTGAGCGAGCCTTCTTCCTCCCTCCTCCCGCGGGTTTCCTCCCGAGCCCTGCTGGTTTTCTCAACTCCCCCAGCAGGGCGATGGCGATGACCGAGTCCAGGTCTTCCACGGGATGGAAGGTGAGGGTGCTGGCCACCTCCTGGGAGATGTCCTCCAGGTCGGCCTCGTTGTCCTTGGGTAGGATGATCACTCTTATTCCGGCCCGGACCGCCCCCAGGATCTTCTCCTTCAAGCCACCGATGGGGAGGACCCTGCCGGTGAGGGTGAGCTCCCCGGTCATGGCCACGTCCCGCCTCACCTTCCTGCCGGAGAGAGCCGAGACCAGGGCCGTGGCCATGGTGATCCCCGCCGAGGGACCGTCCTTGGGAACGGCCCCGGCGGGCACGTGGATGTGGACCTCCCGGTCCTCCAAGGCCTCCGCGGGAATCCCCAGCCGGTCATGTTGGGACTTGGCATAACTCAGAGCTGCCCGCCCCGACTCCTTCATCACGTCCCCGAGTTGCCCGGTCAGGACCAGACCACCCTTCCCCCGCATGACCGAGGCCTCCACGAACATGATGTCCCCGCCCATGGGGGTGTAGAACATGCCGGTGGCCACCCCCACGGTGTCGGCCGGGGCCATCTGCTCGGGATGAACCCTGGGCCTTCCCAGGAGATCCCTCACCACCTCCTCCTTCACCTCCACCTCCTCCACCTCCGCGGCGGCCACCTTCCGGGCCACCTTCCGCGAGAGCTTCCCAAGCTCCCTCTCCAACTGCCTGACCCCGGACTCCCGGGTGTATTTCTGGATGACGGAGAGGATGGAATCGTCTCCCATCTTCAGCTCCTCAACCCTGAGCCCCGCCTCCTTCTCCTGCCTGGGAAGGAGGTACCTCTTGGCGATCTCCAGCTTCTCCTTCTCGGTGTACCCGACGAAATCCACCCTTTCCATCCGGTCCAGAAGAGGCGCCGGGATGCGGTCCACGTAGTTGGCCGTGGCAATGAAGAGAACCTCGGAGAGGTCGAAGGGAATCCCCAGGTAGTGGTCGGTGAAAGTCGAGTTCTGGGCCGGATCCAGGACCTCCAGGAGGGCGGCGCTGGGATCCCCCTGGAAGGACACTCCCAGCTTGTCCACCTCGTCCAGGAGGAAGACCGGGTTCTTGCTCTTCACCTGGCGCATCCCCTGGATGATCCTCCCCGGCATGGCACCCACGTACGTCCGGCGGTGGCCCCGGATGTCGGCCTCATCCCGGGCACCTCCCAGGGAGATTCGCACGTACTTCCGTCCCAGCGCCCTGGCGACGGATTGGGCGATACTGGTCTTCCCCGTCCCGGGGGGCCCGCCGAAGAGGAGGATCGGCCCGCGACCTTCCGTGGTTTTCGCCTCCTTCGCCTCCTTCGCCTCCTCCCCCTCCCCGGCCCGCTCGATCTGTAGCTTCCGAACGGCCAGGAACTCCAGGACCCGGTCCTTCACGTCCTCCAGCCCGTAGTGATCCTCTTCGAGGATCTCCGAGGCCAGGGTCAGGTCCAGCTTCTCCTCCGTTCGGTCACCCCAGGGAAGCTCGGTGGTCCACTCCAGGAAGGTACGGATGACCTGATATTCTGCGGATTGGGGGCTGGTGCGCTCCAGGCGCTTGAGCTCCCGTTCCACCTCCGCCCGGGCCTCCTCCGAGAGCTCCAGCTTGGCGACCCGCTCCCGGAGCTCCTCCACGTCGTTTCGCTCGTCCTCGTCCCCCAGCTCCTTCTGGATCTGCTTGAGCTGCTCCCGCAGGAGCATCTCCCGCTGGCGCTCCCCCAGCTCCTCCTGGACCTTCGCCTGGATGGATTCCTGAGCCTCGATCCTCGCCAGTTCCCGCTCCACTGCCACCAGCGCGGACCGCATCCGTTCCTCGTCGGGGAGGATCTCCAGGAGCCTTTGCTTGTCCTCGGTGGGGAGCTCCAGATAGAAGGCCACCAGGTCCGCGAACGCCCCCGGATCGTCCACCCCCTGGATGAGCTGATTCAGCGCCTCCATGGGAACACCCCTCCGCGTCCCCAGCTCCGCAGCCCGTTGCCTCAGCTCACCGTCCAGCGCCTGGAAGGCGGGATCCTTGAGGTTGGCGGGGAGCTGCCGGTCCATGGCAATGAGGTTGGCCTGGAGCATGGCGTCTCCCTCCTTGAAGTAGGAGAGCGCCTGTGCCCGTCCCTCGCCCTGGACCAGAAGCTGCATTCCTCCCCGGACCCGGTGGGTCTGGATGACCCGTACCACCGTGCCGACGGTGTAGAGTATGTCCGGATGGGGATCGTCCACGTTCTCCCGCTGGGCGACGGCGAACAGGCGCCGGTCCCCCTCCAGGGCGTCCTGGACCGCCTCCACCGTTCCGGGTCGCCCCGCGGAGATGGGCACAGCCACCCCGGGATACACGACCGTGTCTCTGAGGGGGAGTACTGGGAGGGAGAATCGCTCGCCCATGGGTCCTCGCTAGTTCGGTGTAACGCTCACGCCTCCGCGCTGAAGCCCTTCATCCTAGCGAAGAGGAGGGGACTTTGCATTTCAGCACGATCCTTGCCAGCGATCAGGAGGGGGAAGAGTGCCGGAACAGCAGGTTTCCTGCCAAACTGGCACACCGGTGGCGGTCCTGAAGCCTTTGTAGCCGTTCCCACCCTATATAGCTTGATGCAGGGCGCCTCCGAAGTGACGGGCCTCCGCAGCATTCCTGGGGAACCGAGGCCCCCCGTCGGGCCGCCTTCGCCGCCAGAAGGGAGGAGCGGTCCCGGGGAAGCAGCCGAGGCCGGAGTGGCCTGTGGCGCATCGGTGTTGGTGCCCATCCATTGGGGAGACCACCCCGAGTCGCCGCGGCTTTGTGAGCAGATCACCGGGCACTTCCCCGGTGAGGTCCGCATCCTGGAACGGAACGCATGAGCGCTTTCAACCCCCTCCGGCTTCGAGCCTTCCAACTGGTGCTCGCCCTCTCCCTTGGCTTTCCCGACGGAATGGAAGCACAGATGACGCCCCAGGCACGGCCCTCGACCCTGGCGGGCCGATCTACCGTCTTTGCCCCCAACGGCGTCGTGGCCACCAGCCAGCCCCTGGCCACGGGAGCCGCCCTCAAGATCCTCCAGGATGGCGGGAACGCCTTTGACGCCGCCGTGGCCGCCGCGGCCGTCCTGAACGTCGTGGAGCCTCACATGACCGGGATGGGCGGAGATGTCTTCGCCCTCTTCTGGTCCGCCGCCGAAGGCCGGCTGGGAGGGCTGGACGCCAGCGGGAGAGCCGGATCCCTCGCCACCCCCGACACCCTTCAAGCCCTCGGCCTGGACGGTGTTCCCTACCGGGGGGCCGGCTCGGTGACGGTCCCCGGGGCTCTTTCGGGGTGGGCCGCGCTCCTGGAGCGGTATGGGACGCTCACCCTCGCCCAGGCCCTTCAGCCAGCCATCGACATCGCCACCAACGGTTTCCCCGTCAGTCCCATCATCGCCCAGCAATGGCGGGGGAACGTCAGGGTGCTCCGGCAGGATCCAGGCGCTCGGGCCACCTTCCTCCTGAACGGGGAGCGTGCCCCCGAGGCCGGGGAGTGGTTCCAGAACCCTGATCTCGCCGAGTCGTTCCTGACCATCGCCCGGGAGGGCCCCGGCGCCCTCTACGGTGGCAGCCTGGGAAGCCGGATCGTGGAGACGGTCAGGGCCCAGGGTGGTTTCCTCACGGTGGATGACTTCCGGAACCACCGCCCGGAATGGGTGGAACCCCTGTCCGTCCCTTTCCGGGGATATGAGGTCTGGGAGTTGCCCCCGGCGGGCCAGGGAATCGCGGCCCTCCAGATGCTCAAGATCCTGGAGCCCCTCGATCTGACGGGGATGGGCCATAACTCTCCCCAGTACCTCCACCACCTCATCGAGGCCAAGAAGCTGGCCTTCGCCGACCTGGATCGTCACATCTCCGACCGGGACCACATGAGGGGAGATCCCCGGGTCCTCCTCTCCGACAACTACATCGCCGGCCGCAGGGCTCTCCTGGACCCCGGAAGGGCGGCCCGGGACGTGGAGGCCGGAAGTCCCTTCGATCACGGCGAGACCATCTACCTCTCCGTGGCGGACCGGGACGGGAACATGGTCTCCCTGATCAACAGCGTCTTCGAGTACTTCGGATCCGGGGTGGTCGCTCCCGGGACCGGTTTCGTGCTCCAGAACCGCGGTGCCGGGTTCACCCTGGAGGACGGGCACCCCAACCGGATCGCCCCCAGGAAGCGCCCCTTCCACACCCTCATTCCCGGATTCGTCACCAGGAACGGAGAGCCTTTCATGGCCTTCGGGGTGATGGGGGGATCCATGCAACCCCAGGGGCACGTCCAGCTCCTCCTGAACCACCTGGTCTTCGGGATGGACCTTCAGGCGGCCGTGGATGCGCCTCGGTTCCGCCACCTGGGTGGAACCCGGGTCTCCCTCGAGGCGCCGATCTCCGACGAGGTGAGGAGGGCCCTGGCGGCCCTGGGCCATGAGGTGTCCGAAGATGGTTCCTTCGGGGGTGCGCAAGTGGTGATGAGATTGGCCCGAGGGTGGGCTGCGGCCTCCGACCCCAGAAAGGACGGTATGGCGGCGGGCCACTGACGATGGGTACCTCCCCACGCCTCTTCCCCGTCAACCAGCTCCCGGCGGGCTACGCAGGTAGCCTGGACCATCCAGCCCATCCTCCGCCCGAGCCCCGCCCTGCCGCCACCCTGATCCTGCTGCGAGACGGCCGGGAGGAGCCCGAGACGCTCCTCCTGAAGCGAAGCCCTCGGACCCGGTTCATCCCGGGGGCCTACGTCTTTCCCGGAGGCCGCGTGGACAGGGCCGACGCTGACCCGTCCCTTCTCGCCCGGTTGTCCGTTTCGGGTCCCGGCGGAAACCAGGGGCGTATGGGGTCGGATGAAACCGGTCCAGCCGCTCCCGGGAAAGACCCACTGCTTGCCTACGCCTTCGTGGCTGCCGCCCTCCGGGAAACCTTCGAAGAGACCGGGATCCTCCTGGCCCTGCCACCCTGGGGCTACCGGACCCACCCCCCCTCGGGAAAGGGAAGGGGGGCCGAGGCGAGAGCCCGTCTGCTTGCGGGAAGCCACTCCTTCCACGAGGTACTCTCCGAGCTCGACGTGCACCTGGACGCCGGGGCGCTGGAGTACGTGGGCCATTGGATCACCCCCGAGCCCGAGCCCCGGCGCTACGACACCAGGTTCTTCGCGACCGTCGTACCTCGGGGGTGTGCGGCCATCCTGGACGGCCAGGAGATGGTGGAATCCCTCTGGCTCACGGCCCGGGAGGCTTTGGCCCGGAACCGCGCCGGGGAGCTGCCTCTGGTCTTTCCCACGTTGAGCACGCTGGAAACGTTGGCGGATCTCGGGGAGATCGAGGCCTTCCTGGGTCACTTCCGGGGAAGAGCCATTCCTCGCCTGCTTCCCAGGATTTCGAGGAAGGACGGGGGGATCGAGATCTCGGTGGAGGACACCGGGCGCCCGTCCTGAGACCGGGCGGCCGCCTGGCATGAAACTTCCATTGAATACAGTCGCGAGAGTGCCGGGGCATCGAATCGCCCCACCCGCACGATCGTCGAAAACAACTCGATTCCGGACCGGGATCTCCGGTCCAATCGAATAGCCCTACCGAGAAAGAGCGCCCCGAAGCCCTGTAGGCTCCGGGGCGTCCCACCTTCCATGGCATGGGGCCCACCGGCTTTCCGTCTCCTGCGAAGCCGGGACGCAATCAGGGAATGGACCCCCTCCCGGGGAACACCATCATCTCTTCAACCGCTGGGCGAGGACCACAGCGACGTCCTGGATCCGGGTGTCCTCGTCCCTCAATACCCCAAGCATCCGATGACATCCGGGACATCCTGTCACCACATTCTTCTTTCCCGTCGCCTTGATCTGTTCCCACCGCTTCCTGTTCACCTTGGCGGGGGAGTCCCAGAGAAAGCCTCCGCCCCCCCCGCCGCAGCAGGTGGTGGGAAAGGCAGCGGAGCTGGTGGCCGGTTGATGCAAGCGGACGCCCGCACCCTGCAGGAGCCTCTTCATGCCCTCGTGCTCCTGGTTGTGGAACACCTTGCAGGGGGTGTGAAGAGCCGCGTCCAGAGGCCGGGCTTCCACCTCCAGGCGGTCCTTGCGGATCAGGGCTTCCAGGTAGGGAATATGGAGCCTGACGTCCCGGAAATCCGCCCCGTGGGCCCGGTATTGCGTTTGGATGGTGTCCCGGCAATGGGGACAGATCGTGAGGATGGTCCGCCCCTGGTCCCCTCCCAAGGCCGCCGTCAGGAACTCGATCCGGTCCTGGGCCCAGAGGGGCCAGTCTTCCATGAGCCCACCGCCATGGAGGAGCCCCTCCCCCCAGCACTGCTCCTCTTCCAGGACCCCCCACTTCACCCCGGCGGCATCCAGGAGTTCTCCCATGGCCACGACCACCGGCTGCACCTCGGGGCTGTTCCCCCCCTGGCACCCCAGGACCAGGAGCACCTCGTGCTTGGCGGAGTCGTAGATGGGGAAGCGGTGTTCCTGTATGAAACGGGCCCGCTCCCGGGGATCCTGCCCGAAGATGTTCCCGGAGGAGGTCAGCGCTTTCATCACGGTATCCCGGAGCGCCCTGGGGGGATACAACCCTTCCAGCATGAGGCGGCCGCGGATCTCCAGGCCGTTCCGGCCCGGACGACACCCCGTGGGGCAGGCTACCTCGCACGCCCGGCACTGCACGCAGGTGGCGGTGACGTCAGGATCGATGAGCCCGGCCAGCTCATCCCCTTTCAGCGTCGGGTCCTGGAGGGCCAGGACGAAATGGTCCCTCGGCTTCAGCACCGGCCCCGCAGGGCAGGCGTCATTGCACCTGCCGCATTGGATGCAGGCGGCCGGGTCGAAGAGGGCGCCGAAGCTGAAATCCCCCACCCCTCCTGGCATGCCCAGACGGGCGTATTCGGCCTCCAGCTTGGCCTCGTCCTCCAGGTCCATCACCAGGTCGTTCCCGAACACCGGACGGTCGGAGGGCACCTCGGTCATGTGCTTCAGGACGACGTTGACCGGAGCCAGGAGAAGGTGGAGGTGCTTCCCCCGGGCGATGACGGCGGGGAAGAACGCCAGGTCCAGGTAGTGGGCCCACCAGTTGGCCCTTCCCGCCAGGGAGTCGAACGGGACGAACTGCTCCAGCAGGTGGGTGATCATCAGGAGGGCGATGAGCCCCAGGATGACCCCTGATTCCAGCGGGTGGGTCATCTTGTCCCTCTCCACGAGATACCGTCGGACGGCCAGGAATGCGATGGAGAGGAGAACCACCACCGCGACCACGTCCAGGAGCCGCACATACCAGTCCGGCACGGTCACCTCCCAACCCAACCCCCCCATGACATGGAGGACGCTCTTGGCCAGGAAGGCGAGGAGGCCGAAGAAGAGGGGAAGGTGGAAGAACCCCACCCACGGACGGTTCCTCAGAACCACGTTCTGGGAGACCACCTCCCAGGCCCCCGACAGGGCCCCCCGGGGATTCAGGACCCGGATCTCCTTCCGCTTGGGCCAGACGTGCCTCAGCCTGTACCTCCAGAGGACCCCCAGAAAGGCCGCCACGCTCGCCAGAAGGGTCAGCACCACCAGGACCCGCTCGATCCACACCATAGCTTTCTCCCGTCCATCGGTCCGGAGTCGCGCCCGCCGGGGAAGAGTGCCCCCCTACCCCACCGCCCCGCAAGCGCGGATCCACCCCTTCCGACCGGGGTAAGGGGGGGTCGCGATCCTGGAAGTCCCACTGTCCCCTCACCGTCTCCGCACTCGCCATGAGCGATCTCCGTCCCAGCACCCTCGGCGACCTGAAGGCCTCCGGTCACCGCACCCAACCCGTGAAGGACGAGCTCCGGGCCAACCTCATCCGGAAGCTGGAATCGGGCGAGACCCTATTCCCCGGGATCGTGGGATATGAGGACTCGGTGATTCCTCAACTGGTGAACGCCATCCTGGCCCGTCACGATTTCATCCTTCTCGGCCTCCGGGGACAAGCCAAGAGCCGGATCCTCAGGCAGCTCGTGGACCTCCTGGATCCCCGCATTCCCATCCTCGCCGGGAGCGAGGTGAACGACGACCCCCTCAATCCCATTTCCAAGCAGGGGAAGCTCATGGCGCAGGAGATGGGGGAGGGCGCCCCGGTGGAATGGATCTCCCGGGAGTTTCGTTTCGTGGAAAAGCTGGCTACCCCCGACGTCACCATCGCGGACATGATCGGAGACGTGGATCCCATCAAGGCAGCCCGGGGAGGCCACATCCTGGCCGACGAGCTAACCATTCACTACGGCCTCCTGCCCCGGGCGAATCGGGGGATCTTCGCCATCAACGAGCTACCCGACCTCTCGGGGAAGATCCAGGTGGGCCTCTTCAACATCCTCCAGGAGGGAGACGTCCAGATCAAAGGCTATCCCGTCCGCCTTCCCCTGGACGTCTTCATGGTCTTCACCGCGAACCCGGAGGACTACACGGCCCGGGGGAAGATCATCACCCCCCTGAAGGACCGGATCGGGGCCGAGATCCGGACCCACTACCCCCTGGATGTGAACGCGGGGATGGCCATCACCCGCCAGGAATCCTGGGTGGACCGGGGGGACATCCCGGTCCATATCCCGGACTTCCTCGCAGAAACCGTCGAGAGGGTGGCCTTCCTGGCCAGGGCGGACAAGAGGGTGGACCAGCGCTCCGGGGTCAGCCAGCGCCTCCCCATCACCGTCCTGGAAAGTGTCGTCTCCAGCGCCGAGCAGAGGGCCTTCCGCCTCGGCGAGAGGGAAGTGGTCCCCCGCATCGGCGACATCTACGCCGCTTTGCCGTCCATCACCGGGAAGATGGAGCTGGAGTACGAGGGGGAGCTCCAGGGGTCGGAGAAGATCGCCCGGGAGTTGGTCAACGCCGCCGCGGGCATGACCTACCGGGACAGGGCAGGGGGAGCCGACGTGGAGGAGATCGTGGCCCATTTCGAGAATGGGGGTGCCCTCCAGGTATCCCAGGACGCGGCTGCCGACGCCTGCGTGCTTGGGTTCGAGGCGGTCCCGGGGCTCCTGGCCTTGGCGGAGAACCTGGGATTGGCCCCGGCTTCGGCCACCGCCGGACTCAGAGCCGCGGCCTGTGAGCTGGTCCTGGAGGCTCTCGCCGCCGAGCGGCGGATCAGCCGCACGGATGGCGGCTACGCCCGGGCCGGGTTCGAAGGGGCCCCGGGGAAGGGCTACAAGGGCTTCGACCCCTTCGGGACATGATGGCCCCTGGGCTGACCATGGAGACGGCGGGACCCGCCATCCCGGGGAACGGCGGGTCCCGGAGAGGGGGATCCTGAACCCCCTTTCCTGCGGGGATGGCTCCGCGGCCTCCCGTTCAGCGACCTCTATCGCATCGTCAGGTACCCTTGGCGTAAACGATGGGCATGGCCACCTGGCACCGCACTGCCTGGCCATCCTTCTTGCCGGGTTGGAACTTGATGCGAGCCACCGCCACCTCGGCCGCCTTCCCCAGGGCCTCCGTGGGAGCCTTGATGACCTGGATGGAGGCCTGGTCCACGGAACCGTCCGTGTTCACGATGAAGGACACCTCCACCCTTCCCTCCAGCCCTGCGTCCTGCAGCGCAGAGCTGTAGGAACGGGTGATGGCCGTGCGGGCCTGGTTGGCGTCAGCGATCTTGGGCTGTTCGCTGAGTTGGTTGGGTTGAAAGACCGTCTCCTGGGCCAGGACCAACGTCGGGAGGGCAAGAACCCCCGCCAATGCCCATCCAGCAACCAGAAAACGCCACGAGAACCCGATCTCTCTCTTGGGATGCATTCGCGCACTCCTCTCTGTCCCCCGTCCTGGAGTCGGACGAGGTGGGAACCTGGACCTTCAGTCCACATTATCGGGGACTTCGGAGGAAGCTTAACCGTCGATTTCCCGCACCAGGGTGCTGCCGGGGACGGGAGACGGTGCTCCCCCGGCGGAGGAGCCGCTCAAAGCCGGCCGCCATCCACGCTGAGGGTCTGGCCGGTGATCCAGGATGCCTGCTCGGACGCAAAGAAGAGAACGGCTGCGGCGATGTCCTGGGGCCGCCCCAGGCGCCGGGTGGCGATGGAGCCCACCAGCTTCTGCTGCCCTTCCTCCCCGTAGGCTTCCCACTGGCGCCGGGTGGTGGGATTGGAGAGCACGAAGCCGGGAGCCACGCAGTTCACCGTGATGCCGTGGGGACCGAGCTCGTGGGCCATCTGCCGGGTCAACCCGATGAGACCCGCCTTGGCCGAGGCGTAGGCCTGGATCCCGGTGAGGCTCACCCGGAGGCCGGCTCCAGAGGAGATGTTGACGATGCGCCCCCACCCCCCGGCCTTCATGCCGGGAGCCACGGCCTGGGAGAAGTGAAACGCCCCTTTCAGGTTGATGGCGAAGATGACATCCCAATCCTCGGGCGAAACCTCCTCGAGCGGCCTTCCCACCTGCCCCGCCACCCCACCGGCGTGGTTGACCAGCACGTCCTCCCTGCCCGTCGCTGGGGACGCCTCCTCCACGTAGCCCCCGACCGCAACCCTGTCCCGGACGTCCACGAGGCGCGCCTCGCATGAGGCTCCGCAAAGGTCCCGGGTCTCGGCCAGGGCCGACTCGAGGATGTCACAGATCCATACCCGCCCCCCCGCCTCGAAGAAGGCCCGGGCCATCTCCCTCCCCAGCCCGTGTCCTGCACCGGTGACGACCACGGTGCGGCCCTTGGAGTGCAGCTCCATGTATCTCCTGTCCGTTCTCCCGGATGCCCTGCGGGCGGCCCCTGCCGAGCCCGGTCGTCGGTTACCCTCTCAGAGGTTCAGCGCGTCTCCCAGCTCCGGAATGCCACCCTCCCAGGAGGCGCGGTCCGAGCGCAGCTCCTCCAGGTTATTCCAACTCTGCCGGCGCTTCCCCCATTCGATCTGGTGGACCTGGAGGATCAGCCGCTCCGTGAGGGGAGTGGGAACGCCCACCTCCCGCCCCAGCCGGACCACCGGCCCCAACTGCGCGTCCACCTCGGTGGGGCGTCTCCGGACCGCAAGGTCCCTCCAGATCCCGCTGTGGGTCTTGGCGGACCTCCGATTGAAAGCCACCAGGTCATCAAGGGAGGCATTCGCCCCGTCCCCGGCCGCGGACCCGCGGAAGGCCCTGGGATCGAACCCGTCGAACCCTTCCAGGGAAACACCCCGAACCTCCGCAACCGTTACCACCTCCTGGGCCAGCGCAACCAGAAGGGAACGGTATTCACTCGCATCCAGGACGTCCGCTATGGACGCATCCGTCACCGCGGTGGCGAACAGCAGGGCGGCGTACGCCAGCTTCCCCCATAGATACCCGAAGATGTTGGCGGTGAGGATCGCTTGCGGCTCGAAGGCCCGGAGGGTCTCATGAATGGACTGGACCCGCCGGGTGATCCGCCCGTCCAACTCTCCCACCACCACGGCACCCCGGCCACCCCAGTGGATCACCCCGGGCTCCAGGTAGTCGGCACCGAAGTTCACAAAAGCCCCTACCGTTCTGCCAGGCCCCACCGCCTCCGCGATCTCCATCTCGCAGAGGCCGTTCTGTATGGAGACCACGGCCCCCTGCCCTGCCAGGTGAGGCGCGAGCTGGACCATGGCCTCCCGCGTGTGGTGAGCCTTCACGCAAAGGAAGATCAGGGGAAAAAGGCCCACGAGATCCTCCGGATGGACCGCCCTGGCCTCAACCCGGAATTCGGCCAGAGGCCCCGTGATCCGGAGCCCCGTCTCGTTGAGGGCCTCGACGTGCTCCCGCACGCGGTCCACGAACAGAACCTCCCTACCGCCACGGGCCAGGACCCCTCCGATGCTTCCTCCCATGGCACCCGCCCCCCAGATCACGAGAGGAGGCGGGCCTCCAGACCGCGAGCGCGGATCCACAGCCCCTCCCGAGGATTCCCCTCCGGCGTGCCCCACCGTCATGCCCATCCCTCCTCCATGAGTGCCCGGGCCTCCGCCACCGTCACCTCCCAGATCGCCAACATCTCGTGGTCGGGACGCTGGTAGAGGCCCCCATAGTTCCCGTCTCCCACCGCCGTCTTGAAGGCCTTCGGATCCAGGATGGACTTCAGCGCGGTGTCGATGGCCGGCTTCCGCTCGGCGGGAAGCGCCACGCCCGCCAGGCGGGTCCAGGGGAAGTTCTCCATCCAGGAGGCGTGGGAGCCCAGGGGATCCACCTCCCGGATCTTGGCCAGCGTCGCGGGAGCGATCCACCAGTTGAAGACCTTCACCTGGTGGCCCGGATGATCCGCCATCCACTCCAGGGCCAGGGAGGCGGCCGGTGAGTTCCCTCCATGGCCGTTCACGAAGACGATGCGCCGGAAACCGGCCCTCGAAAGGCTGTCCAGGATGTCCCGGATGACGCCTGCGTAGGTCTCCAGCCGGAGGGTCACCGTTCCCGGAAAAGCCGAGAAATAGGGAGAGAGCCCGTAGGGCACCACCGGGAAGACGGGAATCCCCAACGGCTCGGCAGCCTCCTTCGCCAGCCGCTCAGGGATCAGGGTGTCCACCATGAGGCTCAGATAGGCATGCTGCTCCGTGCTCCCCAGGGGAACCACGGCCCGGTCGTCGCTCTTCAGGTAGGCCTCCACCTGCATCCAGTTCAGGTCTGCGATCCTCACGTGTCCCTCCCGTCGTGGGTCCATGGCGCCGGGAACAAAGTGAGGGAAAGGAGGTCCGGAGGAAACCTCCCGGCCCTTCGCGCCGTCCTATCAAGATGGGCACCTCTCGTTTTTCTAGAGAAGGAGTTGTGGCCATGGGAAAGGATAGGCCTGACATGATCCGGGGGACCCTGGACATGCTCATCCTGAAAGTGCTCTCCCTGGAACCCATGCACGGGTGGGGAATCTGCGAGCGCATAGGCGCCATGACCGGGAGCCACCTCCAGGTGAACCAGGGCTCCCTCTATCCGGCCCTCCACAAGCTCACCCGGGAGGGGTGGATCCGGTCCTACTGGGGCCAGACCGAGAACCACCGCAAGGCCCGCTACTACCGCCTTACCGGCGCCGGGGAAGAACAGCTCAGGGTGGAGCAGGAAACATGGGACCGCCTGGCGGCGGCGGTGGCCAGGGTCATGGCAACCTGAGGAGCCTCCATGCGAATGGTGTCCAGGTGGCTGTTCCGGCTCCGGGCGACCTTCCTCCCTGGTCGGATGGAGCGGGAGATGAGGGAGGAGATGGACTTCCATCTGGAGATGGAGGCCCGAAAACTCCTGGCCCGGGGCATGCCTCCCGGCGAAGCCTGGCGCCAGGCCCGCCGGACCTTCGGGGAAGCGGAGTACCACAAGGAAAAGGCCAGGGAAAGCTGGGGAATCACCATGATCCAGAACTTCCGCATCGACGCCCGCCATACCTTCCGGACCCTACGGAGGAATCCCACCTTCGCCGCCGTCGCCGTCCTCACGCTCGGACTGGGAATCGGGGCTTCCAGCGCCATCTTCAGCGTGGTGAACGGGATACTCCTCCGCGGCCTTCCCTTTCCCGGGGCCGACCGCCTGGTCTCTCTGTGCGAGACCATGCCCGACGCGGGGGGCCGTTGCATCACCGCCTCCACCCCCAACGTGGCGGACTGGGCTGAGGGGAGCCGCTCCTTCCAGGGGATCGGCGTGTTCAGGTGGTGGGGACACCTTCTCGAGACCCCCGGCGGAACCGAGAACCTCAACAGCCTCATCGCCACCCCGGAGTTCTTCGGCGTCATGGGGTACCAGCCCGCCGCCGGGCGCCTCTTCCGGCCCGAGGACCAACAAGAGGGGAACCGCCAGGTGGTGGTCCTGGACCACGACTTCTGGGTCTCCCGGTTCGGCGGCGACCCCGCGATCGTGGGCACCACCCTCACCCTCGAGGGAGAGCCCTTCGAGGTCATCGGCATCCTCAGGGAGGGACAGAAGCCTCCCGCCATGGGTGGAGGAGAGCGGAGCGCCGACGTCTGGCTCCCGCTCCACTTCGACCCCAGGGACGACGAGCGCCGGAACTGGCGTGGTTTCTACGCGGTGGGACGCCTCGCTCCCGGGGCCACGCTGGAGGTGGCCCGTCAGGAGCTGGCGGCGATCCGGCAGGGACTCTTGGAGGAGCACCCCGCCGACAATGCCGATTGGGGGTTGGAGGCCATCACCCTCAAGGACAGGGTGGTTGGCCAGGTGAAGACCACCCTCCTCTCCTTTTTGGGCGCGGTGGGACTGCTCCTCCTCATCACCTGCGCCAACATCGCCAACCTCATCCTGGCCCGGATGTCCGGACGGGAGGGGGAGCTGGGCCTCCGGAGCGCCCTGGGGGCCGGTACGCCGCGCCTCGCCGGCCTGCTCCTGAACGAAGGGCTCGTGCTGGCCTTCCTGGGAAGCGCCCTGGGGTTGGCCCTCGCCTGGGGCGGCACCCGCATCTTCCTCGCCCTTGCCCCCCCCGGGATCCCTCGCTTGAACGAGGTGGGAGTGGACTGGGTGGTGCTGGCCTTCGCCCTCGGGCTGGCCGCGCTGGCCACCCTCTTCTTCGGCTTCGCCCCGCTCCTGAGAATCCGCCGGCTGGACCCCATGCAGGCCCTCCGGAGGTCACGGCACGGAAAGCCCCGCGGGCCCCTGGGGGGAATGAACGGAGCCCTGGTGGTATCGGAGGTGGCCCTGGCCCTGGCCCTCCTGGTGGGAGCGGGCCTTCTCGGCCGGAGCTTCGCCGCAATCCTCCGGTGGGAACCGGGGATCGACCGGGAGCACCTTCTGGTGGTAGCCAACACCACCAGCACCGGCACCTACCAGAGCGCCGAGGCCCTCATTGGCCTCTACCGGGCTCTGGACGATGCCCTCCTCGGGCTCCCCGGGGTCCGCTTCGTGGCCCGAAGCTCCGCCGGGCCCCTTTTCGGCGGGTGGGAACCGGACCAGGTACGTCCGCTCGAGGAAGCGGGGGGCTCCGGGGAGGGGCGCCAGGCCCGCTGGTACGACATCAGCCCCGGCTACTTCCAGGCCCTGGGGGTGCCCATCTTGCAGGGCCGGGACTTCACCCACGACGACGGCCCGGAATCCACTCCGGTGGTCATCGTCAACCAGGCGCTGGCGGACCGACTCTGGCCGGGAGAGGATCCCCTGGGCCGGAGCCTGTGGCTGGAGCTGCACGGGCAGTCCCGTCAGGTCGTCGGGGTGGCCGCCGACGTCCCCCCCCTGGATCCGGACGCCGCGGTGGAGCCGGAGATGTTCTGGCCCCAGGCGCAGTACATCCGGCCCTTCACCCATTTCATCATCCGGACGGAAGGTGACCCGGCCCAGGTGCAGGGCCTGGTAGCCGACCGGATCAGGGAGGTGGACCCGAACCTCCAGCCCGGTCCGGTCCGGGGCTACGCCGACCTCCTGGGCCGGCAGCTCGTGCAGCCCCGGTTCACCATGCTCCTCATCACCATCTTCGCGGGGGTGGCCCTGGTGTTGGCGGCGGTGGGGATCTACGGGGTGGTTTCCCGGACCGTGGCGGCCCGGACCCGTGAGATCGGAATCCGTCTGGCGCTGGGAGCACCCCGGGCCAGGGTCGTGAGGGAGGTGGTGGGGAGCTCCATGGCCTTGAGCGGCGCGGGGGTGGGGGCCGGGCTCCTTCTGGCGCTGGGGTTGTCCCGGTTCATCCGGAGCCTCCTCCATGGGGTGGTCCCCACCGACCCCCTCACCTACGCCGCGGTGGCGGCGGCGCTCCTGGCGGTAGCCCTCCTGGCGAGCCTCCTCCCGGCCCTGGCAGCGGGGCGGGTGGACCCCATGCGGAGCCTGAGGGAGGAGTGAGGGAGAGCGGGCGGCCCGGCCGCGGACGCCGCAGCCGACGCCGCGTGCGCGGCTGCCCGCCGCCGCCCTCCTCCCACCCCTACCCCTTCAGGCGAGGGAACTCCGCGATCCGGATGTTCGTGCAGCCGTAGGGGATGAGGGTGAGCGGCTCCAGGGGCTCGGCGGACTCCTGGAGCCCCGGCACCACCTCCCCGGCCCACCCGTGTGCCGTCTTCCAGTTCGGTAGGAGGCGTCCCCGGGCCCGTGCTTCAATGCCGGCCCCCTCCGGGGAGAAGGGACGCTCCCCCAGGGGGAGCTCCTGGAATCGGAGGCCCGCCTCCGGCTCCTCTTCCGGCAGAAGGAGGCCATAGTTCCAGGGGGAGGCGGGCCGGACCTCGAAGTCTCCGTGGGGAAGCTCCCTCCCCGGCTTGTCGGCGTTGATGCGGGTCCACTCCTCCTCCAGCCTCAATCCGTAGACCAGCGGCCCCCGCTCCACGGAGACCGCCTCGTTGTAGCGGACCGTCACGCGCGCACGCATGGGGAAGTGAAGCAAGAGGGTCGTCTCTCCCCGCCAGCTCCGGTCTACGCGGTGGAAGGTGCCCGGCCGCATGGGGGCTTCCTCTCCTCCTTCCGCCTGAAGAGTGGCGCCCTCGGCCCATCCCGGCACCCGGAGAAGAAGAGGGAAGGTGACCTCACCCTGGGCCGCCACCTTCAGGGTCAGGGTTTCCCGGAAGGGGTATTCCGTCTCCAGGGAGACCGTCACCGGAACCCCCTGCGAGTGGAAGCGGACCTCGCTGGGAGCGTACGCGACCGCAG
This sequence comes from Gemmatimonadales bacterium, assembly GCA_041309685.1. Lineage (GTDB taxonomy): Bacteria > Gemmatimonadota > Gemmatimonadetes > Longimicrobiales > Gaopeijiaceae > JBFYZD01. The sequence continues at coordinate 5,134 of JBFYZD010000110.1, read as the reverse complement.
CCAACCCCTCGCCGGGAGTCCGCATCCAGAGATGCGCCGCCAGCTTCGGCCACCCCTGGTGCATGTTGGCGGTGCAGCACCCGAAGTTGGGTTCCAGCCCGTAGAGGTTGGACTCCGGGCCGTTGGTGGTCCACATGTGGTCCGGGTTCAGGGTGCACTGGACCTGGTTCACCTGCTGGTCGTACTGGTGGGCCCACATGTCCGGGGAGAAGGTGGCCGGAAGGGCGTTGAAGGCGACCCGCTCCAGACGGTCTCCCAGGGCGGGATCTCCGAGAATCGAGAGGGCCGTCTCCAGGGAGTAGAGAAGCTCCACCACCGCGCAGAGCTCGGAGCCCTGCACCGGGTTCCTCCCCGAAAGGCACTCGTCTCCGGTGAACATCCCCGTCACCTGGCCGTGGCACCGGTCCAGGAGGGCCAGCATCCGGGCAGGCTCGGTCCGGTCCTCTTCCAGCCCGGTGAGGCGCCAGGCCAGGGCTCCGGCCTTCACGGCCATTCCCGTGTTCACCACATGCTTCCCCCACGTCCAGAGCCCCCGGCGGGGGGTGGGATGGGTCACGTCCTCCCCCCGGTAGAACCCCGGGTAGTCGAACCCCTGCTCCCGCAGCCGGCCGGCCAACTCCAGGAGCCACTCCTCTCCCGTCTTCTGGTAGACGTAGAACACCGGAATGAGCCCCTCGAACCACCGATAGCGCCCCCAGTTGTAGAGAGGGGTCCGCTCCACGCCCCGGGCCAGGGCCTGGAGGCTGGCCTCCACCGAGCGGAGCACCGCGGCATCTCCGGTGGCATCGTGGTACTGGACCATCATCTTGTTGGCCAGGAGGATGGCCCACAGGTCATAGCGCTGCGTGGCCGCGTCCAGGGGATAGGGGCCGAACCAGCCGTCAGGGCGCTGGTTCCTGACGATGGTCCGCACATACCCCGTGACCTTCTCCTGGAGGGAGGCATCGCCCAGGAGCCAGGCCAGGGGGATCACCCCGTCCAGCCAGTAGGGCGCCCTTTCCCACCCTTCGGCCTCCCCTCCGAACCATTGGCTTCGACCCACGTCCGGCCAGAACTCGTCCAGGTGGCCGCTGAGGCCATCGGCCTGGATGCGGAGCTGGCGGGCAAGCCATCCCGTCGGGCGGATCGAGCCCAGAGGGAGTGGGCTGAACGCCGGATCCCTGAGACCCGCACGGGGGTCCTGGGCTTCCCCCAACGCTTCACGGGAGCCCTTCCGTTCGCCCCGGCCAACCGGCCACGGGGTGGTCACGCCCGGGGCAGCGGCGAAGGCCGTGCCCCCGATGGCCATCTCTCCCAGGAAGCGGCGCCGGTTCATCCGTCTCATGATCCCACTCCCCGGTCAGGGTCCTCCCCCACCATCCTCTCCCGGCCTCCGTCTCCATTCACCCGGTAGAACGCTCCGCCCTCCCACAGCAGCCCCTGGAGCGATCCCAGCGCTCCCAGATCCACGTCGATGCCGAAGACCAGCCCCCCGTAGAGGGCCTGGAGCTCACCGATGTCGGTGTGTCCCACCACCACGGCGGTGGCGTCGAAGTGCTCCAGGATCTGGCGTACGTCCTCCACCGAAGCCTGCGGGCGCGCCGTGGCGCGGTGGTACCCCCGGTACCAGAGGGGCCCTTCCCCCTGGAAGAGGAACCCCGGCATGTCGTTGAAGGCGAAATGGTAGGTTCTGAAGTCGATCCCCTCCCTCGCCCCGGCATTGATCTCCCTGATCCCCAGCTTTCGCTCCAGCACCTCCCGGCCCACTCCCCCGTGGACGAAGAGGACATCGTTCAGGCGAACGGCCAGGTGCTTGGACCTCAGCCAGCGCCCGAACTCCATGTCCGGGCCGAAGAGGTCGTCGTAGCGGATCCCGCTTGCCTCCACGATGCCGTCCATGTACTTCTCGTTCACGTACCGCAGGTCCCCCTGGAGCACCATCAGCTCGTGGTTCCCCAGGAGGTAGTGGACCCGCCCGCCCGCCTCCCGGGCCTCCCGCTCCAGGCGATGGACCAACCAGAGGCACTCCGTCACCTTATCACCCCGATCGAAAACGTCACCCAGGATCACCAGGTGGCCGCTACCCCAGCTCCACGTCAGATTCTTGTCCACCACCCTCGCGTTCACCAGGAGCCTCACCAGGGCCTCGTACTCCCCGTGAATGTCACTGACGGCGAAGATCCGGCTCACTTCATCGAAGGTGTCGGGCTCCACCCTCGGCTTCTGGGAGGAAACCACGTACTGGGTGGCGGAATCGCCGCAGAAACCCCTGAACCCGACCGTTCCCCTCGCCTGAACCTCCATGGGCTGGAACTCGCCGTGGCACCGGTAGAAGACGAAGGCCCGGGAATCGGATTGCCAGTAGATGTGGGGGCCGTCGTCGAGGGGATCGGGGGGAGCGCTCTGCGCATGAAGGCCCGCCAACGGGCCCAGCGCGAGGAGGCCAAGGCCGAAGGCCCCGGCCTTCCGGGATGGGAATGATAATCCGCTCATGGAGGGATCTCCCTGGTCGAGAGGAGACGCGTGCCTGGGACCGCCCTACCCGAAGGGAAAGCTACGCCTCCGGGGTTCTCAATGCAGGACCCCGAGGGTGGCCTCCAGGATCCGTCGTTGGGCCGTCGGGATCGGGAGTCGCTCCCGATCCGCCCGCGACACCCAGCGGCACCCCTCTACCGCCAGGGGGCCCCGGACGCGGAACAGGCTGGGGTGGTAGCGCACCTTCAGGTGGGAGAAGGCGTGGAAGATCCGCTCCAGCTCCAGGGGCTCGCCGGCGCCCCTCAGCCCCAATCGGGAAAGGAGGCCCACCGCGGCCTCCCGGGGGCATGAGCCTCCATCGATCTCCACACCGGGGAACTCCCACATTCCGGCCAGGAGCCCGTCCTGGGGGCGCCTCCTCATGAGGAGGTGGAGCCCGTCCTCCCCACCCAGCCAGGCGCCCACCACCACCGCCACGTCCACCTCGGGCACGGGGGCCCGCCGCCGCCTGGCAGGCCGCTCCTCGACCGTCCCCCGGGCCCTGGCCGCACAGAGCACCTCCAGGGGGCACGACGCACACCCCGGCGCCCGGGGAAGGCAGACCGTGGCACCCAACTCCATGAGGGCCTGGTTGAAATCACCGGGGCGGGCCGGGTCGACCAGTGCGGCAGCCAACTCCCGCAGGCGGGACGGCCCCGGGTCAGGAAGGTCGAAGAGCCGGGCCAGCACCCGCCGCACGTTCCCGTCCACCGCCGGCACCACCTCCCCGAAAGCGATGGAGGCCACCGCCCCGGCGGTGTACTCACCCACCCCCGGCAGCCGCCGGAGCGCCGCCGCCGATTCCGGCAGATCCCCTCCGTATCTCTCCCGCACCAACCGGGCCGCACCCAGAAGACGCCGAGCCCGGGAGTAGTAGCCCAGACCCTGCCATACCCCCAGCACCTCGTCCTCCTCGGCCCGGGCCAGGGCGTCCAGGCGGGGGAACCGCTCCACCCACTTCCGGTAGTAGGGGATCACCGTCTCCACCCGGGTCTGCTGGAGCATGACCTCCGAAACCCATACGCGGTACGGATCGGACTCCCCCCGCCAGGGTAGATCCCTTCTTCCGACGTCGTAGGCGGCCAGGAGAAGGCGGCGGATCGCCCCCAGATCCTCCGAGGTCGGAGCTGGGGCACCGGAGGCCCGGTCTTCCTCCCTTTTCAGCTTCCGTTCCTTGCTCTTCCCCATGCCCGGAAGGTACCACCACCCCATGCGCTTCCACACCTACACCAGGTACGGCGGGCACTGGCTGGACGCCCTGAACCTGGAGAACCTGATGGAGCACCTGGCGGACTTCCTCCTGGACGGGGGTTTCGCGGGGGGGCCCCACTTCCATCCTCACTGGGGTTGGTCGGGGATGAAGGACAACTCCTCCCTGCGGGCCCTCAAGGAAGCCCTGATCCGGGCCCTCATCGAGAGCGGGGAGCTGACACCCGAGATGATCCGGGAGCTCCGGGGGGAAGGGGAGGACGACCCGGATCTGCAGGCCCGCATCGCCAGGCTCCTGGACGACCTGGTCCGGAAGCTGGTGGAGGAAGGGTACCTGAGCCTGGAGGGGGAGCAACCGATGATGCCCGGCGCCACCCGGGACGTGACCGGGCAGGGCACGGTGGACGAGGCCAGGGACGCGGCCCGTACCGTGCACTTCGATCTCACCCAGAAGGGGATGGACTTCCTGGGCTACCGCACCCTCAAACACCTCCTGGGAGCGCTGGGCAAGGCAGACTTCGGCGCCCACGACACGGCAGAGCTGGCCACGGGCATCGCCGCCGACGCCGCCAGCCGGCCCTACCAATTCGGGGACACCCTGAACCTGGACATACCGGGCACGCTCAAGAACGCCATCGAGCGCGGGGGGCTAAAGGTCCCCCTGGAGATGGACTACCCCGACCTCATGGTGCACCAGACCGAGTACCGGTCCTCCTGCGCCACCGTCCTCATGCTGGACATCTCCCACTCCATGATCCTCTATGGGGAGGACCGCTTCACCCCGGCCAAGAGGGTGGCCCTGGCCCTGTCCCACCTGATCCGCACCCAGTATCCCGGAGACTCCCTGAAGGTGGTGACCTTCGGGGACCGCGCCCAGGAGATTCCCCTCTCCCAGCTCGCCAAGGCCCAGGTAGGCCCCTTCCACACCAACACGGCGGAGGGACTGGAGGTGGCCCGGAACATCCTGCGGGCCCAGCGGAAGGACATGCGGCAGATCGTGATGATAACGGACGGGAAACCCAGCGCCGTGACCCTCGCCGACGGCCAGGTCTACATGAACTCCGGCGGGCTGGATGCGCATATCCTCGAGCGCACCTTCCGGGAGGTGGCAGCCTGCCGGAAGTCCGGAATCCTCATCAACACCTTCATGCTGGCCCGGGACCCCCTCCTGGTGCGGTTCGTCCAGAAGGAGAGCGAGATCGCCCGGGGCAAGGCCTACTTCACCTCCACCCTCACCCTGGGGCAGTACATCATTATGGACTTCCTGAAGGGGAAGCGGAGGAGGGTGTCGTAGGGGGAAGGGGGCCACCGTCGTCCGACGCCAACCCGCCCCGGAAGGCGCTGCCGAGGGGCACTCCTCCCCGCATCAATCAGAACACCCACGTCCCCTTCAAGAAGAGGGTGTTGCCCTGGTCGGAGCGCTCGCCGAATT
>JBFYZD010000109.1:0-4878 GCA_041309685.1 Gemmatimonadales bacterium | reverse complement strand
GTTGATCCCCTGGCGGTCCAGGACCCTCCACTCCTCCGCCTCGTAGCGGACCCCCTCCGCGCCGCCTTCCGCCTCCATCTCCCACCGGGACCCGAGAGGGACGGTGAGACGGCCGGCCATTCCCCCTTCGGCCCGCCCCGGCTCCAGGTACCCCGGCGCGGGGAGGGGATCGGAGAGGAACCTCCCCTTCTGCCAGGACGCCACCTGCCATCGCGAACGCCCTCCCATGGCGCTCCCCGTCAGCGCTGCCCGCACCTCACCGGCAAGCTCGGTGTGGAGATCCTCCCCGCTCCTGAGAGCCTGCCCACCTACCCACGGCTCCACGGTGAGCCCGAGAGCCTCCCCCAGCGGCCAGGAGAGAGCGAGTGAGGCGCCGACCTTCGGCCCCAGCGCGGAGCTGCGGTCACCCTCGCCACCGAAGGCCAGGAGTCCCGTTCCCAGTGCGATCTCCCGGGAGAGCACCCTGTCCTCCCGTGCCGTCTCAAGCGCGGGGAGCTCCCGGACCGGGGCGCGGGCGGCGATCTGCCCGTGGAGGCGGGCCAGGGAAGCCGCCGTCATGGCCGCGGCCCCACCGCCGCCCGCCGACCCCAAGGGCTGGGCGTGGACCAGGGGAAGGTCGGCCGGGGAGGATCCGGTGATGGGGCACGCCGTCGGCGGGCACCCCGGATCCTGGCTTCCGCCTTCTCCGGACCTCGCCGACGGCGGCATGCTCGTCTCGTCGAAGAGCCTCAGGCTCCCCATGAAGATGCGCAGCTCCTCCTGGAGCCCGCCGAGCGCCCTCAGGCGCTCGAGCTCATCCGCCACGACCCCGGCCAGAGCCGCCAGGGTGGCGGTTGCCGCCTCCAGGGGATCGGCCGCATCGGCCGCTCCCTGGGCGACCCGCAGCGCTGTCAGCTCCCCTTCGAATTCGCGCGCCTGGTCTTCCAGCGTCTGACGCTGGGGGGAAAGGGCACCCTGGGCGGCCTGCCGGAGGGATGCGAGGCGGGATTCCAGCGCCCCGATGAGTCGCCCCCTCGTCTCCCGGACCATGGCGGCAGCCTGCGCCCTCTCCTCTTCCAGGGAAGCCATCCGGTCGGATAGGCCCTGGGCCTCGAGCAGGAGACCCGACCTCTCCGACCCGGGCTCGTCCGGAAGGGCGAGGATCGCTTCCGCGACCGCCAGGAAGCGCAGGGCTGCGTCCCGGCGAGCGGAACCGAGGCCCTCCGCCCATTGGATCTGCACATCAAGGGTATGGCTGAGGCTACCGGGGTCCGAGAGGAGCTGCGCCCGGGCCGGGGACGCCGGGAAGCACGCCAGGGTCAGGATCACCAGGAACCAGCGCTGACGCCACATGGTGCCAACCGGATTTCGGGGACGGGCCCAAAGGCCCTTTCGAACGGCTCCGATCCGGGAAGTTGGGGCCTTCCGTGCGAGCCCGGCAAGGTCGGGGGAGGAGGTGGCAGCCAGGTCCAGAACCAAGGGGCACTGGAGTTCCAGGAAGGCCGCCACCGTCACTCCCGCATCCCTCGGCCCGATGCGGATCCAGGCCGACTCCATTTCCCTCGCCGGCGTGGAGCGCACGATCACCGGGTGGGGCTTCTCCCTCCCGACCCCGGGAGAACCCAGCGGGGATCAGTGGATCATCGGGCGTCCGAGGCGGTGCCGATCCGCCAGAGCCGGCCCTCTCCGGTAAGGGTATCGGTGGCCCAGGCCACCTGCCGCCGTACCGCCCGCACCCGGAGGTGGGAAGGCACGTCCACCGTCATGACCGGAGTGCCGTCGGGAGAGAACACCTCCCACCGGAGATGCTCAGCCTCCGGCACCGATTCACGGGCGACCCAAGTCCATCCGTCCAGATCCACGAGAATCCCCGTGACGGGGGGGAGCCACGGAGGGATGAACATCACCGACTTTGCCGCGGCTGCGGCAGCAGCGGGGTCCTCCGCCAACCCCGACCCCAGCCTTGCGGCCTCTGTCTCGACCCACTCCTCCTTCATTGGCACCGGCGTGTAGGGTACGTCACGTATCATCAGCGTGTCGCCTGCGGGCCCGATCCTGGCCACCCGGTAGGTCGGCGCGGCCACCCTCGCATCGACCCGGCGATCGACCACCACCACGTTCAGGCCGTTGGCCGACCACGCGAGCATGGGAAAATCCCCGAACGGCTGCCCCCCCTGAAGCATCTTGATCCCCCTGGGTCCGGTCCCTCCGGGCGGCAGGAGCGCGGCGGCCCTGTTGCGGGTGGAAAGGCTCACCACGGTCTTCACCACCGACCCGTCGGGACGGCAAAGCCACAGGGGAAGCTCGATCACACTTTCGGACGGGTAGGCCTGCTGCGGGACTCCGCCGGTCACCGGCCTGAACCGCGGATCGGCAGCAGCCATGGCTCCGAGGGAGGCCGTAGACCTTACGAGGAGGCGATCCCCGGGAAGGAACGCCGCCACCCCAAGAGCGCTGACCGCCCCGATCGGCCCGGGCAGCGACACGGAGAGCCTCCGAGCCACCCCCCCCGCACGGTCCAACAGCAGGAGCGCGGTCTGGTCGGAGTTGCTCACCCACAGGGTGTCCCGTACCCAGCCGAAACGCCCCGGGAAGGGGGAGAGCTCAGCCTGGTCCAGCCGCACCGTCTCTACCCGCAGCTCCGCAGGGTCAACAACTTTCATGATCCGCTCGCGGCGGAACATCGCATGGACCCTGCCATCGGGACCGACCTGGATGGACGAGGCCCCGGCGAACCCCTCCGTGCCCGCAATCGGTATGGGCGCCTCCTGGGAGGAGGGGGCGGACCCAGGAGAGCTTCCTCCACCCAGGGCAGGTAGGGCATTCAGCCAGAACCAGAGCAGCAAGGGTAGCATGAGGCTCCTCAGGGGCACGCGCGAGTCCTGGGGTTACGGATCAGAGAGCCAGCCAGACGAGCGAGCGTCCCCGGCGGCCATTCAAAGAATGGGCGACCTTGCGCAGGATCGCCAGGGCAACCACATCGCCGGCGCCGATCTCCCGTTTGAGGTGCAGGGGTTCCATCAGCCCCAGCCTTGCCCGAGACCTCCCGCACGCCAAGAGCTCCGCCGCCGAGAACTCGGTAGCCATTGCGCTGCCCACCACGCAGGTGTGACCGAGTCCCATCGCATGAAGCAACTCATGGACCACCACATCCTCGCCCGCGCCCCGAGCGACGCGGACGGTCGCCTGCTCCACCCAGCCTGGAACGCAGGAGGTTCCTGGCAGCTCACCATCCGCCCGAAAGGGAGAGGAGCAGGGCGAACACCACAAGCCGAGGATTCCGTCGCTCACCTCTCACGACTGCCCACCCAGGTGGTAGGCCAGGAGCGAGTGCACTCCCAACGAATCGGTCCGGATTCCGACGAGGCGATCGGAGGTCCCGGCCAGACCCTGGAATCCCGGGGGGAGCGTCGCGGTCGCACACAGCTCCCCACCCAGATCGTACCGTTCCCATTTCCCCGGGAACACCGCCTCCCGCTGGAGCCAATAGCCCTCCTCATCCGCCAGGACCGCCCGCACCGCCGGGAGGTGCGACGGGATCCAATAGCCGTCGAAGATGTCCTCTCCCCGGACGGCCCGCCCCCGTGATCGAATCTGCTCCGCGTGGAAGTCCGCGCGGGTTCGGAGGTTCCTGAGCGTTTCGTCGTCCGTCGGCTGCGCCTCGTAGGGGATCTCCACGCGGTCGACCTGGGTACCGGAAGATGTGTACCGGGTGATGACGATCATCCCCCGGCCATTCCGGTCCACCACCCCGTCCCGCTGAAGAACGAAGAACCACTGGCCCCGGGGGGCGGTCCCGAGGATCGGGAACCCCTGGATTGGCTGCTCTGATGAAACGAAGAAGCCGCTGGCCAGGGGGATCCTCAGCGATCCCGGCGCCCTCCGTTCCACCCAGCCGATCACATGCATGGCCTCCCCCCGGTCCCAGACCACCAGGGGCATGGGGACCGGAGGCTCCCCTCGTTCCTCGGAAGAAGGACCCGAGGGATACCCCAGGACCCTCCCTCCGTCAAGCACCCACCTGCCGAAGGCAGTCCACGGGCTGGAGGGGACCGCCTCTCCGGGGAGGCTCCTGGTCTCGACCAGGGCACCAGCCAAGTCGAACCATGAGATCCGGGAAAGTTGAGCATCAACCACCCAGAGCAGGGAATCACCAGTGAACCCGACCCGCACCGGGCCCTGGAACTCCCCGGGTCCGGCACCGCTCCGCCCCACGGACCTCAGGAGATGGCCCTCCGCGCTGAGCATCAGTACCTGGGAGCCGAGCCGATCGGCAGCGGCCACCGCGCCGCTCGGCCCGAAAGCTGCGCTGGCCGGCTGCGACTCGAACACCACTCCGCCAAGTTCCTCCAGGCCGCCGACCGCCCAGGCCACAGAGGCCCGAAGGTCCAGGGTCCGGCCCTCCTCGAAGGCCGGGCCATCGTGCGGCGCCTGGCAACCCAACACCCCGATGTGCAGAAACGCGAACCCGAGCGCCGTGAGCGCTTCGGTTCGCGGAGTTGGAGTGAAACCCGACATCCTGACCTACCTCCGTTCGATTCTCGTTCGGGCTGCCGGAGCAGCCTGCACCCTCCCGGCATCGGCCTCCAGCACCACGACCGCTCCGCTTCACGTCCTGCGATGAACCTGGTCACTGCCCTTGCGAATGCCGTTCCCCTCCAAAATAAAGTGAGCTTGTTCGGAGCGGCCAGGGAGCACGATCTGGCCCGTCATCGCGACCGCGAAGGACTCGGGCCCGCAAGGCTGGGCCTCATCATGGGGGAACCAGTCCAACCAGCAGTCCTCGGGATCCAGGGGACTGCAGATCTCCAACAGCACGCAGCCTAAGCCCTCAACAAGCGTGATGTGACACGCTTGAAAAGGAAAAGGAACCAGAAAGGCTTATCCTTGTTGGAGTTA
>JBFYZD010000108.1:0-22101 GCA_041309685.1 Gemmatimonadales bacterium | reverse complement strand
CCCCCCACCGCGAACATCCCCGCAAGCACCAGGAGGGCCACCCCCACCCCCAGCCCGACCCCCAGGAGGGCCTCCTTCACGGCCTCCGGGGCCAGGTAGAAACCCAGGGCACCGGGACCCAGCCCGTCCATGGCCAGGAGGCACCAGCCGGCCACCAGGGCCGCGAGGAAGACCGGGAGAGTCTCCCAGGGGAGGCCCCAGAGGGGGAGGAGGCTCGCCAGCAGGAGAACCGCGGAGAAGAGGGCGATGAAGAGGAGAACCCTCCACCCCAGCCTCAGCCGTCCCGTCTCCGACGTCAGAAACCCCACAGCCCCGATCCCCCGAACGAAGAGCCCCGGGGGCTAAGCGCCCCCGAGGCTCGTGGACTGGCGGCTCTCACCGGAAGGGAGAGCCAGGAATGACCGGATCCGGCAGCCTGCGCCCGGAGGGGGCCCGCCCCCCGCGGCGGGCCCACGAGGGGGAGTCCTCCGGGCGTCGGCCGCCGGGTTCATCTCAGGCCAACTCCACCGACAGGGCCACCGCGCTCCCGCCGCCCAGGCAGAGGGCAGCCATTCCGGAAGCGACGCCCCGGTCTCTCATGGCGTGGAGGAGGGTGACCAGGACCCGGGCCCCGGACGCCCCGATGGGGTGGCCCAGGGCGACGGCCCCGCCGTTCACGTTCACCTTCTCGGGGTCAATCCCCAGACCCCTGATGTCGGCGATGGCCTGCACGGCGAAGGCCTCGTTCAGCTCGAAGAGGCCATAATCGCCGACTCCCTTCCCGTCCTTGGCCATGAGCTTCTGCACGGCGACGATAGGGGCAAAGAAGAGCTCCCTGGGCTCGGTGGAGCCCACGGCGTAGCTCCGGATGAAGGCCTGGATGGGGAGGCCGTGGGCCTCGGCGAAGGCCTGGGACGCCACCACCAGAGCGGCGGCCCCGTCATTCAGGCCCGGGGCGTTCCCCGCCGTCACCACCAGGTTCTGGAGGCCGGCCGGAGCGTCCTTGGGGAAGGCGGGCTTCAGCTTGGCCAGGGCCTCCAGGTTGGTGTCAGCCCGGGGGCCCTCGTCGGTGTCCACCACCGTGACCCCCTTCCTCCCGGGGATCTGCACCGGGACGATCTCGTCCCTGAACTTCCCGGCCTGGATGGCGGCCACGGCCTTCTGGTGGGAGTTGAAGGCGAAGGCGTCCGCCTCCGCCCGGGTGATGCCGGCCTTGTCGGCCGTGTACTCGGCATGCCCGCCCATGTGGCAGTTGCCGAAGGAGCACCACAGACCGTCGTAGATGAGCCCGTCCTGAAGGGTCTGGTCCCCGAACTTCACCCCACCCCGATGGTTCCGGAGGTAGAAGGGGACATTCGACATGGACTCGAAGCCCCCGGCCACCGCCACCTGGAGGTCCCCGGCCTTGATGGCCTGGGCCGCCAGCATCACCGCCTTGAGCCCCGACCCGCAGACCTTGTTGATGGTCATGGCCGGGATGGATGCCGGAATCCCCCCGTGGATCGCGGCCTGGCGGGCCGGGGCCTGCCCTGCCCCCGCCCCCACCACGTTCCCCAGGATGACGTCTTCCACGACTCCGGGCTCGATGCCCGCCCGCTTCACGGCCTCCGCCACCGTGATGGCCCCCAGGCGGGGAGCCTCCAGGGGGGCCAGGCCGCCGAGAAACCGGCCGATCGGGGTCCGGGTGCCGGAGAGGATCACCGGGGTCCTGGCTTTATCCGTCATGGGTCAGCGTCTCCCTCTTTCAGTGGCGTGGCGTTCGGAGGCGGTCCCCGCCGTCTCCGGGTTGGCCGGGTAAGATACGGAGGAAGGGCCGGTCAGGCACGCCCGCCCCTACCCCCCTGCCAGCGCCCGGAGAACCGGGTGCTCCTCACCGGGGTCCATCCTCCCCCAGGGAACCAGGGGGTCGTGCTGAAAGATGAGGATCCACCCCTCCTTTCGGGCCTCCTCCCAGACGGCCCGCTTGGTCTCCAGGGTCACCAGGGGCTCCAGATCGTACCCCATGATCCAGGGAAGGGGGAGGTGGGCCGCGGTGGGGCAGAGGTCCGCCAGGAAGATGGCGGTCTCTCCTCCGCTCTCCAGCACGATGGATTGGTGGAAGGGGGTGTGGCCGGGAGTGGGGAGGAGGCGAAGGCCCTCCACCACCCCGGTGGCACCCTCCATCGGGTCCACCAGACCCGCCTCGACGAGGGGGGCGTAGTTCTTGGCCATGTAGGACGCCCGCACCCGCTCGTTGGGGGAGGCGGCCATCTCCAGCTCCCCCCGCTGCACGACGTACCGGGCCCGGGGAAAGGCCGCGCGGGGGGGGCCGTCCCCTTCCAGGAGGGTGTTCCCCCCGGCATGGTCGAAGTGGAGGTGGGAGTTGACCACCAGATCGATGTCCTCCACCCCGAACCCCAGCGACCGGATGGCGTCCTCCAGGCGGGTGGGATCGCCCTGGTTTTCCAGCCCGTAGATGTCCCTGAACTTGTCCGATTCCTTGTTCCCCACCCCCGTGTCCACCAGAACCAGGGCGTTGGGGGTCTCCACCAGGAGGCACCGGAGGGCCAGGGGGATCCGGTGCCGCCCGTCAGGGGGAATCCTCTTCTCCCAGAGGGGGCGGGGAACGACGCCGAACATGGCGCCCCCGTCGAGCCATTGGAGGCCAGCCTCCAGGGCATGGACCTTCATCCCTCCCACCGTCAGCGTGCGAGTCAGGGGAAGCTCGGCCGCTCTCATCGTCGAGCCTTTCGGAGAAGGAGGAATCGCTGGAGGGAGGGGAGGTCGTGGATCCCTCGAGCGCCGGCCTCGTCCAGGAGCCTCAGGAGGATGCGGGCCGTGGCCAGGGCGTCGCCGTGGGCGCGGTGCCGGGAATGGATGGCCAGGCCGAAGTGGCCCGCCAGGGAGTCGAGATTGCGCCGGGGGAGATCGGGCAGCAGGCGCCGGGCCATCTGGACCGTGCACAGGCGGGGGCCTTCGGGAACCCTCCCCAGGGCGTCGGCGAGCTGGTAGCTGACGAACCTCCAGTCGAAGGAGGCGTTGTGGGCCACGAACACCCGTCCGTCGAGCCATCCCGAGAGGTCCTCGGCCACGTCCTCGAAGAAGGGCGCACCCGCGACCATCTCCTCGGTGATCCCGGTAAGCTGGGCGATCCGGGGGGGGATGGAGCGGCCCGGGTTGACCAGGGTCTGGAAGTCCTGGACGATGACCCCGTCCCGGATCTCCACGACGGCCACCTCGGTGATGCGATGCCCCCGGTCGGGCGTCCCGCCCGTGGTCTCCACGTCCACCACCGCGAAGGCCAGTGCCGCGAGCTCCTCCCCCTCCCCAGGGGCCTCCCCCACCATGGACCACCACCCGCCGCCGTCCACCTGGAAGCGGGGGTTCATTCCCAGGAGGGCATAGACCGCGGCGGAGGCGGCCCCGGCGTTTCCCCTGAGCCCCAGCACCTGCCGTGCCAGATCAAGGGTGTGGACCGAGCCCGTCCCGATGAGGTCGACGGCCCGTCGGACCAGCGGCCTCGGGTCCGTCACGAACCCGCCCCGCTGGAGCGGAGGGCGTCCAGGGCCCTGGAGAGGCGCAGGAAGTCCTCGGGGGAGAACGTCTCGGGACGTTGCTGGAGGTCAAAGCCGGTGGCGCTCTCCACCTCCCCCACCTCCTCGTGGGAAAGGGCCATCTCCGGGTTGTTCCGGAGGATGGCCTGGAATTGCTTCCGGCGTTGCTGGAAGGCGGCGCGGGTGAGAGCCCGGAGGGACTCCTCTTCCAGGAGGGTCAGGGGCTCCGGGCGAAGGGGGGTTACCCGGATCACCACCGAGTCCACGCCGGGAACGGGGCGGAAGGCCGAGGCCGGGACCTTCAATACCCGCTCCACCCGGGCCACGCTCCTCACCCCGACCGTCAGGGCGCCGTAGTCCCCGTTCCCGGGCTCCGCCAGGATTCGTTCCCCCACCTCCTTCTGCACCATGATGAGGATCTCCCGGGGGCGGGGGCGTTGAAGCAGGTGGAAGAGGATGGGGGTGGTGATGTTGTAGGGAATGTTCCCCACCACCTTGAGCGCCTCCACCTGGGGGGTGAGATCCCCGAGATCCACCTCCAGGATGTCCAGGTTGAGCACCTGCACGCCGGGGAGCCGGGCCACCCCGCCCTTCAACTCCTGGGCCAACTCGTCATCCAGCTCCACCAGGTAGAGATCCTTGCACCGGCCGGCCAGATGCCGGGTGAGGGCGCCCCGCCCCGGCCCGACCTCGAGGATGGCGTCCTCCGGCCGAGGATCCAGGGCTTCCACGATCTTCCTCTGGAGGTTCCCGTCCACCAGGAAATTCTGGCCGAGGGACTTCTTGGGTCGGTGTTGTCGGTTCTTGGGCTTCATGAAGGGAGTGAAAAGGTGGTTCGACGGGATCAGACCCTCAGGACCAGGGCCGTACGATCATCGGCAGGGAGGGTGGGGACGGCCTGGTCGGCCCGCCGGAAGAGGTCGTCCACGATGGCCCGGGGATGGCCCTTCCGGCCCTCCACCGCGACCTCCAGCACGAAGGCCTCCCCGCTCTTGCGCTCCGCTTCCGCGAGGGTATCCGAAAGCCCGTCGGTGAAGAGAAGGAGGAGGTCCTCCCCCGATGCCCAGGGGAGGACCATCTCCCCATAGGAGGCGGGACCGGCGATCCCCACCGGGGGATCCGTCGCCTCCAACCTCCGGAAGCTTCCGTCGGGGTGGATGACGAAGGCGTGAGGGTGGCCGGCATTGGAATACACCAGCCTCCCCTTCCCGGGGTCGAGGACCCCGTAGAAAAGGGAGAGATACATTTCCGTCGTCTCCAGCTCTTCCCGCAGTGCGTCATCCAGGTGGCGGAGGACCTGGGCCGGGGCCCCTACCTCCAGGGCGTAGATGCTGGCCGCGCTCATGGAAAGGGCCATGATGAGCGCCGCGGGGAAGCCGTGGGTGGAAACGTCCCCGATCATGACCCCGACGCGGCCCTCCGAAAGGTGGAGGAGATGGAAGAAGTCCCCTCCTACCTGCTCTGCGGGCTGCACCCGGGCTGCCACCTCGGCTCCCTGGAAGTGCTCCGCCACGGGGAGGAGCTTCATCTGGAGGTTGTGGGCCAACTCCATCTCACGGGCGGTCCGCTCCTGGGCCAGGCTCTCCCGGATCAGGCGATGGTTCTCCAGCGCGGCTCCCACCTGACTGGCGATGGCGGAAAGGAGCTTCTGGTCGCTGGCGGTGAACCGTCCTCCCCGCCGGCGGCCTATGAGGTTGATGACCCCTACCGTCCGGGGCTCCCCCGCCGGCGGCGAGTAGCGGATCGGGACGGAGAGGAAGGAGTCCCCGGCGTCCTTCAGGGGAATCCGGCTCTCCCGGGCCGTTCCGGGCCGGCCCACGATCAGGGCCCTCCCCTCCCGGAAGACCTGGGAGGTCACGGCCTCCTGGTCCTCCACCCCCAGCGGGCCCCGCAGCCCTTCCTCCCCCACCGCCGCTACCAACTCCAGCAGGTTCCCCCTGGGCTCAAACACCCACAAAGACCCCCGGCGGGCGCCCAGGACGTCGCACACTTCCCCCAGGATCACCCGGGCGGCCTCGTCCAGGCGGAGCAGCGAGCCCAGGGTTTCGCTGATGGAATAGAGGAGGTTGATCTCCTCGTACCGCTCCGAGAGCTCGTAGGTGAAGAACCGGACCTCCTGGGAGAACTCGAAGGCCCGCTCCAGGAAGTTGGTCACCAGCTTGGCCACCGACTCCTCCCGCCCGGCCTGAGCGCCGAGGATCTCGACCTGGAGGTCGCGGCCGTCCCGGGGGCGAATCCAGCTCCGGATCGCCGGCGCGGCGGGGGGGGAAGCCTCCTCCCCGGGCTGCGAGGAACCGGCGGACTGGTAGAGGAGCTTCCACCCGCCGGCCCCATCCTCCTCCGACAGGAGAAAGGTGAGGCCAAGGGCCTGCTCGAAATCACGAAGGGTCAGCTGAACAGGGTCGGGAAGGTGGCGGAGGCGTGGAACCTCGGCGGTCATGCCCTGGCCCCGACATCCGCTCCCGGGGCATCCGTCTCGGGAAGATGGCGAAGGACCAGGGTCACGCTGTTCCCCTGGTCATTGAAGTGCACCTCATCCAGGAGCTTTCGCATCAGGAAGATCCCCCGGCCTTCCGCCCTCACCAGGTTCTCCGGAACGGTGGGGTCAGAAAGGAGGTAGGGGTCGAAGCCGTTCCCCTGGTCCGTCACCCGGGCGGTGATGGCGGACTCATGGAAAGCCACCTCCACCTTGACCCGCTTGGACGGATCCGAGCCGTTGCCGTAGAGGAAGGCGTTGGCCAAGGCCTCCAGGAGGCCCACCCGGAGGTTCAGGCGCAGCCTCCGGGGGTCCTGCCCGCAGAAGGTGCACCGCTGCATCACGCGGTCCACAGCCTCCTCGATGGAGGCCATGTCATTGGGAATGTCGAGAACCAGGTCCGGAGCCATGGGCTGGTAGGTCTCTCGTCCGCCGTTCTGGAGCCGTTTCCGGGATCAGAGGCCCTTGAGGGCCCCTTCCCGGGAATCAGCGATCTGGAAGAGCGTGTCGAGCTTGGTGAGCTCGAAGAGGGTCCGTAGGTCCTCGTTCAGGTTGGCCAGCCGGAGATCCCCGCCCTGTTCCCGGATCTTCTTCGAGAGGCTCACCAGGACGCCCAGGCCGGAAGAGTCGATGTAGCCCGTCTTCTCGAAGTCCACGACGAACTTCCGCTCCCCCTTCTCCAACTCCTCGAGGACCTTCTGCTTCAACTCCTGGCGATTCCCCACAATGAGCTGGCCCTCCACGTCGATGACCAGCACATCGTTGACCTTCTCGGCCCGGAAACCCATTGGCCCTCCCTGGATCGGATCGTTCCTCTGGGGACACCAAAGCACGCGGGCACACTCTCGATGTCCCGCGACGGACACCCCGGGGAGGCGACGGATTCGCCTCACGAAGACAAAAAAGGATAAGCCCCGGGGGGGGCAGGATCAAGTCACGCCTCTCCCCCCGGGTCCGGCAGGCGGGGGGGGAGGGAGGGTTTCGGCCCCTCCCAGTCTCCCCAGCCTCTCGTTCAACGCCCGCTGGACGGCCGGGGACACGAAGGAGGTCACGTCCCCCCCCAGGGCCGCCACCTCCCGCACGAGCGAAGCGGAAAGGAAGGAGAAAGGCGCATCGGGGGTCAGGAAAACCGTCTCCGCTCCCTCCCAGAGCTGGCGGTTCATCTGAGCCATCTGGAACTCGTACTCGAAGTCCGAGACCGCCCGGAGGCCGCGGATGATGCAGTGGGCGCCCTGGCGGCGGGCGAACTCCACCAGGAGACCGGAGAAGCTCACGCACTCCACCCTGGTTTCGCCGGCGAACACCTCCCGCAACAACGCCACCCGCTCCTCCACCGTGAAGAGCGGCTGCTTGGCCTGGGTGGCCGACTCCGCCACCGCGATGAGGAGGCGCCCCGCCAGGCGGAGCGTCCGGCGGGCGATGTCCTCGTGGCCCAGGGTGACGGGATCAAAGGACCCGGGATAGATGGCCAGGGTTCCTGGTTGGCTGGCGTTCATTCTTTTCTCGTCAGGATGGAGAGAGTGGTATCACCGTAGCGCCGTTGCCGGAGGTCCCCCAGGGGAGGCATGACCTCGGAGGAACGATGCTCAACCCAGAGCTCCCGGGCAAACCCCTTTTCCGCGAACAGCCCCAGGAGCTCGGCGGCGAACCCCCGGTCGTAGGGGGGATCCGCCAGCGCCAGGTCGAAGGCCATGGGCTCCAGCCGGCGGACGAAGGGCATGGCGTCCCCCCGGACGATCCGGCAGTCGCTCCGGGCCCCCAGCAGATCGATGTTGGCCTCCAGGACGGCGAGGGCCCCCCGGGCCCGCTCCACGAAGACCACCTCCCGGGCGCCCCGGCTCAGGGCCTCCAACCCCAGGGCCCCCGAGCCCGCGAAGAGGTCCAGGACGATGGCGTCCTCCACCCCGCCCCCCAGGGCCGCCATCCAGGATTCCCTTACCCGGTCGGTGGTGGGCCGGATCCCTTTTCCCCGAAGGGCCCGAAGACGGCGCCCCCGCCACAGGCCGGCGATGATCCTCATGGGGTTGGAGCCCATCCGGAGCCGCTCCCGATCCGCCGGACCGTGGGGTGGCTGGTCAAGAGCGGATCTCCGAGAGCCGAAGGTCCTTGAGGTTGGCCTGGAGGCTCCTCACCCCCCGGTACTCGTTCTCCTGGAGCTGGAAGACCGCGTCCACCGGCCCCCGGCCCAACGTCCCGGGTGGGACGCGCCCCGCCAGATGGAACCCGATGGCGTCCAACCCGGCCCTCCCCTGCCCGAGGCGGGCTTTGAGATGGTCCGTCCCCACCACCCGTGGGGGGGAGACCAGCTCCGCCCTCCGCACCAGGAAGAGGGGCCGGGGATTCCCCATCCCGTGGGGCCCCAGGTGCCGGAGAAGATGGTGAAGCTCCGGGGTCAGCTCCCCCAGCTCTACCTCCAGGTCCACTCTCAGCTCCGGGCACAGCCTGGTCCCCTCCAGCGCCCGGCACGCTTCCCCGTTGAGGGCCTTCCTGAACTCCCCGATCCTCTCCCTCCTGATCTCCATCCCCGCAGCCTGGCGGTGCCCCCCGAAACGCTCCAGAAGAGCCCCGCAGGCACGGATGCCCTCCAGGAGATGGAACCCCGGAATGGAGCGGGCGCTCCCCCTCCCCTTCTCCCCGTCCAGGGCCACCAGGACCGCGGGCCGGTGGATCCGCTCCACCACCCGGGAGGCCACGATCCCCACCACGCCGGGGTGCCACCCCTCCGAGGCCAGGACCACGGCGAAATCCCTGGCGGGATCATATTCCCCGGCCAGGAGCCGAAGGGCCTCCTCCAGGGTGCGGCGGTCCTCCTCCTGCCGGGCGCGGTTCATCTCCTCGGCGGTGTCCGCCAGGAAGGCCGCCTCCTCCGGTTTTTCGGTGAGCAGGAGCCGAAGGCCCAGGTTGGGGTCCCCGAGGCGGCCCATGGCGTTCAGTCGTGGCGCCAGGGTGAATCCGATCGCGCCCGGCGAAAGGGCTTCGGGGTCCACTCCGGCCCGGGCCATGAGGGCCCGGAGGCCGACATTCCTGGACTCGGCCATGGCCTTGAGTCCGAAGCGGACCAGCACCCGGTTCTCGCCGGTGAGGGGGACCAGATCCGCCACCGTGGCCAGGGCCACCAGATCCAGGTAGGGGTAGAGCTCCTCCTCCCCGATCTCCAGGGCCCGGGCCAGCCCCTGGCAAAGCTTGAACGCCACGCCCGCCCCGCACAGGCCCGGGTCGGGATAGGTGGAGTCCTCCCGATTGGGGTTCAGGACGGCCAGCGCCGGGGGGAGATCCCTGCCGGGGGCATGGTGGTCGGTGACGACCACGTCCAGCCCCGACGCCACGGCCTCCCCCACCGCTTCATGAGCCAGGATGCCGCAGTCCACCGTAACCAGGAGGGAGGCCCCCGCCTCCCTGGCCGCCGCGAGCCCCGCCGGCCCCAGGTCGTACCCATCCCTCAGGCGGTGGGGAAGGAAGGGGACCACCCTACCCCCCAACCGCCGGATCCAGCGGGTCAGGAGGCTCGTCCCCGCCATCCCGTCCACGTCATAGTCCCCGTGCACGAAGATCGTCTCCCGGTCCCGGATGGCCGAGAGGATGCGCTCCACGGCCACGGGGAGGTCGGCCAGACCCTCCGGGGGGTGGAGGGAGGAGAGGAGGGGGCGGAGGAACGCCCTGGCCTCCTGGGGATCGGCGAGCCCTCGGGCCACCAGAAGGGCGCAGAGGGTGCGGGGGAGACTCAACGCCGCCTCCAGAGCCTCCACCGCCGCCCGCGGGGGCGGCGACGGTGCCTCCCAGCAGGGGGCGGGAGGCGGGGGAAGCTCCCCCGCCGCAGCGTTCCCGGACATGGGCGGCAGACTCAGGGAATATCCTGGGCGGGGCTCAGGAGAACCCCGCAGGCCTCGCAGGGGATGAGGGCCTTCCCCTCCCTGATCTCGTTTTGCACCTGCAGGGGGACCACGTTGAAGCAGTAGCCGCAGGCCCCATCGGCGGTGAGGGAGGCCACCGCGATGGAGCGCCCGCCGCTGCGGATCCGCTCGTAGGCCTGGAGATCGCCCCGGGACACCCGAGCGGCAAAATCCCCCCTGCGGGCCTTCAGGACGGCGAGGTCCTCCGTCGCCCTCCCCTGTTCCTCCAGAAGAGCGAGGCGGCGGGGCTCCACTTCCCCACGGGCCACCGCCCGCCCCAGATCGAGCTCCTTGAGGCGGGCCTCCATCCTGCGAATCTGGTCCAGGAGGGTCAGCGCCTCCTGCTCCTCTCCCTCCAGAGCCTTTCCGAGAAGGCCCTGCTCGGCCATCACCGCCGCCTCCTCCCGGAGGTTGCGGACGGCTTTGAGGCGCTCCTGGAGCTGCTTGAGCCGGCTGCGGCGGTCGTCGGCGGAGCGCTCCAGCCGGCGCTCTTCCACGTTCATCTCCTTGAGGCGGGACTTCAGGGTCTCCGCTTCCTGCTCCAGCGCCAGGGCCGGGGCCTCCACCTCTTCCAGAAGGGGGCCGAAGCCGGCGATCCTGGCCTGCACCTTTTCCAGCATCAGGTCCACATCCTGCAGTTCCTTCAACAGCCGTGAGCGTTCTTCCGTCATGGGGCACTCGATGGGTGGGGGGGGGTGTTGGGTGGTGGTCTGTGACGAGTGGCCTGTCGCCAATCGATCCGGAGCTCCCGCCGGATCCTGGCGATCTCCTCCAGCTCCCGGGCCAGCGCCTGCTGGCGCCCGGAGTCCGTCTCCATGCTCATGGCCCTCCGGAGCTCCTCGGCCCGAACCTCCAGCGGAGTCTCCCGCATGTGTGCGATGGAGGCCTCGAAGACCTCGGTCAGCTCCGAAAGGCGCTCCCGGTCCTCCAGGATCTCCTCCAGGCGCCGGGCCGCAACGGGGTCCATCCCGGCTGGGGGGTGGGTGAGCTCCGGATCCGCCACCAGCGCCTGGTACACGGCCCGGTAGGCGGGGTCCAGGAAGTCCTCCGGACCCAGGCGTTCCGCTGCCCGGTCCACGAAATCCCGCGCCTGAACCAGGAGCAGGAGGAGCTTTCGTTCCGGGCCCATGTGGAGGGCCTGGGGCGCCCTGGGGCCTGGGGCCGGAGGGAGCGGCCGGGGCCGGGGGTGGGGATGGGGGGAGGGGTCCCCCTTTTCCATCTCTCCCTCCAGCGTCTCCCGCCGGACCCCGGTCCTCTCCGCCACCCGGGCCACGTAGATGTCCCGGAGCGCGGGGTCCTTGGCGGCCCGGAGGGTGGGGAGGAGGCGGTCCACGGCTCCCCGGATCCGCTCGATGGAGGAGAAGTGGTCCCGCTCCTCCAGGATCTGGAGCTTCCGGTCGAGTACGTCCACGGCCTGGCTCAGGTAATGGCGGAGGGCCTCGGGACCCTCCTTGCGAATCACCGTGTCCGGGTCCTCCCCCGGGGGGAGGGTCACCACCGCCGGGTGCAATCCCGCCGCCAGCAGCAGGTCCCCCGCCCGGAAGGTGGCCCGCAGACCGGCCGCGTCGCTGTCGAACAGCAGGTAGACCCGGGTACAGTAGCGGGCCAGAAGCCGCCCCTGCTCCTCGGTCATGGAGGTCCCCAGGGGTGCCACCACGTTCTCGATTCCCCCGGCGGCGAGGGACACGGCGTCCATGTACCCCTCCACCACCAGGGCCCCTTCCTCCCGGCGGATGGCGTTCTTGGCCCAGGAGAGGCCGTAGAGGATCTCTCCCTTGTGATAGATGGGGCTTTCCGGGGAGTTCAGGTACTTGGGGACGTTCCTGGCCGCCTCCCCCAGCACCCGGCCCCCGAAGCCCACGATCCGGTCCGGCAGGGACTCGATGGGGAAGGTCACCCGGTTCCTGAACCGGTCGTAGGGCTCCTTCTTCTCCTCCCGCTGGACCAGGAGCCCCACTTCCAAGAGTACCTGATCCTCGATCCCGTGCTTGGCGGCAGCCTCCCGCAACGCCCTCCACTCGTCCGGGGCGAACCCCAGGCCGAAGCGCTCGGCCGTCTCCTGGCCGATCCCCCGCCCCTCCAGGTAGGCCTGGGCCTCCCGCCCCCCCTTCGGACTCCGGAGCGTGTCGATGAAGAACTGCCGGGCATGGGCGTTGGCCTCGTAGAGGTGACGGAACGCGTCCTCGTCCCCGGACCGGCCCACCTCCCGGATCTCCACGCCCGACCGCTCGGCGACGTATTTCACGGCGTCCACGAAGCTCAGCCCCAGGCGCTTCATGAGAAAGGTGAACACGTCCCCGGTTTCCCCGCACCCGAAGCACTTGTAGAACCCCTTGGAGGGCACCACGTAGAAGCTGGGAGTGCGCTCCTCATGGAAGGGGCACCGGGCCTTGTAGTCCTTCCCGGACCGCTTCAAGGCCAGATGCTCACCCAGGATCTCGACGATGTCGGCCCGCTGCCGGACCTCCTCCACCACATCGTCGGGGATCACGGTTGGCTCCTGCTCCTCATGGCGTGGTTTCCGGGCCCGGGGGTTCCCCGGCGGGTTCCCGCTTCCTCCCCTCCCCTCCGCCATCCTCTCATCGGAGGCTCACCATGGTCACCCCGGCCCCACCCTCCCCGTGGAGGCCCAGGCGGAACTCCCTCACCCTGGGGTCCTGGGCCAGGATCCGGGTTACCCTCTCCCGCAGCGCCCCGGTCCCCTTCCCGTGGATGACGCGGATCTCCCCCAGCCCTGCCAGAACCGCCTGATCCAGAGCCCGGTCCACCTCGATGTCGATCTCGGTCACCCGCAGGCCCCTCAGGTCCAGCTCGGGGGAGGCCTGGGCTTCCGGCCCCTGCCAGGCGGAGGCCGCCTCCTTCGGGCGCCGGGGCCCCTCCTCCTGGTCCGTTGCGGGCCGTCCCCGGAAGACCAGGTCCGCAAGGGGAAGGTGGAGGCGGGCTCCGGTGGTCTCCACCAGGGCACGGCCGTCCCGGATCTCCAGCACCCGTCCCTGGGCGCCGGACCCCGCCAGGCTCACCCGGTCCCCCGGCAGGAGGGTCACCTCCAGGGGGGAGCTCTCCGGCTCCCCCCCTCCGGGCCGGAGTCGGCCCGCCGCCTCCTCCACCCGCCGCCGCGCCCGGCGGATGGCCTCCTCCATCTCCTCCATCTCCCCCTCCTCCCGCTCCCTCCCCCGGGCCTCCTCTCCGGCAGCCCGAACGTCCCGGATCGCGGCCTCCACCTCCCGGCGAGCCTCCAGGAGGAGCTGCCGGGCGTCCTCCCGGGCCCGGGCCCCGGCGGTACGCTCCCGGGCCCGGAGCTCTTCCGCCCGCTCCTTGAGCTCCCGGGCCAGATCCTCGGCCCGGGCCCTCTCCCGGGCCAGGGAGGCGACCAGCTCCGACGCCTCCTTCTCCTTGCGCTCCAGCGCGGCCAGGAGGTCCTCCATCCTGGCTTCCTCCCGGGGAAGGTGCCTCTCGGCCCCGTCCAGGAGCTCCGGGGGGAACCCCAGGCGCCGGGCGATGGCCAGCCCATAGCTCCGTCCGGGCAGCCCTTTCTGGAAATGGTAGGTGGGCTCGATCCGGTCCGGGTCGAACTGGAGGGAGGCGTTCACCACACCGCTTCCGGGGGTGTCCAACCGCTTCAGGGCGCCGAGATGGGAGGACACGACGGCAAGGGTGCCCCTCCGGACCAGGTCCTCCAGGATGGCCCGGGAGAGGGCGGCGCCCTCCTGAGGATCGGTGCCGGTGCCCATCTCGTCGATGAGGACCAGGGAGTCGGGGCCGGCCTCCCGGAGGATCTCCTTAAGGTTGGCCAGGTGGGCCGAAAAGGTGGAGAGGCTCTCGGAGATGGATTGCTCGTCGCCGATGTCGGCGAACACATCCCGGAAGAGGGGAAGGCACGTCCCCTTCCCCGCCGGGGGGACCACCCCGGACTGGGCCAGCACCGTGATGAGGCCTAGAGCCTTGAGAAAGACGCTCTTTCCGCCGGTATTGGGGCCCGAGACCACAAGGGCCCGCTCTCCCGGCCCCAGGGCCAGGTCGAAGGGGACGACCTCCTTCACGCCTCGAGCCAGGAGGAGGGGGTGACGCCCCCCCACCACCACCAACTCCTGCGTCCCGGGGGGAAGGAGCTCCGGAGCCCGGCCCTCCCATCGCAGCGCGGCCTGGGCCCGGGCGAAGAGGGAGTCGAACTCCACCAGGGTGGCCTGGGATGCCTCCAAGAAGGAGAGGAGCGGCCGGAGAGCATCGGTCTGCTCCCGGAGGATCCGGAGCACCTCCCGGGCCTCCTCCCGTTCCAGCTCCCTCAGCTCGTTGGTGAGCTGCTGGGCCACCGGAGGCTCCACGAAGAGGGTGACGCCGGTGGCGGATTCGTCCAGGGTCACCCCCCCCACCTCCCCCTTCCCTTCCCTCCGGATGGGGATGGCATAACGGCCCTCCCGGATCGTGACGGACGCATCGGGAACGACGAAGCGCTCCGGAAGGGTCTTGAGGAGGCTCTCCAGGGCCCGGACGATGCGGGCATGAGCCCGGCGGAGGGTGGACCGGATCCGGGCCAGCTCCCGGGAAGCGGAATCCAGGATGGACCCGTCGGCGTCCACGATCGCCTCGATGATCTTCTCCCGGCTCCGATCCCGGAAGAGACCCTCCCGGAGGAAGGCCAACCCCGCCAACTCCTCCGGGGCCCCGGCCAACGCCGAATCCAGCTCCCTGCCTGAGGCCAGGAGGCGGAGCAGGGAGAAGAGCTCGATCCCCTCCAGGACGGCCCCCTCCTTGCCCAGACGCCGGAGCCCCCTACGGGCATCCGGCACGGTCGGCACCGTCCAGTCCCGGTGCCGGTCCAGGAAGAGGGCCAGCTCCTCCACCCGGTTCAGGTCCCGCTGAATGGCCGGGAGGTCGGTGCCGGGACGGAGGGAGAGGACCCTCTCCCGCCCCAGGGGGCTCAACGCCCTCCCGGCCACCCCCTCCAGGACCCGGTGGAGCTCCAGCACGGCCAGGGCATGGGCATTCACGGTCCAGCGCCCTCCCCCCACCCGCCCGGGGCTGAAGGGGCTCCCTGCCCCCCGGCCCTGCCCCACCCGGTGCGCTTCCGGGTCCGTAAAGGAGGGACGGGCGCCGGCCCTGAGGCCAGCGCCCGTTCCGGGACGACACGGTCGGGAGAGGCGGATCCCCTCACCCGGCGAGCTCCTCCCGGACCATCTGCCGGACCTGGGCATCCGGGAGGGTCGCAGAAAGGACCAGGGTACGGAGCTTGTCCCGGGCCTTTCGGGCCAGGTTGAGATCTTCTTGAAGACGGTCTTGAAGCGAGCTGCCCAACCGCGTGAGCCTCCGTGGAAAGTCAGGAGGAAGCTAGGGGGAGGGGGGGGGGCGGTCAACGAGGCGGAGGGACGCCGGCCCGCGCTCCCCTATCCCGGGGGCCAGGCCATCCCCCGGCCCCCCAGGAGGTGCAGGTGGAGGTGGAAGACCGACTGGCCGGCGTCCGGTCCGGCGTTGATCACCATCCTGTACCCGCCCTGGGCGATCCCCTCCGCCTCGGCGATCTCCCGGGCGGCGAGGAAGAGTCTCCCCACCGTCTCCGCGTCCCCGGGCTCCAGGGCGCTCACGGAGGAGAGGTGCCTCCTGGGAACGATGAGGATGTGGGTGGGAGCCTGGGGATGGAGGTCCCGGAAAGCCACAAGGTCGGGAGTGGCCCGAACGATCTGGGCCGGGCTCTCCCCCCGGGCGATTCGGCAGAAAAGGCAGGTGGAACCGGGCAAGGGGATCTCCTGGCGAAACCGGCTGCTGGTGGCGGGCCTCCCGGGCCATCTTGGCCGGTGCGGGGCCCGGGCGCAATGCCGGCAACCGCTTGTCTCCCCCCCGCCCCCCGACGGGGAACCTCCCCACCCTGCGGCGGGAGGGGCGGGGTCCGAGGAATCGTCCCCTCGGACCATGGGTCCGCCCTCCGCCCGGACCCAGATTCCCGGTCCACTCCCGCCGGACGCCACCTGCCAGGAGAAGGCCCCATGAACACGGTCACCCAGGGAATCCGGACCCAGCTGGACCGGACCGCCACCGGCACCCTCCCCGTCTCCCGCCTCCTCGCGGGGCTGAGAGTGGACGGAGTCACCCTCCCCGGAGGGGAGGAACACCTCCTCACGTCGGCCCAGGGGGAGAAGGGTCTCTTCCGGGTCCTGTCCCCCTGGAGGGGCCCCTGGTCCCGGGAGGCCAACCTGGCACCCCGGGCGCTCCTTCGGCCCGGTGTCCGGGGGTGGGCGGGAGAGGCCTGGA
This sequence comes from Gemmatimonadales bacterium, assembly GCA_041309685.1. Classification (GTDB taxonomy): domain Bacteria; phylum Gemmatimonadota; class Gemmatimonadetes; order Longimicrobiales; family Gaopeijiaceae; genus JBFYZD01. Next base: position 5,980 of record JBFYZD010000108.1, on the reverse strand, counting down.
TCCTGGGATTCGCCCCCCCCACATCCGCGTCCGGACCCGGGGGAAGGGCCTCCCGGCGCCTTTCCGAGACCCTCAAGGCCTGGGGGAGGGGAGTGGACGACAGCGCCCCGGCCTCCGTGGCCCGATGGGTCCGAGCGACGGAGGAGGCGGAGAAGAGCTACCGGGTCCTTCTCAGGGCTGGGGGGGGAGGGGGGTGAAGGCCCCGGACCACCACTCGTCCTCCAGGTCCTGGCCCTGGAGCGCCAGCCCCGCCCCTTCGGCCGCGGTGAGGATCCCGTCCCTTTCCGCCTGGAGCACCCCGCTGAGGATCAGCCACCCCTCCGGGTGGAGACTCTCCCGGAAGGAGGGAAGGAGGGGGAGGAGAAGGCAGCTCTGGAGGTTGGCCACCACTCCATGGAAGGGGCTCCCGGGGAGGGGTGCGTTCCCTTCCACCACAGCCTCCACCACCTCCACCCGTCCCTCCACGCCGTTCGCGGCCAGGTTCTCCCGGGCGACCTGGCAGGAGATCCCGTCCATCTCCAGGGCGAGCACGCGGGAGGCCCCCAGAAGGGCCGCCGCGATGGAGAGGATGCCGGACCCCGCTCCGACGTCGGCAACCCGGTCCCCGGGGCGGACACGGGGGTCCATCAGGCGCAGGCACCCCCGGGTGGTGGCGTGCTCCGCCGTCCCGAAAGCCATCCCCGGGTCCAGGAGGATCAGGTGCTCCCCTGGGGCCGGTTCCGGGATCTCCCAGCTGGGGGCCACGGTGATGCGGGGGGTCACCTTGCGGGGCCCGAGGCCCCTCCGCCAGAGGACGGCCCAATCCTCCTGGGCCTGCCAACGCCAGGAGAGCTCCACTCCCTCCGGCGGGTGAACCGCGTCGAGCCGCTCCCGGGCCCGGGCGAGGAACTCCTCCAGGCCGGCCGGGGGAGGCAGGTAGGTAACGAACCCCTCCTCGGTTTCCTGGACCCCCCTCCCTCCCAGCTCCATCAGGAGGAAGGGAAGGATCTCCCGGTCCATCCCCGCCCGGGAGCGGACCGAGAGGGCCAGCCAGCGCTCAGGGACCATGACGCCCCACCTCCGGTGTGCTCCGGGCGCCCCTCAGGAGAAGGCCTCTTTCACCTTCGACCAGAACCCCTTCTCCTGGGGTTCGGAGGCGTCCTCGGGAGGGGTGTCCTCCACCCCCCTCAGCTCCCTCAGAAGGCGCTCCTGCTCCCTGGTGAGCTTCCGGGGGGTCCAGACCCGCACGCGCACGAGCTGGTCCCCCCGCCCCCGGCCGTGGAGGCCTGGCAGCCCCTGGCCCCGCAACCGGAGCACCTCCCCGCTCTGGATACCCGGAGGTACCGTCACCCGGGCGGTGCCCTCCACGGTGGGGACCTCCACCTCGTCCCCCAGTGCCGCCTGGGTGAAGGTGACGGGAAGCTCGAGGAGGAGATCCTCCCCGTCCCGGAGGAAGCGGGGGTCCTCCTCCACCTCCAGGAGCACCACGATGTCCCCTCTCGGCCCTCCCCGGGGCCCCGCGTTCCCCTGCCCCCTCAGGGTCATGAAGTTCTCGGAGCTCACCCCGGGCGGGATCTCCACCTCCACCTCCCGCTCCGTCCGGACCCGTCCGTCACCCCGGCAGGTGCCGCAGGGCCGCTCCACGACCCGCCCCTCCCCCCCGCAGGTGCGGCAGGGCCCCACGGAGACAAACTGACCGAAGACCGAGCGCTGGAGGTGGCGCTCCTCTCCGGTCCCCCCGCAGGTACGGCAGGGGACCGGGTTGGTTCCGGGCTCGGCCCCGGAGCCTCCGCAGCTCCCGCAGGTGTCCAGGACCGATACCCGGAGCTTCCTGGTGGCGCCCCGGGCCACGTCCTTGAGGGTCAGGGGAAGGCGTACCCTGAGGCCCTGGCCCTTGCTGGGGCCACGGGCCCCGCCCCCCCCGCGCTGGCCTCCGAAGATCTCCTCGAAGCCTCCGAAGCCACCGAAGTCGCGCATGAAGACCTGGATGGCATCGGCGAAGTCGAAGCCCCCGAAACCGGCCCCGCCGGCGCCACCCCTGAGCCCCTGCTCCCCGTAGCGGTCGTAGTGGCCACGTTTCTCCGGATCCCGGAGGATCTCGTAGGCCTGGGTGACCTCCTTGAACCGCTCCTCGGCCTCCTTGGACCCCTCGTTCCTGTCGGGGTGGAACTGCAGGGCCAGCTTGCGGTAGGCCTTCTTGATCTCTTCCGTGCTGGCGCTCCGGGACACGCCCAGGCGCTCGTAGTAGTCAGCCATTCTGCATGGGTCTCGGGGTCATCTCCCCCCGGGGGAAGGCCCCGGGTGAGGAGAGACCCGCCAAAGGTCCGTTCTTGGGTCTTCCGGGTCGGAGGGCTCCGTCACGCCCCCAGGATGCGGCTCACCAGGGCGGAGGTGGAGTCCACGATGGCGATGACCTTCTCGTATGGCATGCGGGTGGGTCCGATGATCCCGATGACCCCCTTCATGCCCCCGACCCTGTACTCCGCGGTGACGAGGGTGAAGGGGGAGAGCTCCTCCTGGTCGTGTTCTCCCCCGATGGTGATCTGGAGACCGCCCTGATGATCCCGGGAGGAGAGGGCGCTCCCCAGGAGATCCGGCCGCTCCGTCAGCTCGATGAGCCCCTTCAGGCTCTCCCCCGAGGTGAACTCGGGCTGCGCCGCCAGGAGGCTGGTCTTCCCCAGGAGGATCTCGCTCTCCTCGATGTCGCTCCAGTGGAAGAGCTCCGACCCCGATTGGATGAAGATGTTCAGGAGCTCGTCCGTCGCCGGGGAGTCCTCCAGGCGGGAGTCCCGGAGGCGCTGGGGGAGGGTCTCCCGGATCTCCTTCAGGGTGAGCCCCGCCAATCGCTCGTTCAGAAGGAGGGTGAGGGCCACCAGGGTATCCTCGGGAACCTCTCCCTCGAAGTCCACGTAGACCGTCCTGACCAGACCGCTCCGGACCGTGGCCACCAGGAGGATCCGGTTGGAGGATACCCTCAGGAGGTCCACCTTCTCCAGGACCGCCCCCTCCAGGCGGGGAGCCAGCCCGATCCCCAGCTCCATGGACAGGATGCTGAGAGCCCGGGCCGCCCGGCGGACCAGGCGTTCCACGGTGGTGGACGCGGCCGGGTCCAGCTCCCTCACCAGCTGGTCCCGTTCCTCCGGGCTGAGGCCCGGCGTCTGGATGAGCTGATCCACATGGAAGCGGTAGGCCAGGTCGGTGGGGACCCGCCCCGCAGAGGTGTGGGGGTGGGAAAGGTACCCCTTCTCCTCCAGATCGCTCATGGTGTTCCGGATGGTGGCCGGAGAGACACCCAGACCGCAGAGGCGGGCGACGATCCGGCTCCCGGCGGGCTCGGCCGTGTCCACATAGCTCCGGACCACGGCCTCCAGGACGCGGATCTCCCTTTCGGAGAGATCCTGTCCTGCCTGACCCCTGGCGATGATCCGAGCCTTCACATCCATGACCGTCCTCCCCGGCTGCGGGCGATCCTGAAAGATCGAAGAGCCATCAAGGAAGCGTCAACCCGCCGCCGGCGGGGAGGTCCCCCACCCCCGCCCCTCCAGGGCCCCGTCAAGCTCCACCGCGAGATGATCCAGGAGGAGCCATCCCTCCGGCGTGAGGCGGATCCCTTCCCCCCGGGAGACGCCGAGCCCCTCCTGGACCCACCGGTCCAGGAGCCGCACGGCCCCATCGGGAAGGCCCGTCCGGCTTACCCCCTGGAGGGTGCGGAGGCCGAGCCAGATCCGCTCCAGCCGGACCGCCCCGGGGGACAACCTCTCCTCCCCTTCCAGAGGGAGGATCCCCTCCCCGGCCGCCTTCCGGTATGCGTCCCACCCCCTCAGGTTCCACCGCCTCAGGGGAAGCCGGAAGGAATGGGCGCTGCTCCCCAGGCCCAGATAGGGCCGGAGTTCCCAGCAGGCCCGGTTGTGCCGGGACTCGGACCCGGGAAGGGCGAAATTGGAAAGCTCGTAGTGCCGGTACCCCGCGGCCCGCAGAAGCTCCCCGGCAAGCAGAAACTCCTCCCGGTACCGCTCCTCCCCGGCGGGGGAGACCCTGCCCTCCCCCACGGCCCGGCTCAGGGGGGTCCCCTTCTCCACCGAGAGGCCGTAGAGGCTCAGGTGGGGAACCTCCAGGGCCAGGGCTTCCTCCAGATCCCTCCTCCAGTCCCGCTCCACTTCCCGCGGCAGGGCAAAGATCAGGTCCAGGCTCACGTTCCCGATCCCGGCGGCGCGCGCCCGTCGCAGGGCCTCTGCCGGCCCCTCGGGCCCATGGAGGCGCCCCATCCATCGCAGGGCGGGCCCCTGGAAGCTCTGCGCTCCCAGGCTGATGCGGTTGACACCCGCCCCGCTCCAGCTCCGGGCCACCTCATCCGAAAAGGACTCGGGGTTGGCCTCCGCCGTCCACTCCAGCGCCGGGTCGGTGAGGCGGGAGCGGCCCAGGACCCGGGCGAGCCCGGCCATGGCCTCCGGGCCCAGGAGGGAGGGAGTACCTCCCCCCACGTAGAGGGTCGCCAGCGACCCTGCCGGGGCCAGGAGGCCCTCCTCCTCCACCGCCCTCAACTCCCCGGCCAGGGCACGGAGCCAGCCCGCCAGCTCCCCCCGGCGGGACACGGTCACGGCGAAGTCGCAGTAGAGGCACCGCCGGGCGCAGAAGGGGGCGTGGACATAGACGGACCGGACGGGACCGGGCCGGGGAGGCTCCACGTCCAGTCGCACCGGCCCGGGAGGGTCCCCTTCCCCCCCGGGGAGCCGGGGGCCGCGGGGCGGAGGAGGAGTCATGCCCTGCGGAACCGCATCCCCGGGCAGGGAAGGGCCCACCCCCCCAACTCCAGCGCCGCGAGGCCCGAGAGGGCGTCCCCGGGGGAGAGGCGGGCGAGACCCGCCACCTGGTCCAGGCTCCTGGGCTCCGGCGCCAGGGCGGCCCAGAGAGGCTCCAGCCCCGCGGGCACCGCCGGGAGCGCCGCCAGGCCGTGATCTTCCCCGGCGCCCCCCTCCTCCTTCCTCCACCCGGCGGCGGCCCTTACCACCTCCGCCAGCTCCTCCAGGACGGCCCGGGGATAGGGCAGGACGCTGGCACCATCCCTCAGGAGGGCATTGGTCCCCCGCGCCTGGGGGCTCTCCACCGATCCGGGAACGGCAAGGACGTGCCTTCCCAGGTCCAGGGCATGGTCCACGGTGATGAGGGCGCCGCTCCTCTCCCCGGCCTCGACCACCACCACGGCCCGCGCCAGAGCAGCGATGATCCGGTTCCGTCTCGGGAAGTGGTGCGGGAGGGGGGGCTCGTCGGGGAGGAACTCGGAAACCAGGAGCCCCCCCCGGGCGATCTCCCTGGAAAGGGACGCATGGACCCTGGGATAGTGCACGTCCACCCCCGCGCCCAGGACCGCCAGGGTGTCGCCTCCGGCCTCCAGGGCCCCCCGGTGGGCCGCCGCGTCGATACCCATCGCCAACCCGCTGATCACGGTCACCCCGGCCCGCGCCAGGAGGCCGGCAAGAGCCCCGGCCATCCGCCGTCCCACCTCCGTGGCTCGCCGGGCCCCCACGACGGCCACCGCCGGCCGGGCCAGGAGCTCCTCCCGCCCCTTCAGGAAGAGGAGGGGAGGAGGGTCCTCCAGCTCCAGGAGGCGTGGGGGATAGCGGGGGGAGGTCTGGGGGAGTACCTCCAGACCCCGGTGCGCCCACTCCTCCGCGCGCCGGGCGGTCGGGGCGCCGCCCAGGAGCTCTCCCTGGACCCCCAGGGCCCGCAGGGCCACGGCTCCGGTGCCGTGGCGTTCGACCAGCTCCCGGATGCCCCTGTCCCCGAGCCGGGGGATCTCCTTCAGCCGGAGAAAGGCCTCCACCTCCCCGATTTCCTCACGGGAGGGGGCTACTCCGGCACCCACCATTCCTCCTCCTCCTCTTCCTCCCCGCTCTGCTTCACAACCACCCGGGTCTCGGCGAAGAGCCCCTCCAGAAGGGGTTTGAGCCCCTTCCGGGCCACGGCGCTGATGGGGAAGATCCCCCACGCATCCGGCGCATGG
>JBFYZD010000107.1:0-7902 GCA_041309685.1 Gemmatimonadales bacterium | reverse complement strand
GCCTTGCCGTGACTGAGGACGCCCTACCCGGTTCGTTGACTCCAACCAATGCCGCCCCTCCGCCTGCGTCACAATACGTATTTTCCACCGCCAGGCCCTCCTCCAGAGGGGAGGCCGGCGTTTCCAGGTCCATCCCACCAGGGATCGAGACGGTCTCCGGAATCTCGTGAAGGCGGGACGGCCAAGGACAGGATCGTAACCCCCTCACGCCTTCTCCGGGGGGTCAATGCGAAAGCGCCCTTCGGGCACAGTGGATGGGATCGATCCGGCGACGTAGATTCCCCCCGATTTCCACTCGACCCCGGAGGAACCATGTCCCTGCGTTGCACCCTCTCCGCCGCCCTCCTCACGCTTCCCCTTCTGCTCCCCGCCGGAGCCGGAGCCCAGATGGAACCTACGACCCGCAGGGGTGCCGACGAGGGAGGAGGCCCTTACGATCGTCTCATCATCCGGGGAGCGACCATGATCGATGGCACCGGCGCCCCTCCCCGGGGACCGGTGGACATCGTCGTCGAGGGGAATCGGATCGCCGAGATCCGTTCGGTGGGCTTCCCCGGAGTGCCCATCCCGGATCGGGGCCGGCCCCAGGGGGCCACCCGGGAGATCGACGCCCAGGGGTGGTATGTCCTCCCGGGGTTTGTGGACATGCACGTCCACACCGGGGGCGTCCCGAAAGCCCCCCAGGCGGAGTACATCTACAAGCTCTGGCTCGCCCACGGGGTCACCACGGTGCGCGGAGTGCCCTTCGGTGACTTCGATTGGTCACTGGAAGAGAAGGCCCTCTCGGAGCGGAACGAGATCGTGGCCCCTCGGATGTTCACCTTCCACCGCCCTGGCACCGGTTGGGACCGGGGTCCGGTCCGGGACCCCGAGACGGCCCGGGAGTGGGTGCGCTGGCTCGCCAACGTGGAGGTGGACGGCGCCAGGGTGGACGGGGTGAAGCTGGGGGCGGAGGACCCCGAGATCATGGCCGCCCTCATCGACGAAGCCCACAAGCATGGCCTCGGCACCGTGGCCCATCTGGACCAGATGGGGGTGGTCCGCATGACCGCCCTGGACGCGGCCCGCCTGGGCATGGACATGATGACCCACTACTACGGTCTCATGGAGTCCATGCTCACGGACTTCAGCATCCAGGCCTGGCCCCTGGACTACAACTACAACAACGAGCAGAACCGCTTCGGCAACGTGGCCCACCTCTGGTACCAATCCGCCGAGCCCGGCAGCGAGAAGTGGAACGCCCTGATCCAGGAGTTCCTGGAGCTGGGCTTCGGCCTCGACCCCACAATGACCATCTACGAGGCCAGCCGCGACCTGTCTCGGGCCATGAACGCCGAATGGCACGACGAGTACACCCTGCCCTCCCTCTGGGACTACTACACTCCCAGTCGGCAGGCGCACGGCTCGTACTGGTTCTACTGGACCAGCGAGGACGAATACCACTGGAAGAAGTTCTACCAGAAGTGGATGCGCTTCCTCAACGACTACAAGAACGCCGGAGGGATCGTCACGGTGGGCACGGACTCCGGCTTCATCTACAGCACCTTCGGCTTCGAGTACGTCCGGGAGCTGGAGCTCCTCCGGGAGGCCGGGTTCCACCCTTCGGAGGTCTTCCGGTCCGCCACCTACTTCGGGGCCAGAGAGCTGTTCGAACCCAAGGGCGAGCCCATCCAGTTCGGGATCCTGCGCCCAGGCATGAAAGCCGATCTGGTGCTGGTGGAGGAGAATCCTCTCCAGAACCTGAAGATCCTCTACGGCACCGGAGCCCCCCGTCTGAACGACCAGACCGGGGAGGTGGAGAGGGTCCAGGGCATTCGGTATACGATCAAGGATGGGATCGTCTACGACGCCCGCCAGCTTCTGGCCGACGTGCGCCGCATGGTGGCCGAGGCCAGGGCAGCCGGCGGGAGCTGATCCGGGCGGTGATTCGCTCCCCGGGGAGCGCTCCCTCGCCCTCCTCATCGAGGCCACAAGAGGGATGGCGTCCCATGGGAGAGCCGGCGGGGTCAGGAACCGCCGTCCAGTCGGACCCTGAGCAGATGGATGTCGGAGAGTTGGCCCCAGGGAGCGACGGTCCCATCTCCGGTCACCTTGTCGAACTGGGCGTTCGCGATGTAGTAGAACCACCCATCCACCGGAGCGCCCGTGGTCGGGTACCCGTAGAGGGGATGATCCTGGTCCAACACCCGGAGGGATTCGATGGCGGTGCGGTCTTCCGAGAGAGCGAGCCTGGAAACACGGTAGTCCCGCCTTCCCTGCTCCCCGTAGGCCGCGATGATGATCAATCCGCCGTCATGGAAGTAGATCCCGTCCCCGAAGCCGACGTACGCTCCCTCCGGTACATCGAGGGGAGCCAGCTCCCGGGTCTCGATCTCGACGCGGTAGACGCTGTCGTTTCCGACCACGAAGAGGAACCGTCCGTCGGGCCCCATGGCGATGCCATTGGTGTAGACCCCTTCGGGCATGGGAAGCCATTCCTCCAACGAATCGGCGAGCGCCCCAATCCGGTACAGGGTTCCCCTGGAATAGGAGGTGAGGTACACCGTGCCGTCGGAGGCCAGGGCGATGTCGTTGAAGAGGTGGTTCTCCTCTTCCTTCTCGATGGAGTAGCTCCGCAGGAGCCGCCCCGTGCTCAGGTCGATCTTGTGGATTCCGGTCCGGAAAGGGGACGACAGGTCGGCGCCCAGTTGCTCTCCGGACTGATGGAAGTTGGCCCATAGGATCCGGCGATCCGCATCCACCTTCATCCCCAGGATTCCTCCCTGGCCCAACTCGGCCATGCCGGCGAGCGTGTCCACGATCCCGTCGCCGGAGATACGGATGATCTTGCTCTTCCGCAGGCTTCCGAGGAAGAAATCCCCCGTGACCGGATCCCACGCCATCCCCTCGGGAAAGAGGTCACGCTCCGGGAGCCGGAAGGCGACCTCGGAAGGGTTGGCCCCCGGGGAGGCCGGGGAGGCGACGGCGGAGGAGGGCGCGCCGGCGGCTCCGGTCGATGAGGCCTCCGCGTCGCCCCGGGGGGACCCGCAAGCCACCAGCGAGAGGAGTGGAAGAACGCTACACACCAGGACACGACGCATGGCTCTCCTCCGGAGTTGGATTCGTTGGAGGATATACGCCCGATGGCGAGAAGAGCTACCGGTCCAGCGGCATCCCGGAGGAGACCCTGGTCCAGGAAGCGCCCCGCACCTCGCTGGGCCCGACCCAACCGAGCCCCCTTCTCCAGAGCCTGCGCCGACGGTTGCGATCGAGCCCGTGACCACCAACCCGCCAGGGGCAGGCGCCTACCCCGGGAACCGCGGGCAACCTCATCGGGGTCCTGGCCCACGACTCCATGGGGGGGAGGGACACGCCGAGCGAGGGCCTCGAGGCGGCGGCGCGCTGGGCGGCCGCCGAGTTCGCCCGCATGGGGCTCGAGCCCGGCGGGGACAGCGGCACCTTCATCCAGCGCTACCCCATGACCCCCCCGGGGGCCGAGGCCGGGGAATCGGTGCAGGTCCCCAACGTGGTGGGCCTCCTGCCGGGGAGCGACCCCCGCCTGGGGGAGGAATGGGTGGTCTTCACCGGTCACTTCGACCACGTCACCGGCCCCGCCGACGAGAGCGGGGACGCCATCTACAACGGGGCGGACGACAACGCCAGCGGCACGGCCGCGGTGATGGAGATCGCCGAGGCCTTCGCCTCCCTGGCCACGCCCCCCCGGCGCTCGCTGGCCTTCGTGCTGGTGAGCGGCGAGGAGAAGGGGCTCCTGGGCGCCCGCCACTTCGCCAGCGGAGCCTCCCTCCCCAAGGCAGCGCAGGTGGCCGACATCAACGCCGACATGGTCAGCAGGAACTGGCCCGACTCCATGTTCGTGTTCGGACGTGAGTACTCCACCCTTGGAGCCACGCTGGACCGGGTCATCGCCGACCACCCCGAGCTGGACATCGCCATCATGGAAACGCGCTGGCCCGAGATCCCCATCTTCCGGATGTCGGACCACTTCGCCTTCGTGCAGGAGGGGACCCCGGGGATCTTCTTCTTCAGCGGCCTCCACGAAAACCTGCACCGGCCGTCGGACGAGCTGGACCAGGTGGACAGCGACAAAGCGGCCCGCGTGGCGCGCCTCATGTTCTGGCTGGGGCACGCGGTGGCGCAGGCGGAGGAAGCTCCCGCCTGGACCGAGGCGGGGCAGGCGATGCTGGCGGAGCTGGCGGCTGGCGGGGGGGAGTAGCCCCCTTTCCGGCCGCCCGTCCCGGCCGGGTGGGGAGCCGCAGAAGGGGCCCACCGGATCGAAGAAGTCGTGGAGGCGCCGCGCGGCTGCTCCCGGCACCAGGACGACCGGTCGCGCCTGGACCTGCACCAGGGGGTGGCTGCGTCCCTTCGGGTGGCCGGATCAGAGGGGGCGCACCGTGTTCCTCACCGGCGGGGCGGTGACCCAGGAACCCAGGAGGCGGAGCGTTTCCTGGCCCAGCCTGACGTGCGCCACCCCACCAGACCGGTGCGGATGGCATCGCCGCGAACCACCTCTTCCTCTCGGCCCGGGGGCGATATCCACCGGGTGTTGAGCTCGGCGCTCATGTCGATGGGGTCGGAGAAGGGACCGTAGCGGGGGACCAGGGGGGACCACTCCGGCTCAGGGCCGCCACCGCCAGCAGGAGGAAGATCCAGTCCACCGGCTCCCGGTAGCGGGGCATATACGCCACGATGTAGTAGATGAGCGGGAAGGTGAGGAGGGGCACCAGGACCGCGGCCCTCTGGGGGACCTCCATCCTCGGGAGGGCGCGCCAGGCCCCCAGCACCGCCAGAAGGGTAAGCGCGGTCACCACCATCGCCCCCGGAGGATAGTAGAAGGGACCGAGCCACCAGTGCGCGGCGCGGGACAGGGTCATGGCCGCGAACCGCCCCGGGTTCTCCCGCATCCAGGACCGGGCCTCGCGACCGGCCGCCCTCATGTAGGCCGGCTCTCCCATCTCCTGGACCTTGCGGGCCTCCTCCTCCAACGCCCGGGGATGGCGATGCTCCCCGAGGCGGTCCATGGCGTCCATGGCAGCCTCGGCACCCGGGTGGTTCCCCATGCGGAGCTCCAGCCCCAGGTTGTCCCGCACGAAGAAGACCGTGTCGAAAGCCCGGTAGTTCCTCCATCCCCAGGGGACGCAGGCCAGGACCATGCCCAGGGCCATGAGGGCACCGTGGAGCCTCTTGCGCCGTTCCCGGCTCCACCAGAGCTCGAAGGCCATCCACCCCAGCACCACGGGGAGGAGGGCCGGCTGCACGTGGAAGGCGGCGCCGGCGCCCAGCCCCAGCAGGAGGGAGCCCACGAGGCGGCGGCGCCCGCGCGTCCAGGCGCGGACGAACGCCACCATGAGCAGGGCCATGGCCACCCCCGCCAGCCCTTCGCCGTGTCCCGACCAGCGGGGGATGAAGCTCCCCACCAACCCGGCCATGAAGCCGGTCCCCACGCCCAGGCCGACGGATCCGGCCACCCAGGGGAGCATCCCGACCAGGACGGCCTGGATCGTCATCTCCACCACCCAGGCGGCATACCCCCCCGCCAGGCCGGTTCCCAGCAGCTTGTAGCACAGGGCCGAGAGGGCGACGGGGATGGGAGGGAGATGGGCGGTGGCGCCGGTGGGGAGGGCGAACGCGTCGGCGAAGGTACCGCGCTCGGCCAGCGCCACCGCGATGGCCGGGGCCTCCCAGCGCGTGTCGGGCCGGATGGCCTCCGGGCTGATCTTGGTGAGGATGAAGCCCTGGATGGACAGGGACAGGCCGAAGAGGGCCACGAAGGCCCGCCCCGGCCTGCAGGCCAGCCCCGATACCGCAACGCCGAGACTCCCCATGGTGCCTCCCACGGGCCGCGGTGGAAGAGGACCATCCGACTCCCAAGTTCCACCGCGGCGGTCCGACGCGCCAGCGGGCGGGTTGCCGGCCAGCGGGACGGAGGGGAACCCCCCCCAAGCCAGCGGGGGACCCCACGTCCCCTTCCCCTGGGTCCCCGGGGGTTCGCCCGTGGATCTTCCCGTACGCCCGAACGCCCGACCCACGGCCCGAACCCGGACTCGGCAGCTCCCCATGGCGGACTTCGATCCCGTGAGGGCGTGCAGTACCGGCTTCCCGGTGCCCGCCGTCCGGGTGGGGCTGGTCGACGACGGCCTGGTGCGGCGCCCCGGAGGTTGAGGGCCGTCCAGAGGCCCGCCGGCCCGGCGCGATGCAACCTCCCTCCAGACCTGTCGCGCGTCCCCCCACCCGGCCCTACTTTTCCGGCCCATCCCTGAACCTGGAGAGCCGCATGTCCACCACCCGTCTCCCCCACGGCCCCTCCCGTTGGCTGGCCCTGGTCGCCCTCTTCCTCCCCATCGTCCTGCCCTCCTGTGCCCCGAAGGAGGAGGCGAATATCGATCCGCCGCCGGGCCCCGTGGGGCTCTCGGGGAGGGAGCTCACGGCCTACGTGGTGGCCCGGGGTGACTCCCTCGAGCTGCCCGGTGAGTGGACTCCCCCACCGGGCGATGCCCTGGAGCACTCCACGGCCGGGTTCGCCAAGATCCTCTGCTCCGCGGTGTTCATCACGGGCCTGGACCCGGCGGACGCGGCGGAGAACGTGGGCTACTTCACGAGCCCTTACGAGGACCGGGTCCACGTGATGGACACGGTGGTGGACCACGAGGCTCAGGAGGTCCGCCTGACCCTCCCCTCGGGTGTGGTCCGGGCGGCGAAGCGCTACGGGAGCCAGGGGTGCGTGGCCCGGCCCGTGGGCGAGGACAGCGTCTTCTTCACCCCCTCGGTGGTGGAGCCCGACCTCCCACCCGCCGCCACCGCCCCCTGGCCCATGGGGGACGTCGTCACCGAGGAGCCCTGGCCGGCCGAGGTGGACTCGGCGCTCTTCGCCCGGGCCATGGAGGAGGGATTCGGGCCGCCGGAGGCCATGACCCTGGCGCTGCTGGTGACCCATCGGGGGCGGATCCTGGGAGAGCGCTACGCCGAGGGGATCGGGATCCACACCCCCCTGGAGAGCTGGTCCATGGGGAAGAGCGTCACCGGGGCCCTGATGGGGGTGCTCATCCAGCAGGGGGCCTACGAGCTGTGGCAGCCGGCCCCCATCCCCGAGTGGCAGAGCCGCGGCGACCCCCGGCGGCGCATCCGCATCGGGGACATCATGCGCATGTCCTCGGGGATCCGGATCCGGGCCCCCCAGGACCCGGACTACGATCCCGCCCTGGGATACCCGGACCATCTCTACCTCTATACCGGGACGGTGAACTCCTTCCAGTGGGCGGCCACCCGCCCGCAGCAGTGGCCCCCCAACACGGTGGGCCGTTACCGGAACACCGACCCGGTGCTGGCCAACTACCTCATCAGGCTGGCGGTGGAGGCCAGGGGGGAGGACTACCGCGCCTTCCCCCAGAGGAACCTCTTCGACAGGATCGGGATCCGGGACGCCGTCCTGGAGACCGATCCCTACGGGAACAACCTCACCCAGGGCTACGAGTTCCTGCCGGCCCGGGACTGGGCGCGCCTGGGCAACCTCTACCTCCAGGACGGGGTCTGGAACGGCGAGCGGATCCTCCCGGAGGGGTACGTGGCCTACGCCAACACCCTGGCTCCGGCCTGGGTGGCCGACGGAAGGCGCCAGTATGGAGGCGCGTTCCTCTGGGTGAACGGGGACCAAGCCCTGCCTATCCCCGCCGACGCCATGGCCATGCGGGGCGCGGGAGGGCAGAGCGCCACCATCATCCCCTCCCACGAGCTGGTCATCGTCCGCATCGGGAAGTACCGGGGCTCGGGCCCCGGGGGACGGGCGCTGCGCCGGGCCATGGAGCTCCTCATGGAGGCGGTGCCGGCGGTGAGGTCGGCGGGGTAGGCGCTGCGAGTTCCGGGGGCCAGGGGAGCCGCCCCCCTGGAGACGCGAGATCGGAGGGCAGG
>JBFYZD010000106.1:0-29512 GCA_041309685.1 Gemmatimonadales bacterium | reverse complement strand
CGCCACCCTGGATGGTCTGGGCGCCGTGGGAGACGGGGCCCACGCGGCCCACGAGTTCCTCTATGTGGACCGCCAGGTGGAGCGAACCGCTCTCCTGGCCCGGCTTCTCCTACTTCCGGCCTGAGGGACATGGACTCCCACACCCTCCGCATCCTCGCCACGCAGGGCGAGTACCACGCCTGCACGGAGCTCCAGGAGGAAGTGTGGGGGGAAGGGTTCAAGGAGAGGGTCTCGGCGGCCATCCTCATGATTGCCAACCGACTTGGGGGGCTGGTGGTCGGTGCCTATCGGGAGGACGGGGTGCTGGACGGGTTTGTCTTCGGCCTTACGGGGCTCGAGGACGGGGAGCTGGTCCACTGGTCGGACATGCTGGCGGTGCGGTCTGGGATCCGGGACAAGGGGTTGGGGAGCCGGCTCAAGCGTCACCAGCGGGAGGTCCTTCTCGCCCGGGGGATCCGCAAGATGCACTGGACCTTCGATCCGCTTCAGGGCCGCAACGCCCACATCAACTTCTCGAAGCTGGGCATCGTCTGCCGGGAGTATGTACCGGACATGTATGGGGAGACCCACTCCCCCCTGCACCGGGGAATCGGGACGGACCGGCTCATCGCCACCTGGGAGATGGATTCGGAACGGGTGGTGCGGAGGTTGGCGGGGGAGGGAGGGCCCCGCGCCGTCGAGGAGTGGGAGGGTGTCCCGCGGGTCCTTTCCTGGGAAAGGAGGGGGCCCTTCCCACTCCCCGCGGATCCGTCGCTGGACAGGGACGAGCCAGTGGTCCTTCTCCCGGTTCCGGAAGACATGGAGGCAATCATGGAGGCGGACCTCCCGCTGGCCGTCCTCTGGAGGGTCGCCACCAAGGAGCCCTTCCAGCGGTATCTGTCCAGAGGCTATGAGATCCGCGAGTTCGTCAGGGGGGCGGAGGTCTCCCATTATCTTCTGGAGAAATCCGGTGCCTGATGGGCTCGGGGGGTGAGAGGGTGATTCGGTCACTGGGGGCCAAGGGGGGCACGGCATGAAGATCCGGGAGGCGGAGCTGAGGGAGATCCACCTCAGGCTCAGGGAACGCTTCGAGATCAGCAGCGGCGGGTGGGACGAAAGGCGGATCCTCCTCCTGAGACTGGTGGGGGAGGGGGGAGAGGTCTGGTCGGAGTGCGTTGCGGCCGAGCACCCGAACTATTCCTACGAGACACCCGATACGGCTTGGCACATCCTGACCGATTATGTCCTTCCGGGGGTGGTGGGCAGGGATTTCAACGGGGTGGGCGACGTGCTGGCCCCCGTGGCCTGGCTCCGGGGGCATCCTATGGCTCTCGCCACCGTGGAGATGGGCGCCTGGGCCCTGGAGGCCCAGGAGAGGGGGGTCAGCCTTTCCAACCTCCTGGGAGGCGCGGCGCGGGAAGTGCCCGTGGGGGTAAGCGTGGGACTCCAGGGAAGCGACGAGGATCTCCTCCGGACGGTGGAGGGGCGGGTGAAGGAGGGGTACCATAAGATCAAGCTGAAGATCAAACCGGGGCGGGACCTGGAGATGGTCCGGAAGGTCAGAGCCCGGTTTCCCGAGGTACCCCTGATGGTGGATGCCAACGCCTCGTACACCCGGAGAGACGCGGAGCACCTTGCGGGGCTGGACGCATTCGGGCTCCTGATGATCGAGCAGCCCCTGAGCCACGAGGACCTGTTGGATCATGCCTTTCTCCAAGCCCGCCTGGCGACCTCCATTTGTCTGGACGAATCCATCCGCTCCCCGGGGGACGCGGAGCTCGCCCTGCACCTGGGAAGCTGCCGGGTGATCAACATCAAACCCGGGCGGGTGGGGGGGTTCGGGCCTTCCCTCCGGATCCGGGACCTCTGTGTCCAAAAGGATCTCCCTGTCTGGTGTGGCGGGATGCTGGAGTCCGGGGTGGGGCGGGCGTACAACCTGGCCCTGGCCAGCGTGCCCGGTTTCTCTCTTCCCGGGGACATCTCCGAGAGCCGCCGCTACTGGGAAGAAGATGTGGTGGAACCGGAGTTCGTCATGAAGGAAGGGATGATGCCGGTGCCCCAGGGCGCCGGAATAGGAGTGGTGGTGCGGATGGACCGGGTGAAGGCGCTCACGAAGCGGCGGTGGATCAGGAAGGCGTGATCTCGAAGGGCGGGGACCGGACCTGAAAACGTCTGGCGGGGAGATTGAGCATCCTCACCAGAATGCGCCGGAACCCCCGGGCCAGGGCACCCTGTACATCCTCCTCCCCGGCTACCACCGGACCCAACTCCCCCTGGAGCCAGCGCTGAAGCTCTTCCAGGTCGCTCAAGGAGAGGGTCTCCATCTCCACGTTGGCGATGTAGTAGAAACGTCCGGGCCTCGAGGGACGGAGCGGCACGAAGAGGGTCTGCTGGAGTATCCTCCTTGCCTCCTCCAGGGTGTTGACCTCCAGCGCCGGCCCCGGGTTTCCCCCTGCCTGGACCTGATACCTCCGCGTCAGAGGGTCAAAGATCAGACTGGCCCGCCATTCGTGCTGCCCTTCTTCGTCGTCGAAGAACCCGTCCCTCCAGAGTTGGATCAGGACCTGGATGCGCAGGGGAAGTCCCGAATGGACGGCCTCCAGGAGCCGGGGATCGTCCAGGAGATCCCCGACCTCTACCCCCGCCGCACCCGTCTCGGGGTCGATGCTGAAGGTAAGGGGGGCCGTCTCCTGGGCCGAGAGGGCGGGTGCCCAGAGGCCCAGGAGCAGGAGGGAAAGGGAGCGGAGGGCCCCCATCCCCGGCGGCCGATCAGAACCGGCGGCTGAGGCGAATGAAGAACTGCCCGTCCCGGTCTCCGTTCTCGTCTTCATTCAGGGGGAAGGCGTAGTAGAATCCCAGGTCTCCCAGGTAGAGGCCGACCCCAAGGTCCATGAGGGTGTCGGTGTCCCCCAGCCCATCCAGGGTGTACCCCCGACCGAGGTTGAAGAATGCCGCCCAGTTCGGCGAGAGCTCGATGCTGGGATACCAGCTCCAGTCCCTGCCCCAGGGGTCCTCATCACCCTCGTCCCAGTCCCCGAAGCTCCAGTCCAGGAAGAGGCTCCCCCGGAACTCCGCCTGGAAGAGGGCGATCTGATCGCACCCGTAGGAGGGAAAGACCGGGTTGCGTACCGTGACCTCGTTCGAGGTCACGTCATAACCGCGTATCTCCCTTCGGGCCCCGCAGTCGCCGGTGAAGAGGACATGGCCGGGCAGGGACCCCACTCCGCCCAGGGCGTGCTGGAACTGGGGGGGAAGGGGTACGTCGTTCAGGGTGCCCGCCAGAACCCCCCGGAGGTTCAGGGACGATCCCGGACCGACCCGGAGGTAGCTCCGGAGGTCCAGAAACCCCGTGAGGAAGTCCGTCTCATACTCCGCTGCGGGGACGAGGGCACCCTGGGCCTCCGGTCTGCTCCGGTGCTCCGGGATGGCCAGATCTCCCCCCAATCCTTGCCGGACGGACGCTTGCAGGAACCACCCGTCGGTGGGGTCCCCCGGGTGGTTTCGGGTGTCGAGGTTGAGCCGTCCCTCGAGGTACCGGAGCCCCCCCTCCGCCACCATGGGCTGCTCGCGCCAAGGGTCGTTGTTCTTCGTCAGGGACCAGGGAGAGCGGACCTGCGCGAACTCATGCTCCTCATCGAAATACTCGGCGCTGAGTTCCACCGGCAGGTAGGGAAACCGGAATCGGGCGAAGGCACTCCATCCTTTTCGTTCGTAGTAGTCCCGGTAGTCCTTGTGGAGGATGAAGGTGGCCAGGGATGCCTCCAGGTTGGTCAGCCCCCAGTCCTCGATGGGGTCCACCATGGAGAAGTAGGTTCCCCCGAACCTCAGCCGGTCCCGGCCACCCAGGCTCTGCTCGGCCCGCAGGGCCCATCCGAAGTCCTCCTCGTCCAGATCCACTCCCATCTCGGTGCGCCAGATGCCGAAGAGGTCCAAACGCAGGGGATCCGATCCCCCGGTCCGAATGGAGGGACCGAACATGACAGGGAGCCCCTCCACCCGGTTGTAGTTCTGCCCCGCCTTGACGGTGAATCGAGCGTCTCCCCAGGGAAAGTCGGATCCGAAACCCGCCTCCTGGGAGGGTCGACCGCCAGCGGCGACGATGCGGTTTCCCCGCCGGACATAGCGAAGTGGCTCATCAAAGACCCGAAGGTCCCCCCCGATCTCGCCCAGCTCCTCCCCCAGGACCCGTCCTCCCACGATCAGCACGTTCCCCGTGATGGTGGCACCCGTCTCGAAAACCAGATCTCCGTTGACCACCACGAGATCCCCGTCCACCTCTCCGGCCAGGGTGAAGGGCCCCCCGAGAGAGCCCACGTCCCCCACGATGACCCTGGTGGATGGGATCCGCGTCGGTCCCGAGAACTGGATGGTGGAGGGGTCGTTGAAAAAGCTGACCACGTCCTCCGCGACCCACCGGGGGAGGTCCAGGGCCTCCACCGTGCGCTCCTGGGCCGACGCCTGTCCTGCCGCGGAGAGGAGAAGCCCTGCCAGGAACACCATGGCCTTCTTCATCGTTGTCTCCCGAAAGAGGGTCCCACAAGCGGTTTCGGGGAGCCCAAAAGCAGGGGTCATGCCATCTGGTTGCATGAACACAAATGATGGTCGGACATGCGTTTACGGTCCAGTCTCCCCTCCAGTCCCGCAGCCATGTGCGTCATATCGGAGACGAGGTGTTGCGGTTTGACACGCATCGGGAAGGCTCAACCCTCCCCTTCCTCCCCTCCCCTCAACCCCAGACGCTGCATCCGCCGGTAGAGATTGGCCCGATCGGTTTGAAGCCGTCGCCCGGCTTCGGCGACATTACCCCGGGCTCCCCCGAGGGCTCCTTCGATGAGAGCTCGTTCGTAATCGTCCAGGCGGTCCCGCAGCGGGCGGGGGTCCCCGGCCTCGTAGGCGGGGACGGCGCCGGGACCCCTTGGCGCCTGGGGGAGGAGGCGGGCCACTTCCTCCTTGCCCACCGGGCCGCCGGGGCTGAGGATGGCCAGGCGCTCCAGGATGTTCATGAGCTCCCTGACGTTTCCCGGCCAGGAGTATCGGGCCAACTCCCCCATCCCCGCCGGCGTGAGATGAGGGGTGGGGAGGCCGTGGCGCTTCCGGAGCCTCTGCAAGGCATGGGTCACCAGGAGGGAGAGATCCTCCATGCGCTCCCGGAGGGGAGGAAGGTGAATGGGTACGACCTCCAGGCGAAAGAGGAGGTCCTGCCGAAAGGCGGCCTCATCCACCTGGGCCCGCAGGTCGTGGTTGGTGGCGGCGATGATGCGGACGTCAACCTCGATGGGCTTTCCTCCGCCCACGCGCTCCACCACACCCGTCTCGATCGCGCGGAGGAGCTTGCCCTGTGCCTCGGGACCCAGGTCCCCCACCTCGTCCAGGAAGAGGGTCCCCAAGTGGGCTACCTCGAAGCGGCCCCGTCTCCGCTCGGTGGCTCCGGTGAAGGCTCCCCGCTCGTGGCCGAACATCTCGCTCTCCACCAGGTCCCTGGGGATGGCGGCGCTGTTGACCCTCACGAAGGGACGCCCCTTCCGGGGGGAGAGGGAGTGGATGGCGGAGGCCACCAGCTCCTTCCCTGTGCCGCTCTCTCCGGTGATGAGCACCCGGGCGTCCGTGGGGGCGACTCGCTGAATGAGCTCCCGGACGCGGTTGATGGCCGGGGACCGGCCTACCAGCTCGGCCTGAGGGCCCAGCTCCTCCCGGAGCGCCCGGGTCAGATCCCGGGCCCTGCTGACCTCCAGGGCGCCCCTCACCGTAAGGAGCACGGCCTCAGGGGTCAGGGGCTTCTCGATGAAGTGGAAAGCCCCCAGGCGAGTGGCCTGGACCGCATCCCCCAGGGTGGCCTTTCCACTCATCATCACCACCGGGACGCCCGGAGCCAGGTCCCCGATGCGGGGAAGGGCCTCCAACCCGGACATGCCCGGGAGCATGAGGTCCAGGAGGATGGCCTCCGGAGGCTCCCGCTCCACCTCCTCCAATCCTTCCTCCGCGGTGGCGGCTTCCCGGATGGTGTACCCTTCCCCCTCCAGAAGGGCCCGGAGCATGCGGCGGAGGTTGCCTTCGTCGTCGATGATCAGGATGTCCATGGCGGCCTCATCTGGGGGATGATCCGGGTGCGGGCAGGACCACCAGGAACGCGGCTCCTCCCTCCGGGTGATTTCCTCCCTCCACCCTTCCCTGGTGGGCGGCGATGGTCTGGCGGACCATGGGGAGGCCCAGCCCGGTACCCCTGCTCTTGGTGGTGAAGTCCGGCTCCCAGATGAGCTCCAGGTTCTCCGGCGGTATCCCCGGGCCGGAATCCCGGATCTCCGTCACCACGGCCCCCCCCTCCTGCCAGACCCGCACAACGACCCTCCCGTCGGGAGCGGAGGCCTCCAGGGCGTTGAGGAGGAGGTTCCGGAAGCACCGCTCCAAGGCGTCCACATGGCCCAGGACCAGAGGGAGCTTCCCGACGGGCTCCAGGTGCACGGTGGCTCCGCCTCCTCCATGCTGCCGGACCAGGGATTCCAGAAGCTCCACCACGTCCACCTCCGAACGGGGGCCTTCGGGCATGCGGCCGAACTGGGAGAAGGTCCTGGCCATCTCGTCCAGGCGTTGGATCTCCTCCAGGAGGACCGCGCCGGCCTCCCTGGCGGTCTTGTTCTCCAGGAGGGACACGCTGGAGGCGGCCATGCGCATGGGGGTAAGGGGGTTCTTCAACTCATGGGCCACCCGTCGGGCCATCTCCGTCCAACTCCGGAGCTTCGCCGCCTGGATGGCCTGCCGCCGACCCTCCTCCAGCTCGGCCGCCATCCTCCGGAGGGATTCCCTGAGCTGGGTGAACTCCTCCACTCCCCTGGCGTCCGCGGGGCCAGGGGCGGGGAGGGGTTCACCACGCCCGATGAGCTGGGTCCAGGCCACCAGGTCGGCGATTGGGCGGGAGAACCCCCGGGAGAGCTGGCGGGCGGCCCAATAGGCCAGCCCGGCGATGACCAGGCCCAGGCCCAGGGTGAGGAGCGGGAGAAGCTGGAGGATCTTGTCCAGGACGAGAGCAAAGATCTGTGAGCCCCTGAGGCCGTCGGAGAGGGCTTCGCGGTGCGCCCGGCCGGCGTCCAGGACGCCGGGATCCGTCACGCCGGCGGAGTCCACCCTCTCCAGGAGGAGCTGCCCGGACTCCGCCACCGAACCCCAGGGGCCTGCCGTACCCAGGATGGAGGCTCCGCTTCTGAGGCCCTGGGTTCCCACCAGGAGCAGAATGGCCGCGGGCGCCAGCCCGATGGCGAGGAGGGCGAGGAGGATCCTCCGCTGGAAGCTCTTTATCCTGAACATGATACCGGCGGAAGCTAGGGTCCCATGATGCCGCCCGCAAAGGAGGCTGGGGCGCCGGATGGGAACTTGTGCGTTCCTTTCGCCCGAGTCCGGGTCATCCTCCCGGGATCCGCCTGAGGCAGGAGGGGCAGAAACGCCATGCGGAGCGGATCTCCTGCCCGCAGGAGCATCGGCGCTGGCGGGACCGCCCGCACCAGGGGCATCCGGTGGCCCCGATCGGGACCTCTCCCTTGCACTTCGGGCAGGGGACGTGGCTTCCGGCGTCACCCTGGATCACCCGCCCGACCTCGTGGGGGGTCGTGACTCCCTCGGCGACCTTGCGGAGGGCGTCCTCCCTCACGGAGGACATTCCCCCTTCCCGGGCCAGGCGCCGGAGGGTGGAAAGGCTGGCGCCCTGGGCTACCCCTTCCCGAAGGGGATCCGTCATCGTCAGGAGCTGGAAGACCCCCGTTCTGCCCTGGTATCCCCCGACACAGTGCGAGCAACCGTCTTCCTTCCGCCCCCCGCAACGTCGGCAGACCTTCCTCACCAGGCGTTGGGCCACCACCCCGGCCAGGCCGTCGGCGAGGAGGTAGGGAGGCACCCCCATGTTCTGAAGGCGGGTGATCGCCCCCGGAGCGTCCACGGTGTGGATGGTGGAAAGGACCAGGTGCCCGGTAACGGCGGCGGCCATGGCGATCTCCGCGGTCTCCCTGTCCCGGATCTCCCCCACCATGATTACGTCGGGGTCCTGGCGCAGGACCGACCTCAGGGCCGTGGGGAAGGTCAGGCCGGCCTTGGGATTGACCTGAACCTGATTCGCGCCGGAAAGACGGTACTCCACGGGGTCTTCCAGCGTTACCAGGTTCTGGGTGTTCCGGTCCAACTCCGCCAGGGCGGCGAAGAGGGTGCTACTCTTGCCGCTCCCCGTGGGTCCTGCCGCCAGGATCACACCCTGGCCTGCGGCCAGGAGTCGCCGGAGTCCTAGGAGATCCTGGGCGGAAAGGCCCAGCTCCTCCAGGTTCCGGGGGACCTTTCCGGGGTCCAGAATGCGGACCACGGCCTTCTCCCCGTCCTGCACCGGAAGGGAGGACACCCGAAGGGTCAGCTCTCCCGGTCCGCTCTCCTGCCGGCGCAGAGCCAGACCCCCGTCCTGAGGCTTTCGCTTCACCGAGATGTCCATCCCGGCCATGATCTTCAGCCGGGAAAGGACCGCCTCCTGGCTCTCGGAGGGAAGGCCCAGGACGCGGCGGAGCACTCCGTCCCGCCGGTACCGGACCTGGATCTCCCCTCCCTGTTCCTCGATGTGGATATCGCTGGCTCCCTCATCGGCCGCCCGGTGAAGGATGTGATCCACCAGCCGGACCACGGGTGCCGAGCCCGCAGCCCGCTCCAGCTCCCCGATCTCCCCCTCCTCCTCGGGTTTCCGCCATTTCGTGGGCAGCTCCTCCAGGAGGCTCTCCAGCTCCCCGCCGTAGCTTCGGGCGAGCCCGGTCGCGACCGCCCCGGGGGAGGCCACCACAGGCTCCACCCTGCGCCCGGACTGGAACTGGACGTCGTCCAGGACCCCCAGGTCCAGGGGGTCGGCCATGGCCAGGCGCAGGCTCCTGCCCGCGGCTGAGAGAGGGAGAACCCTCCCCCTCCGGGCCAGCTCCGGCTGGACCAGGCGGACAGCGCCGCTCTCGGGCTCCAGGGGAGGAGGCTGGTAGGGCAGGCTCAGCTGGTGGGAGAGGCCCAGGGCCACCGCCTCCTCGTCGGCCCACCCTCCCCTGACCAGGACGGCTCCCAGCCGCATGCCCGTTCCCGTCTGGGCGGAGAGGGCCTCCTCCAGGACGCCTTCCGTGATGGCTCCCGTCTCTATCAGGAGCTGGCCGAGGATCTTGGGTTTCGGTCTCACGGGAGGAAGGATCGTCCCCAGGGCGGGGCGGACCCATGGCGCCAGGGGACGTCCTGGCCCGCCCACCGGGAGGGATGGGTCCGCTTGACCTCAATGCCGGCCGGAGAGGTACTGCAGGATCAGCCCGGGGACGTCCGTGATGGCATGGAGGCCCCCGCGCAGCTGCCGGGCGCCAGGACCGGCCAGGAGGGTGAAAGAAGGGTTGCGGGTGTGGCTCCTTCCCACCTCCTCGATGTTCCCGTGATCGCTGGCCACCACCAGGAGGGTCCCTGGAAGGAGCTGGGGAACGAGACCTTCCAGGAGGCCGTCCACCCGCTCCAGCGCCCGGGCGGAGGCCTCGAAAGCCCCCTGGTGGCCCGCATGATCCGTGGCGTAATGGGCGAAGAAGGTCAGCCGTGCCTCCCCCGCGATGCGGGCAAGGGCTCGACCGGCCTCCTGGGGGGTGACCTCGGGGATCTCCTCCCTGCCGAGGTGGGTGCGCCAGGAGCTGTTCACGATCTCGCTGGCGAGGGCCTCCCCCCGGGCGAGGGCCTCCTCGTGCCGGACCAGGAGACCGGCGGCTCGGGCCATGAGGGGAGGCCCCGCCGGCCGCCGCGCCCAGGAGGTGCGCTCGAACCCCCTGGGATAGGCATTGGCGAAGGCGCAGGAGATCCCCAGGGCCTGAGCACGGGTGAGGAGGTTCTCCTCTTGCAGGCGGGGCCGGAGCCGCACCGGCACCCAGGGGCCGAAATGGCGGCCGTAGATCCTGGGGGCGTTCAGCCCTGTGAAGAGTGCGGTCTGCCCGGTGCCGCTCTGGGGCAGACCCTCGATGCCCAGGAGTGGATCCAGGGGGAAGGCGATGGCTTCCGGTCGGGAGAGGCCGGCCGGGTCGGCTTCCCCCCGAGCCACTCCCCCGTCCGGCCCCCCCGGCGTGGCGGGAAGACCGGGAGCGGAAAACACCTCCGGTTCCTCCAGGGTGGGGATGGTGCCGCCCAGAAGCGCCCGCAGCGTGGGGAGGTTCGCCCCCAGGAATGGGTTGGCGTCCGGGTGAGCCGGACCGATTCCCACCCCGTCCAGGAAGAGGAAGAGCACCCGGGATACCCCCAGGGCTCCTTCACCCGGCGGGCTCACGGGGAAGGTCGGGTGGGGGGCCTCACAGGCCGAGACGCTCCTCGACCTGCAGGGGGGAGAGCCCATGGACCCGCACGACCTTGTTGCGACCCGACGCGCCTCGAAGCAGCTCCACGTGGGAGCGGGGAACTCCGAGGCTCTTGGCCAGGAGCCTGACCATCTCCTCGTTGGCGGCGCCGTCCACGGGCGGGGATGCCACCCGGACCTTCAGGGCACCGCCCTGGCGTCCCACGATCTCGGAGCGGCTGGCCCGGGGTTGGACCCTCACCGTGAGGTCGGCGAACCCGGAATTCCCGGCAAGGGCGCTCATCGCCGGGGGCCCATCCCTTCGACGGCATCGTTCAGAAGGCGCTCCACCGGGGCTTCTCCCCGATGGAGGGACCGCCAGGCGGAAACGAGAAATGGGACGGGGCGGGCGAGGTCGAAGACCACCGCCACCGCGAGGATCAGGGCGGCGAGGACGAGCAGAGCCCTCCCCGGGGAGGAGGACCGGGGCATGGGAACCTCACTCCGCCGAGCGAAGATCCATGGTGATATTGACCGAGAGGTGGCCCTGGTCCGCCCGCTCCTTCAGGGCGTCCTTGATGCGGGGCTCCATCTTCTTGTGGGCGGCCATCACCCCCTCCCGGAGCTCCTTCCGGAGGATCTTCAGCGCGTTCATGTCTGCCCGGCTGCTCCCGCTTTCCTTCTTGGTCTCCTCCAGATCCCGTGGGCGGATCTCGAAGGGGGACATTCCCACGTCGTCGGGGCGGCCGGAGTCCAGGTAGGAGATCACCACGCTCACGTCACCCCGGCCATGGTGGTGATAGAGGTCCCCGATCCCCCGGAAACGGGCGGCGAGCTTTCCAAGCTCCTGCCCCTGGGCGGCCTTCTTGTAGGCTTCCTCCACCAGTCGGAAGATCCGCTTCATCCTCTCGGAATTGGTGGCGTCCGGAGGGGGGGAAGTGGTGTCCAGCTCGCGGCCTACCGCCTGGCGGTCGTCTGGAATCCTGCCGCCTTCCTCGTCCCGCGTCCGTTCCCTGTCGATGCTCTCGAGGATCCGATCGGGGTTGGTCCGAAGGCTCATGGGGCTCTCCCTGCCGGTTTCTGGGATGTTGCAATTGAACGATAACCGGAGGCCCGGATCGGGGCCAATACCCAGGCGGGAAGGGGTGGAGGAGCTGGCCTCCCTGGGAGGGGGGCCCTCCTGAGCCGGGAGGCTCCGCAAGGGTCGCACCCCTTCCTGGGCCATGAAGAGAAGGTTCCCGGACCTTGTTCCGTAGGTGGGGGAGTCCTATATGGAAGGCATCAGTGATGGATGCGTGAGCCCCGGCCTGCTGTTTCCGCCTCGGCAGGCGTCCCCGAACGCTGGAGG
Source organism: Gemmatimonadales bacterium (assembly GCA_041309685.1). Taxonomy (GTDB): domain Bacteria; phylum Gemmatimonadota; class Gemmatimonadetes; order Longimicrobiales; family Gaopeijiaceae; genus JBFYZD01. The sequence continues at coordinate 17,894 of JBFYZD010000106.1, read as the reverse complement.
ATCTCAATGAAAGGTATTGCTGCGACTGTTCTTCTTCTTGGCCTCGGCGCCTGCGCCGGGCCGGGGGGCACCGCCCCAAGCGGGGGGCTGATGTACCGGGTTCCGGACCAGCCGACGCTCACCTACACCACCGCCGACACCACGAACATCGACATCGACGCCGGCGCCATGGGGAGCTTCCGGATGAAGGGCACCTCCACGGCCACCCTGGCCATGGCTTTCTCTCAGGGTGAAGGGGGAGTCCAGGTTACGGCCACCTTCGAGAAGCTGGCGGCCAGCCTCTCCCAGCCCATGGGCGGCTCCCAGACCGCGACGGAATCGGACATCCAGGGTGCGCTGGTCTTCTCCATGGACCGGAAAGGGAAGGGAACCCTGATCTCCCAGCCGGTGCTCAAGGGGGTGGTGGAGCAGATGGCGAACCCCGTCACCCTGGTCCACGAGTTCTTCCCCCGGCTTCCCGGGGGCCCCGTGAGCCCCGGCGCGACCTGGACCGACACCATCCGGTACGATGTGGACACCGACCAGGGAGGAACCTCTTCCACCAGCGTGATGGCCTACACCCTCCGGGGAGATACCGTGGTGGACGGGACCGCCCTCCTCAAAGTCACCTTCCAGGGGACCTCCGACGTTACCGGGTCGGGGATGACAGAGGGTATGGAGGTCATCCAGGTGTCCACCGGAACCTTCACCGGGATGTTCCTCTGGGACCCGGCGCGGGGCGTTCTCGTGGCTCAGGAGGCCAGCGGCAACATGACGGGCACGACGGAGGTACCGGCGGCCGGGGTACCGCCCATGCCCATGACCATCACCGTCCGGAGCGTGGTTCGCCTCCAGGGCGATTGAATCCTCCCGCCAACGGGCCCCGGGACCTCCCCGGGGCCCGTCGCGACTCTTCGACCGTACCGAGGGAGAGCCCATGAGCGAGCCTGAACCCTTCCCCCTCTCTCCCCTTCCTTCCAGGCTCCTTCAGCTGTTCTTCTCTCCGGGGGCGCTCTTCCAGGGCCTCAGGGAGAGACCCGTCTGGGGGCTGGTCCTTCTCCTGGGTGCGGTCATGGTGGCGGTCTCCGTGGCCCTGATCCCCGTGGACCTCTGGATCCAGATGATGCGGGAACAGGCGGTGGATCGGGGTCAGGATCTTCCGGCGGGGTTCGGCGGTGCCGGGCCTCTCTTTCGGGCCTTCTCGATCCTTGGTGGGGTGGTTGGGTGGTTGGTGATGGCTTTCGTGCTGGCCGGGATCCTCTTCGTCATCTTCGCCTTCCTGCTGGGGGATGAGGGGCGCTACACCCAGTACCTTTCCGTGGTTAGCCACGCCCTCTTCATCTCGGCCGTGGGGGCGCTCCTGACGGTTCCCCTCAAGATCGCACAGGGGGATCCCACCCTGACCCTGAGCGTGGGCACCTTCGCGGCCTTCCTGGAGGAGGGTTATCTGTTCCGGGTCCTGAAGCTCCTGGACCTGTTCGGTCTCTGGGGGTACGGGGTCATGGCGGTGGGGGTCTCGAAGATCGATCCGCGCCGAAGCCTGGGCTCCTCCATGGTGGTCCTCTTCGGGTTGGCCCTTGTGATGGCTCTCGTGTTCGGGATCTTCGGGGGATAGAGGCCTCGATTCCCTTTCCCGTTCCATGCTTCGACCCGTCCTCCTGCTGGTCTCCCTCGGCGCGGCCCTCTTCCACCTTTATGCGGCGGGGGTCTCGCCCTTCACTGCGCTGATCCAGCGACCCCTCCACCTGGCCTTGATGGCCATTCTGGGGTTCCTGGGTGTGGGAGTCCGGGGTTGGCGCCGGGGTGGCCTCGACGGTGGGGCGGAAGGCGACGGCAGGGAGGCGGGTAGCCGGGACACCCCCCGGGCGGGGGGGAGGTGGCACTGGCTCATTTCGGCTCTTCTCATCGCCGCGACCCTCTTCAGCGCTCTGTACCTGGTGGCCCAGCACGAAGCCCTGGTGCGCCGGGCCGGTTCCCCGACGGTACTGGATCTGGTGGGTGGGATCCTGGCGCTTCTGGTGGTGTTGGAGCTGGCCAGGAGGGCCACCGGGTGGGGATTGGTGGTGGTGGCGGCTCTGGCTCTGGGGTATGCCTTCTCGGGACCCTACCTGCCGGGAATCCTGGCCCACCGTGGCTACGGCTTCACCCGGCTCATGGAGCACCTCTACCTCTCCACGGAGGGGATCTGGGGAGTACCCTTGGGGGTCTCCGCGGATTTCGTCTATCTCTTCGTTCTCTTCGGGGCCCTCCTGGAAATGGCGGGAGGCGGGGCTCTTCTCATCACCCTCGCCGACCGGGTCGCCGGGAGGAGCCGGGGCGGCCCTGCCAAGACGGCGGCCGTGGCCAGCGCCCTCATGGGGTCCCTTTCCGGAAGCGCAGTGGCCAACGTGGTCACTACCGGCACCTTCACCATCCCCCTCATGCGCCGGGCCGGGTTCCAGCCGCATTTCGCCGGGGCCATCGAGGCGGCGGCCAGCACCGGGGGGCAGCTCATGCCTCCGGTCATGGGGGCGGGGGCCTTCATCCTGGCCACATGGACCAACATTCCCTACAGCCGCGTCGCGCTGGCGGCCTTCGTGCCGGCCCTGCTCTACTATGTGGCCCTCCTCATGGCCATCCACTTCCGGGCTTGTCGGGTAGGGTTGGAGGGAGCCGTGGCAGGAACGCGGGAGGCGGTTCTTCCCCGTCTGTACCTCCTCCTCCCCCTGGGTGTCATCGTCCTCCTGCTTGGAATGGGGCGCTCCCCCATGCGGGCGGCCTTCTGGGGGGTGGTCTCCACCCTCGGCCTGGCTTTCGTGGCACGGGAGACGCGGCCGGGCCTGGCCCGTCTGGAGAAGACCATCGCGGCGGCGGGCGCTGGCGCGGTTCAGGTGGCTGCGGCTTGCGCCGCGGCGGGCGTGGTGGTGGGGGTGGCCTCCCTCACGGGAATCGGCCTCCGGATGTCGGAGTTGATCATCACGGTATCCCAGGGGAACCTCTTCCTCGCCCTGGTCCTCACCGCCGGCGGCTCCATCGTCCTCGGGATGGGCCTCCCCACCACCGCGGCGTACGTGGTGCTGGCGGCCCTTGGAGCCCCGGCCCTGACCCAGCTCGGGGTGCCGCTGCTCGCCGCCCACCTCTTCATCTTCTACTTCGGGTGCATCTCCAACGTGACGCCGCCGGTCTCCCTGGCCGCCTATGCCGCGGCGGGCATTGCTGGGGCGCCGCCGCTGCGGACCGCCTGGACGGCCATGCTCCTGGCTTCCACGGGATTCCTGGTCCCCTTCATGTTCGTGTACGGGCCGCCCCTCCTCCTGGAGGGAGGTCCCTGGGAGGTCGTCCTGGCGACCGCCTCGGGGGTGGCGGGGGTGACGGCGTTGGCCGCCGGCGCCATGGGCTATCTCCGGGGTGTCCTCGCCTATTGGGAAAGGGCTCTCCTGGTGGGATCTGCCCTTGCCCTGATCTTCCCGGGATGGGTGTCCGACGGGTTCGGCCTGGCCATCCTCCTGCTTATCTTCCTCCGTTCCGGCGAGAAGGTCTCCCGCTGACAGGGAAGCGAGGTGGGGCATGAAGACCTTGGGGCCTCGGGGTCCGAGGGGTGTTTGCCTGGCGGGTGCCGGGTTCCTGGTGGTGCTCGGGAGCCTTCTGGCGTGCGGCGGTGAGGGGAGCGGTGGGCGCAGGGAGTTCCTGAGCATCGGGACTGCCGGGACCGGGGGAGTCTATTACCCTCTGGGCGGGGCCCTCGCCAGTCTGCTCTCCGTGCAGGACTCCCTCCGGCAATACACGGCGGAAGTCACCGGGGGCTCGGTGGAGAACGTGAACCGGTTGCGGGAGGGGCAGATCGACCTGGGCTTCTGCCTGGCGGTGAGTATCTACGAGGCCTACCACGGGGGGGAGGACTACGTCGAGGCCTTCCAGACCCTCCGGGTCGTGGCGCCCCTCTACCCCAACATGGTCCACATCCTCGTGCCCCGGGGCTCCGGAGCCACCTCGCTGGCCGATCTCGCCGGCGCCCGCATCAGCGTGGGGGCCGCGGGCAGCGGAACGGAGCAGGTGGCCCGGCAGATCCTGGAGATCTACGGGCTCACCTACGACGATGTGGAGGCTCGGTTCCTTTCCTTCGCCGAATCGGCATCCTCCCTGAGAGATGGGGTCATCGATGCCGCCATCATCTCGGTGGGGTATCCGGCGGCGGCCGTCCTGGAGGCCACCACCACCGGGGGGGCCAGGCTCCTTCCCATGGAGGAAGGCCGAATCGCCCGGCTCCAGGAGCATTATCCCTACTACACACCGGGGCGGATCCCCGCCGGAGCGTATCCCGGGGTGACCGAGGATCTCCCCACGGTGGCCATGATGAACTGGATCGTAGCCAGGGAGGATCTGGACGGTGCCGTGGTGGAAAACCTCCTCACCCTCCTCCGGGACCAGCGGGGGACCCTGGCCCAGGTCTACCTGGAGGCGGGTCAGATCGACCTGGAGATGCTCGCCAGCCCCCCGGTTCCCTTGCATCCGGTGGCCAGCGCCTGGTTTCGGGGGCGATGAGAGTGTAACCCGGCTGCGTCTCACTCGTTTGTAGGAAGCAGATGCGGCGCTCCCTCCCCTCAAGGGCGGTGGCCGCCCGCCCTCCCCGGAGAGCGGGGAAGCGCGCTGGTCCAAACCGGAGGCCTGAAGGCGGGAATCGAAATGGGTCCACCGACACACTCCCATCCACCCATGGAATGCCAGCGGGACGCATTCTCCCTTCCCCCGGATCTCCATTACCTGAACTCGGCCTTCATGAGCCCCCTGCCCCGGGTGGTGGAGGAGGCGGGGGTCCGGGGGATGATCCGGAAGAGGAACCCCGCCGTCCTGGAGCCGGCGGATTTCTTCGGCGATAGCGAGGAGGTCAGGGAGCTGTTCGCCCGCCTCATCGGAGCGCCGGATCCCGGCTCGGTGGCCATCCTCCCTGCCGTGTCCTACGGCATTGGCGTGGTGATCAGGAATACTCCGCTTCGACACGGGCAGAACATCGTTCTCCTGAACGAGCAGTTTCCCGCCAACGTCTACGGGTGGCGCCGCCTCGCCTGGGAACGAGGGGGGGAGATCAGGGTCGTGGACTCCGGCGACGGCCCCTTCCGGGGGCGGACGTGGAACCACCGCCTCCTGGAAGCGATCGACGGGGACACCGGGGTGGTGGCGCTGGAGCCGGTGCACTGGACCGACGGAACCCGTTTTGACCTGGAAGCCGTCGGGAAGAGGGCCCGGGAGGTGGGTGCGGCTCTCGTGGTGGACGGAACCCAGACGGTGGGCGCGCTCCCCTTCGACGTGAAGGAGTTGAAACCCGACGCCCTTATCGTTGCGGCCTACAAATGGCTCCTCGGTCCCTACTCCATCGGCCTGGGCTATTTCGGGGAGCGGTACCTCGACGGCCTGCCCCTGGAGGAGACATGGATCGCCCGGGAGGGGAGCGAGGATTTCCGGAGGTTGGTGGATTACAGGGATGACTACCAGCCGGGAGCCGTCCGGTTCGACGTGGGGGAGCGGAGCAACTTCATCCTCCTCCCCATGCTCCTGGAGGCTCTTCGACTGATCCTGGCCTGGAGGCCGGAGAGGATCCAATCCTACACCCTCGACCTCAGCTTTTCCCTGCTGGCGGAGGCCCAGGAGTTGGGGTTCTCGGTGGAGGAGCCTGCCTACAGGGTGGGGCACCTCTTTGGGCTGAGAATGCCCGCGGGGCTGAGCATGGAGGAGGTGAAGACGGCCTTGGCCGCGGAGAAGGTCTCCGCGTCCCTTCGGGGAAGCGCGCTGAGGATCTCCCCCCATCTCTTCAACGACGCGAGGGACATGGCCGCGCTGGGACGGGCTCTCAGCCGAGCTGTGGCCGGTTGACCTACCCCGGGCCGAAGATCACCCGAGCCACCGCCCCAACCGCGATCCCCTTCTCGCCGAACCAGCCCAGCGGGACCTCCAGGGCGAACATGGCGGGGCGGGCTGATTCGTGGAAGTCCTCCGACTGGGGCTCCATGGACTGGATGTCCACGATGGTGAGGCTCTCGTCCATATAGGCGATGTCCAGGGCAATGAAGGTGTTCCGCATCCAGAACGACCTCATCTGGGCGTTGGGGAACACAAAGAGCATTCCCCGCCCTCCCGCCAGCGCCTCCCGGTACATGAGACCCTTCTCCCGTTCCTCGGGGGTCCGGGCTACCTCGACGCTCACCGTGTCGGTTCCGAAGATGACCCAGGCCTCCCCACGGGGCGGGAACCGCTCCTGGGAGGGCCCGTTCGTGGGAGAGGCGTTGTCCCCCGGGGCGCTCCTGGGATCTTCCGCCGGCGCACCGGCGGCCCGGCCCTGGGAGGAGCCGCAAGCGGCCAGCAGGACCAGGAGGACCAGGAGGGCCAGCAAGAACGGGCCGCGGAAGGCTCGGACGATGAGGAGCAAATCGGCCATGGCTGATTGGCCTCTCCACAAAGAGTGATTCTTGTTTTAGATTACCTGTCCTTCCCGGCCTGTATGTGCGGGGACGGGAGTATCGATACATACCCAATACCACCTGATCGGCGCCAGGCCTCCCATGGTGCATCCCGAGTTGTTGGAGCTTCTGGTCTGCCCCGAGACCAAGCAGAAGCTACGCTTGGCCGACGGGGAAATCCTGGAGAAGGTGAACCTGGGAGTGGAGGGAGGGTACCTCCGCAACCAGGGCGGGGACCAGGTGAAGGAACGGATCGAGGAAGGGCTCGTCCGGGAGGACGGGAAGGTCCTGTACCCGGTTCAGGACGATATTCCCGTCATGCTTCTGGATGAGGCCATCCGACTGGATTCCCTTCCCTGACGGGGGGCAGCCAGGGGTTCGACTGGGTTGCTGAAGGTGCCCAGGGCTGACCTTCGTCGACGCAGGGCCCGTTGGGTCCAAGCCACCAAGTAAGGAAGCACGAGGTCTCCGGGGCACGGGTCCCGGATCTGGACGATGGACTGCGGTCCGGCGCCCCCGGGGGGAGCCGTGGCCTCCATGAACCAACGAAGAACGCGGATGAACAAGGCCAAGCTCCCTGCCGGGCTCAACACTCTGGTCGTGTACCTCGCCGTGGCCCTTCTATCGGGGTGTGGTGAGGAATACCTGCAATCCACCATCAACCCCGTCACGGACTACGGAGAGGTCACCCAAAACCTCTACGTCCAGGTGTTCTGGTGGACGATGGTCATCCTGGTGGTGGTTCTGGCCGTCCTGGCCTACATCCTCGTCCGCTTCCGGGAGAGGCCCGGTCAGGAGCGTCCGGCCCAGATCCATGGCCACATGGGGCTGGAGATTGCCTGGACGATCGCCCCTGCCCTCATCGTGGTAGCCATCGTGATCCCCACCATCCAGGGTGTGTTTGAGGTCCAGCGGCCGCCCGACGGGAAGGCGCTGGTGGTGGAGGTCGTGGGGAAGCGCTACTGGTGGAGCTTCCACTATCCCGAGCTGGGGATCACCACGGCCAACGAGCTTCACCTGCCAGTGGGACGGCCCGTCAGCCTGCGCCTGGAGTCCGGGGACGTCATCCACTCCTTCTGGGTTCCCCAGTTGGGAGGGAAGCGGGACGTGAACCCGGTGGTGGTGATGCCCCAGGGAGAGGAATCAAAGCGGAACTGGATGCACTTCACCATCAAGGAGGAGGGCGTCTTCTGGGGCCAGTGCGCCGAGTTCTGCGGAGAGGCCCACTCCCTCATGGGCGTGCGGGTGGTGGCCCAGAGCGAGGACGAGTTCCAGGGCTGGGTGGAGAGCTGGAAGACCCCAGCCCCCACGGCCAACGTGCCGGCCGCACCCGCCGGCGAGGGAGCCGGGGCCGGGCTGGCTTCCGCCCTGCCGGCTCCGGGGCCCAGCGCCCAGGACCCCCGCATGGATGCGGGCGCCCAAGCTCCTGTGGCAGAGGATCCCCTGGTGGCCCGGGGGCGGGAGGTTTTCTTCCGGGAGTCGTACTGCGTTCTCTGTCATGCCATCGAGGGGACGCAGGCTCCGGGGATCATCGGTCCCAACCTCACCCGCATCGGGAGCCGTCTGACCATCGCCGCGGGAATGCTGGAGAACACCCCCCAGAACCTCGAGGCGTGGCTCCGGGACCCCCACGCCATCAAACCGGGGGCCCAGATGCCGGCGGCCCAGGCGGGGGTGACCTACGAGGGGCAGACCTTCCCGCCCACGAACCTGAACGACGAGCAGATCCGGGCCCTGGCGGCCTGGCTCTCCAGCATGAGGTAGGGGAACCACGCCATGTCGGTAGCCACCGGGACCCTCAAGGCCGCGCCCGCCGCCCACGCTGAAGCGGCGGGGCTCTGGAGCTGGGTCACCACCGTCGATCACAAGCGGATCGGCATCATGTACTTCCTCACCTCCTTCTTCTTCCTCTTCGTGGGAGGCCTGGAAGCCCTACTGATCCGCATCCAGCTCATGCGTCCGGAGAACGCCTTCATCTCTCCGGAGACCTACAACCAGATGTTCACCATGCACGGCACCACCATGGTCTTTCTGGTGGCCATGCCCATGGCCGTGGCCTTCTTCAACTACCTGGTGCCCCTCCAGATCGGCGCCCGGGACGTGGCCTTTCCCCGGCTCAACGCCCTCTCGTACTGGATCTACCTGTTCGGTGGGCTCTTCCTCAACTCGAGCTTCCTCTTCGGAGCGGCCCCCAACACGAGCTGGGTCGGGTACGCCAACCTCACCTCCCTCCAGTTCACACCAGGGCGGAACGTGGAGTTCTGGATCATCGGGCTGTCCATCCTGGGTGTGAGCTCCATCGCCGGAGGGGTGAACTTCATCACCACCATCATCAATCTTCGGGCCCCCGGGATGAAGCTCATGCGCATGCCGCTCTTCACCTGGATGACGCTGGTGACCAGCTTCCTCCTGGTGACGGCGCTCCCGGTCATTGCGGTGGCCCTCATCATCCTGGGCTTCGACCGGTTCTTCGGGGCCAACTTCTTCCAGGTCACCGCCGGCGGTGACCCGATCCTCTGGCAGCACCTCTTCTGGCTCTTCGGCCACCCCGAGGTCTACATCCTCATCCTCCCGTCCTTCGGGATCATCTCGGACGTCATCCCCACCTTCTCCAGGAAGCCGCTCTTCGGCTATCCCGTGGTGGTGTATGCGGGCATCCTGATCGGCTTCATCGGGTGGGGGGTGTGGAGCCACCACATGTTCACGGTGGGGCTGGGCCCCATCGCCGACTCCTTCTTCGTGGCCAGCACGATGATCATCGCCATCCCCACGGGGATCAAGATCTTCAACTGGCTGGCCACCATGTGGGGCGGAGCGCTCCGCTTCCCCACCCCCATGCTCTTCGCCATCGGGGTCGTGGCGGTGTTCACCGTGGGGGGCCTCAGCGGGATCATGCACGCCTCGGCGCCCGTGGACCTCCAGCAGCACGATTCCTACTTCGTGGTGGCCCACTTCCATTACGTGCTGGTGGGGGGGGCCCTCATGGGGCTCTTCAGCGGCCTCTACTTCTGGTACCCGAAGGTGACGGGGCGGATGATGAGCGAGGCCCTGGGCAAGTGGCACTTCTGGACCACGCTGGTCGGCTTCAACCTCACCTTCTTTCCCATGCACTTCAGCGGGCTCTTCGGGATGCCCCGGCGCACCTGGACCTACCAGGCCGAGCTGAACCTGGAGACCTGGAACCAACTCTCCACCGTAGGGGCCTTCATCTTCGGCGCCGCCTCCCTCCTCCTCGTCTGGAATGTGTTCTACAGTCTGAGGAAGGGGGAGAGGGCTACGGCGAACCCCTGGGGGGCCAGCACCCTGGAGTGGTCCATCCCATCCCCTCCCCTCCACTACAACTTCCCGGCCCTTCCGGAAGTCCGAAGCCGGGATCCGCTGTGGGACGAGGCGGAGCGAAGGGAGGTGGAGGCGGCGACGCTCTCGGAGCCGGCCCGGGAACCCCAGATGCCGAGCCCCTCCTTCTGGCCTCTCCTGACGGCTCTGGGGGTGGTGCTTACCTGGGGACTCCTGATGACTCATCTGTGGTGGGCGCCCCTGGGCGGCCTGGCCTTCACGGCGTTCATGGTGTTCAACTGGGCCTTCCAGCCCGCTTTTCGATAGGACCGGGGATTCGCGGCGCGGACTCTCCACTACGGCATACGCGGGAATCGGAGCACGATCATGGCGCAAGCGGCGGCCATCGCCCACGACGATCACCATTACTCCAGCACCGGCCTGAGCAGCTGGAAGGTGGGATTCTGGACCTTCATCGGGTCCGAGTGCCTCTTCTTCGCCTCGCTGATCTCGACCTACATGGTCTACAAGGGGCGGAGCGTGGTGGGGCCCTACCCCCACGAGATCCTGGACATTCCCCTCACCTCCATCAGCACCTTCGTCCTGCTCATGAGCTCCCTGGCCATGGTCCTGGCCCTGGACGGGGTGCAGAAGGGGAGCCGGAAGCTGGCGCTGATCTGGCTCGGCGGGGTGATCCTCCTGGGGAGCGCCTTTCTGGGATTCCAGGTCTACGAGTTCAGCCATTTCGTGCACGAGGGCCTCACCCTCAAGACCAACGTCTTCGGGTCCTCCTTCTTCGTCCTGACCGGATTTCACGGGGCCCACGTGTCGGTAGGGGTCATCTGGATGATCACCCTCTGGATCATGGCCTTCCGGAACCGACTCCCGGCCGCCGGAAGCCTGAAGGTGGAGATCGCCGGCCTCTACTGGCACTTCGTGGACATCGTCTGGATCGTGATCTTCACCCTGGTCTACCTGATTCAGTAGGAGCCGACCCCATGAGCGCAGAAGCGGCAACCCATGCCCTGGAGCAGGAACGAGGCGGCCATGCCTCCCCGGCCTTCTACTGGGCCATCGGGGGGATCCTCACGGTCATCACCGCCGTGGAGGTGGCCGCCTTCTACATCCCGGCCCTTCAACCGGTTCTGGTGCCGACCCTTCTCATCCTGTCCTCGGCGAAGTTCCTGCTGGTGGTGATGTTCTTCATGCACCTGAGGTTCGACTCGAAGATCTTCTCCGGGCTGTTCCTGGCGGGGATGGTGCTGGCCATGTTCATGACGGTGGCCCTGGTGGTGCTCTACAAGGTGCTGCCGAGGTTTGATTTCATGGGGTAGCGCCCGGTGGCCATAGGTGGGGGGGAGGGGGGTCACCTCCAATATCAGGTTGCAGTGCTCCATGTATCAGATCGAGATCAACCGGGAGGGTCGGCGGGTGATGACGAGGTGGGGAACCGCCGTGGACGATGCGTCGCTCCTGGAGTACCAGCAGGACGTCTGGAGCGACCCGGCTCTCCAGGGGTTCGACGAGCTCATCGACTTCCGGCCCCTCGTGAGGATGGACGTGACGACCGGTGGCCTGAAGAAGGTCGCCGAGGCTGCGGCAGCCATGGATGTGGGAGCCCAGGCAGCTCGCTTCGCGGTGGTGGTGGAAGACCCCCTGTCCTTCGGACTGGCGCGGATGTATCAAGCCTTCCGGAGCCTCCAGGTGGGGGGACTCCGGGAGGTGAGGGTGTTCAAGGCGATGGAGGATGCCGTGGCCTGGCTGGACGAGGGTGGGCGGCGGGCACTCGCGACCGGACCGACCATGGAGGAGTGATGGCCGTCCAGAATCAGCGGCGCCATGAGCGGCGGTGATCTCGATCCGGTATTCCTCCTGGCCTCCGCCAGCTGGGACCGCCTGACCCTTTTCGGCTTCGAGATCCACGTCTCGGTTCTCATTGGCACGGTCTACCTGGCCGCCGCATACCTCTTTGCCATAGGGCCCGCCCGGGGGAAGTACGGATGGCGGGAAGACCCGGTGTCGCCCTGGCGAAAGGGGTCCTACCTGGGAGCGGTGGCTCTGATCTTCTTCGCCCTGAACGGGCCCCTCCACACCTATAGCGACGAGTACCTCTTCAGCGCCCATATGGTGCAGCACATGCTGCTCATGATGATCATGCCACCCCTATTGATCCTGGGGATTCCACCGTGGCTGATCCGGAGAGCCATGGGGCGGCCCGGGGTGAGCCGCCTGGCCCGTTTCCTGACCAACCCGCTGGTAGCCTACCTCGCCTACAACGTGACCTTCATCGGGTGGCACGTGCCGCAGGCGTACAACTGGGCCCTGGTGAGCCACGACCTGCACATCCTCCAGCACCTCATGTTCATGAGCGTGGCGGTCATGATGTGGTGGCCGGTGGTGAATCCGGCGCCGGAGCTGGAACGCATCCCCACCGGCCCTCTTCTCATGATGTACGTGTTCGCCTTCGGGATTCCCACTACCGTGGTGTCGGCCTTCATCACCCTCTCGGACAAGGTCTTCTACCCCTGGTATGAGATGGCGCCGAGGGTAACCTCCCTCTCCCCGCTGGAGGATCAGCGCCTGGGAGGGCTCCTCATGTGGATCCCGGGCATGCTGATCTTCTGGGTGGGGATCAGCGCGGTGTTCTTCCGTTGGACGAAGGACGAGTATTCCGGATGGGGCGGAGGGCCGAGGCGCTGGGAGGGCTAGACGGAGATCCTCCTCAACGGGAGACGGAGATGAAAGGAAAGAAGCCGGCCACCGCGGCCCTGGGTCTGATTCTGGCCATCGCCTTCGGGGTGCCCGCCACCGCGGCGCAGAGCGCCACCCCACCGGACTGGGCGGTGGAGGGGGAGGTGGGGGCCAGCGTCTTCTTTGGCGCGTCGGACCAGACCACCGTGGCGGCCAAGCTGGGGGTGGCCCGGGCAGGTCGAGCGTTCGAGCTGGAGAGCGGCCTGTCCTTCCTCTACGGGGAAGCCACGGACGGGGAGGGGACCACCTCCGTGAACAAACGCTCCTGGTCCGTGGAGTCCAACGTGGACTACAGGGGGTTCTCCCGGGTCAACCCCTATCTGTTCGGGAGCGCCCTGTCCAGCCTGGAAAAGAAGATCAACCTGCGCCTCACGGCAGGGGCCGGTGCCAAGGTCACGGCCCTGGACTCGGGGGTTTCCCGTCTGGCCTTCGCTTTGGCCGTTCTGGCGGAGCAGACGCTGAAGGACACCGAGACCCATGGGGACGAGGAACTCCTGGCGCGGTGGACCGGCGAGCTCAGCTTCAAGCGGAGCTTCTCGCAGGAGCGGATGGTGTTGCAGGCCAAGGCGGACTACAAGCCCGTCTTCGACCAGTTCGCCAACTACACCATCAAGGCCCAGAGCAGCCTGGCCTTCGCCCTCACGAGAGTGGTAAGCCTGAAGCTGTCGGTGGAGGACAACTACGACAGCCGGGCCAAGGCCCGGGGGGCGAGGGACAACAACGACGGGCGGGTGCTGTTCAGCGTGCTGGCGGGGTTCTGAGCTTCACCCCTCTTTCTCTCCTGGCGGGATGCCGACGAGCGATCCCGGGCGGAGGTTCGAGGGTGCGGGGAGCCCCCCCTTCGCCCCCCAGCTTCGTCCCAGCAGTGTGTCCGAGCGCACCCCGGTCTCGTCCAGGAAGAAGAGATCGGCCTTGCGCCGCTGGGCCTGCTTGCGGATCGCTGGGTGCTCCTCCGACTCTTTCGTGGCGTCTTGGACGCAGTGGGCTCACTGAGGGAAGGGATGCGCCCGCTACCCGGTGCAGGTTCTCACCATTGCACTGAGCACAATGCCTACGCCGCCAGGGGCGAGGATGCTCCCCAGGGGAACTCCGGCGAAGTCCCGGCAGAGATGGGAGAGGGAGGAGGGTTCGGCGTAGCCGAGGTGGTGGGCGATGGCGGCTCTGCTGTCCAACCCGAGGAGCCACAGGTGGTTTGCCTCCAGCAGCCGGCTCCAGCATCGCAGATCCCGGGGCGGTGCCGCAGCCAGGAGCTTCACCCGGCGCCTCAGGGTTCGTTCGGCCACGCACATCTCCTTGGCCAAGTCCCCCGAAGTCTCCGGCTCTGGCCAGCGGGTGAGGAGGGGAAGGAGCCCCGCGAGCCGTTCCGATCCGAGATTCGCGAGGAGGGGACAATCCGCAGCCAGGAGGGAGCGCCGTACTGCCGATCTGGCCAACACCCGCCGAAGGGAGATGGGGTCATCGTCCACACCCCGAATTACCAGGTACGGGAACCCCGCCCGACCCAGGGCGAGGGGGGAAAAGCGGTGTTGGGACGGCTGCCCAGTCGGAGGGGATGAATAAAGGATGACGCGTCCCTCAAGGGCGGCCGGTTGCAGGTTCAGGACCGGTGGTGGAAACCGGCCGATCTCCCCCCCCCCTTGCGAGCCCGGAGGTTGGGGGCTCCTGCATCCAGGGATCCACCACAGCGACATCGAACGTCTCTCTCGCGAGATGGTCAGCCACCTCCGCCCATGCCCTCGCGAAAACGACTGAGGGACTCCGGCGGCCCCTGGGGCGGAGGGAGAGAGCGTGGCGAAGCCGAATGAAAGCGTCGGAGAACCCCAAGAGCGCGACGATGCGCATCACGCCACCTCCAATCCGAATCTGCTCGGCTGGGCAGTCCACGGGAAGGCTGCCTTGCGGATAAGTAACCACCGTTGGCCGGTTGCGCAACGGGTGGCCGGCTCCCCTGCCCGCGCAGGAGGCGCCACGGACACGCCCTGGGGACGGCTTTGCCGAACAGGACACACATTCGGCCGACGCGGACACCGGGAACCCGTGGGGTGAGGGTAGAATGGGGGGAAGACGGCGGGTGCGCGCGGCTGACCGCTCCCTGTCCCGGGTGATCCTGGAAGACGACCGACAGCGGCGGGGTTCTCCAACCGACCCCGCAATGAGGGCCATTGTTCGTGGAGGTGCGGTTTGAAAGCGTACACACTTCTCGACCGAGCCCGCCCGATCATGTGGATCGGCGTCATTGCCTGGGCCGCGCTCCTCGCTTGGCGAAGGCCGGAAGTGACCCCGAGAGCGCCCTCTCCGCCACCTGTGAGCACCCACGCCCTGGATTCTCTCCGCTCCGCTCGGAGCCTGATGCCGAGTTGGCGTGGTGACGCCCTGTCTACCATTTCCCCGGATTCGGTGACGGCTCTGCTCTTCCTTGTGGACACCTGCCCTGCCTGCGAGCTGCACATGCCGACCTACCCGATGCTGGCCGTCGCGGCCAAGACGAAGGGTATCGCCTTCCGCGTGGTGGCCTCGTACCTCGGCGAGGTTCCGGAAGGCTTCCTGAACCGGATTCCTGAGGGACTCCCCGTGCTGCTGGATGGGGAACATCTCCTCCGGGAGGCTCTCGGGGTTAGCAGCGTGCCTCTCCTCCTGGTGGCCTCTCCGGAAGCAGGAGGATCTCACAAGACCCTTTTGCCTGGGCCAGGATGGCCGCGGCCGGGAACTAGCTTCGAGTTCTGACCTGATCTGAGGCGCCTCGCCGGCCTTCCGGCGCTCGGGGGGAGGAGGGGAATGGAGGACCAGGAACCATGTTTCACTTACTGAGGAGGAGTTGACGATGAGAACCGATGGGATGTACTTCAGGATTGTGGAGGCCCTTGCCCTCGCCGTAGCGCTTGGGCTCCTGACCGTGGGAACCGTCGCGGCGGCTCCCTTCTTCTCGGAGGGGATCGAGGTGCTCGAGATCGCGCTCTGCGGGGAGGACCCCGAGTGCGAGGCCGATTGCGAGGAGGGCTGCCAGGAGGCATTCGGGTCCTGTTTCGTCAAGCCTGGAACGGAGGGCGGGCCGGACCTGCACTGCCACTACAACTCCTGCGAATACAAGACCTACTCTCCGAGGGTGGCGAATTGCACCTATCACTGTTATCGGTCGAACCCCTGTCCCCCCGAATAGACTGGTGAGCCCTGAGTGGGGAGCGCCAGTAGTGCCTGGAGGATGCATGAGCGTGATCCGCCCGGTCGCATGGGTTCTCGCGATGGTGTTCGGGGTGTCTGGCCCTGGAACGGGCCAGACACCCCCCGGGATGGTGGACCAGGATCCCCTGGTGCGCCTGGGGACCGGGACCCGGCCCGGGCACGATTTCTATCGCGTCAGGGGAGCGGTCCGGCTTGACGACGGCACCATCGTGGTGGCGGACGGCAGCAGCCGTGAGCTGAGGTTCTTTGATGGGTTGGGTGGTCTCGTTAGAACCGTGGGCCGGAGAGGCGCCGGGCCCGGTGAGTTCGAGGAGATGGAGTACGGCCTGGGCAGGCTCACGGGGGACACGCTTGTGGCCCTGGACCGGGCACTCCGCCGGGTGACCCGAGTGTCGCCGGCCGGCGTGGTGGTGGATACCCGGTTGCTTCCCGACTCGGATTTCGGGCAAAGGCCCTCCCTTACCGTACAGGCAAGTGGGGTTCTGGTTGCCGGGCTTTCTCCCCCCTCGGACCCAACGATTCGGGGGGTTTATCGTGTACGGACGGTCGTGGCGATTCTGGACCCGATCACGATGCGTGCGGACACCGTCGGCACCATCGACGGACCCGAGACGGTCAGGGCATCTGAAGGCTCCCGCTCGCACACCATCCTCCGGCCATACGGCCGTGATCCTACTCTGGCTGCTGCCGGGGACAGCATGGTGTTCGTGGGAGATACCGGGGACCGGATCGTCTCGGTCATGAAGCGGGGCCAGACAGGTCTTCGAGCCGTTGGAACGATCGAGGTGCCCGAGGCCCCGGGTCCCGTGACTTCGGCCCATAGGAAGGCGGTTCTGGACCGGTATCAAAGCACTCCTTCAAGAGCGGCGACGCTCAGGGCCATCGGCGATATGCCCTTCCCGCGGCAGCTTCCTGCCTACAAGGGAATCCTCTCTGATCGTTTGGGACTGCTATGGATCCAGGCGTATCCTGCGTTGGGGCAGACGAACGCCAAGTGGTGGGTGTTCGACCCATCCGGCCCCCTGGTGGGAATCCTCGAGAACCCGCCGGAGGGGAGGATTCTCGAGATCGGTCCAGGACATATCCTCACGGTCCGCCTTGCGGCCGATGATACTGAGGTGGTGGAGCTCTATGCCCTGAGGAGGGGTTCTCTGCAGTGACGCTCCCGGAGCCTTCCCCCATTGGGGCCTGGTGGGTTTGAAGCTCTTGCTGAGAGGAGAAGAGGGATTGTCGTTGATGGAATCGGCGGGCTTCGGCCAGGAAGCGCCGGATGAGCTCGCTCCGGCAGGGAAGGCAGTGATGCGGCGCCCGCGGTCGTGAAGGCCGTGAGGCCCGCCTCCCCCCGCCGACCCCCTGCCCACGCCGGCTTCCGTCAGGCCGGGCCTACGCCCCCACCAGCTCCCCCCTCACCACCGTGACCGCCTGTCCGGAGATGTGGACCCTCTCCCCCACCATCCGCACCCGCAGCACCCCGCCCCGGGCCGATACCTGCCGGGCCGTGAGGGCGACCGTCCCGGTCTCCCGCACCCAGTAGGGGGTGAGGATGGTGTGGGCCATCCCCGTCACCGGGTCCTCGTTCACCCCCACCCAGGGCCCGAAGAAGCGGGAGACGAAGTCGGTTTCGCCCTCGCCCGGAGCGGTGACGATGACGCCCAGGGGGGTGGAGCCGAGGTCGATCCGGGCCAGGTGGGCGAAGTCGGGAGCCATCCGGCGGACCTCGGCCTCGGTGGCTACCCGCACCACCCAGGCCTTCACGGCCACATGGGTCGTGGCGCCGGGTGCGCACTCCAGGACCTCCAGCAGACCTGCCGGCGGGGCTGCGGGGATGGGGGGGTCGGCCGGGAAATCCATGCGCAGCCATTCGCCCTTGTCCGTGTCCACCTCGAGAACCCCGCTGAGGGTGGAGAAGCGGAGCGGCGCAGGCGCTCCTCTTTCCCGCAGGAGCACATGGGACGTGGCCAGAGTGGCGTGGCCGCAGAGGGGCACCTCCACCGTGGGGGTGAACCACTGGAGCTTTCGGATCCCCTCGGGGTCGGGGGGCTGGACGAAGGCGGTCTCCGAGAGGTTCATCTCGTCGGCGATCGGCTGCAGGGTGTGCGGGGTCAGGGGAGCGTCCAGGAGGCAGACCCCCGCCTGGTTTCCGCGAACAGGCTGGTCGGTGAAGGCGTCCACCTGATAGAATGGAACCGGCGTCCCCTGAGGCATGGGCCCGTCCTCCATGGCTGATGACGACCGACGGGGTCTGATTCGACTGCCCCGGCGGGCTCCTGGAAGATA
>JBFYZD010000105.1:0-28814 GCA_041309685.1 Gemmatimonadales bacterium | reverse complement strand
CTACACGACGCTCTTCCGATCTTCAGGTCCGTCGTCCCGCCGAAGTAGCCGTCGATGACCTGCTTCCCGTAGTCCCGGTAGTAATCCAGCATCATCTGGGCGTTGGTGGCGGAGACCGGGTCGGTCACGCTCTGGGCGCTGTCCTGGTAGAAGACAACCAGGTCGTTCTCGGCGATCTTGATGGCCCGGGTGGGGGATCCCACCGCGCAGCTGTTGAACTCCTCGGGGTTGAAGAAGCTCACCTTGTCCGGGGAGGGCGCCCTCCCGGGCCCGGCGGTCCGCAGGAGAGAGCGGGTATCGGGGAGGGGTCTGGCCCCCGGCCCCAGGCTCCGGATCAGCTCCCGCTCCGCCAGGCGAAGCCGCCGGTGGAAGGCCTCGGTGGCATGGGCCCACTCCACCCCGGCCAGGAGCGAAGCCGGCAACCCCTCCAGGGGGTTCTGGAAGGCCCGGGGCGGGGGGAAGGGGGCCGAAGGGGACGCGGCCCTCTCCGGCGGGGACCCCGGCACGGCGGCCTTCGCCAGGGACACGGTCACCGTGGACACATCCAGGGAATCCTCGTCCTCGGTCGAGGCGTAGAGCACGGCGAACCGGTAGCGGTTCCCATTGGATCCCGCCGGGAGGAAGAAACCACAGCCGTCGGCGCCGGAGGGGTTCAATGCGGCCGTTCCTCCCGGGGCCAGGGATAGGGGCGCCTCGCACACCCGAAGGGAGTACTCCGCGGCGGCCGACCGCCCCTGGCCATCCTGAGCCCTGGCCGTGAAGGGATAGAGCCCCGCCAGCGTCGGAGTGCCCCCCAGCACCCCGGTCCCCTGGAGGGTGAGACCGGGCGGGAGGGACCCGGAGACGAGGCTCCAGACCATGGTGGCGGGATCGCCCCCGGCCACCACCAGGGCCGCGGAATAGGGATGGGTCTCCCGGCCCTGCGGAACCGTGGTCTGGCAGATGGCGGGAGCCGAGAGGTCGGCGGTCGCGGTGAACTCCACCGTGAGGCCCGAGGAGAAGGCCTGCAGGCGCTGGGGCTCGTTGGAGCACCCCAGGGTCCAGGTCGTGGAAGCCCTTCCGCCGGCATCCGTGGCGACCAGGGCGGGAGCGACCGACCCGTTCCCCGACTGGACCGAAAAGGTGACGGCCACCTCGGGAATCGGGTTCCCGTTGGCGTCCTTCACCTCCACCTGGGGATGCACCGTGAGAGGCTGGGTCATGACTCCCACCTGGGCATCCCCGGCGGTCTTCTGGATCTCGCGGGGAACCGGATTCACCGAGAGGGTGGCGCTGGTGGTGAGGCCGCCCGCGGTGGCGCGGATGCTGGTGCTCCCCGGCTTGATTCCGGTCGCCAGCCCCGTGGCCGTCACGCTGGCTACATCCGGGCTGGAGCTGCTCCATGTGACGGTCGATCCGGTGAGCTCGGACCCCTTCTTGTCTTCCAGCCGGGCGGTGAATTGCTGGCTGACTCCCAGAGCATCCATGGAGGCCGTGGAGGGTGAGACCACCAGGCGGGAGGGGACCGGCGCCGAGGTGGAATCCCCGCCGCAAGCCTGCAGGAGGAGGGGGAGGAGGAGTGCCCCCAGGCCAATGGTGCGCGTCATCATGAGTGGGATCTTCGAACCTGCCGATAGCGGAAACTGCGTCCGGTGACCCGTGGCCACGGCGCAGGGGAGATTCCATCCAACTTCAGAACCCTCGGGGCCTGATCAGGTTCCCCCTCCGTTCAACCCTTCCACCAACTCCGGAAGGATCTGCCCGGAGGCCCCCCTGAGGGACACCGTGGCCAACCCGCTCAGGGGGGTCTCCGTGGGGTTCACCTCCACCACCGCTCCTCCTCCCTGGAGGGTGGCCAGGGGCACCGAAGCCGCGGGATGGACGAGGGCGCTGGTCCCCACGACAAGGCAGAGATCGGCCACACGGGCAGCCTCGAAGGCCTCGGTCAGGATGCGGGGGTCCAGAGCCTCCCCGAACCAGACCACGTCCGGACGGAGAAGGGAGGCGCAGACCGGGCAGCGGGGCAACACCTCCAGGGACTCGGTGCGCAGCGGGTCCCGGTGGGGCACCCGGTAGCGGCAGGAAGTGCATCTGACCCGGAAGATCGATCCATGCAGTTCCAGGGGAAGGGCAGGGGAGGGGTCCCCTCTTCCCGCCGCCGCACGGGCGGCCGCCTCATGGAGCCCATCCACGTTCTGGGTCACCACCCGGACGCTCCTGGAACCCAACGCCAGGCGGGCGATGGCCCGGTGGCCGGGGTTCGGCTCACACCCCCGGATCTTCTCCCGCCTCCACTCGTACCACTCCCAGACCAGGCGAGGGTCCCGCCGGAAGGCGTTGGGTGTGGCCAGTTCCTCGGCCCGGTGGGACCGCCACAGGCCGTCCTCCCCCCGGAAGGTAGGCACGCCCGATTCGGCGCTCACCCCCGCGCCCGAGAGAACCACGATCCGCCCCGCTTCCGCAAGGAGATCCCGGACCCGGTCCATCCCGTCGCGGAGGACCGTCATGCCAACTCCTGGGCGCCTGGACCATCCCCCCGGAGAAAGCCCCATCCCAGGGCCACCCAACCCACCAGGAAGGCCACCCCTCCCAACGGGGTAACGGCCCCGAGCCAACGCACCCCCGTGAAGGAAAGGAGGTAGAGGCTCCCGGAAAAGACCACCGTTCCGGAGAGGAAAGCCCACCCTGCCAGGCGCACGGCTCCGGTGGGTCGTTGGGCCCCGAGGAGGGCCACCGCCAGGAGGGCCAGCGCATGGAACATCTGGTAGCGGGCCGCCGTTTCGAAGACGGCCAGCTCGGCGGGAAGGAGCCGGCCCTCCAGGACATGGGCCCCGAAGGCACCCAGCGCCACACCCGTCAATCCGAGCAAACTGCCCAGAAGTCCGAAGGTCCTTGCGCTTAAGTTCATGTCCCTCATAGACTTGATCTGCCGTACCCCAAGGGCTCCCGGGGAGGCTTCCCCGTTCAGGATGGCGGTGAATCGGGTGTTCCGCCAGCCCCGGCCGAGCCCTACCCGGCCACGGGTGCCCGAGGGGGCCAGGAGGAAGGGTCCATGCCGTTCAAGCTCGTACCCCAGAGGGACCGGAAGCTCTACCGCCTGGTGAAAAGGGGTGAGGTACTCACCTTACCCCGGGGCTCCACCCTGTACCGGGAAGGGTCACCCCCGGGGCCGGTCTACCTGGTTCGGACCGGGTGGCTTCGGCTCACCCTCGGGCCGGGAGATGAGAACGGCCGGACGGTGGGGGTCGTCGGGCCCTGGGAACTGGCCGGGGAGGAGGGGCTCGGGAGCGGGACCCCCAGGAGGACGGGGACCACCGCCGGCACCGCCGCACAGGTCACGGTCCTGGATGGAGGGGCCGTCCTCAAGGCGCTGGGCACCTCGGAGAAGAGCCTGGAGAGCTACCTCAGGGCCAAGGAGGAGGAGCTGTCCCAGGCCAGGGCGCTGGCCGGCGCACGCCTCTCCGGGGGCGCGCCCGCTCGCCTGGCCCTTGTCCTCCTCCACCTCGCCCACCGCCTCGGGAAGGAGGAGAAGGGTGGGATCCGGATCCCCCTTCGCGTCACCCATCGGCTGTTGGGCGAGCTCTCCGGAGCCCATCGGTCCACCGTGACGACGATCCTGAACGATTGGATCTACCGGGACCTGGTGGACTCGGAGGGGGGGGTCCTCCGGGTGGTGGACCGGGGAGCGCTGGCACGGGAGACAGGGGGGTGGGAAAGCCCCCGCTCGGTTGACCTGGATACCCTGCAAAGCTAGCTTTTTCAGACATTTTCCGCGTTACCACAACCGTTCCGAAGGGCGCTGGATGACCGAGAGCCGCCATCCCACCACCTCCCGCGGGGGGGAGGGGAAGAAGGAAACCGCAGACGTCTTCGTCGAGAAGGTCCTCGCTCTCGGCACCTGGGCCAAAGCCAACAGCCAGACACTGGTCCTGGTGGGAATCGTGATCGTGGTCATCGGGGCAGGAGGCATCTACTACGCCAACTACCGCGGGTCGGTGGAGGAACAGGCCACCGCCCAGCTCGAGGAGGTCCAGCAGGCCGTGGCCCTGGGCGAGCGAGAAGCCGCCAAGGCGACCCTCTACGAGTACCTGGACCGCTTCGAGGGAACGGCCCACGCCCTGGAGGCCCGCCTTATCCTGGGACAGGTGCTTCTGGAGGGGGATGATCCCGAAGCCGCCATGGACGTGCTGGCCCCGGCCGTCCGGGCCATGGACAAGGAACCCATCGGGATCCAGGCCGCCTTCCTCCTTGCCGCTGCCTACGAAAACGCAGGGCGGCTGGAGGAGTCCGAGCGCCTCTTCCTCCGGATCGCCGACGGGACGGCGCTTCCTTTCCAGATTCAGGAGGCGCTGGCCGGTGCCGCCCGGATCCGGGCCCGTAACGGGGATTGGACGGGCGTGGTGGAGCTCTATGACGATCTGCTGGCGGGGCTGGACGAGACCGATCCCAACCGTACCTACTGGGAGATGCGCCGGGCCGAGGCCGCGGCTCGGGGCTGAGCCCTCCCGTCAACCCATCGGCCCCCGACCCTCCAAGAGAAAGCCCGATCCGTCATGATCGGGGGAGGGGCACAACGCTTTCTCCCATCCACTCCTGGCGTACCCCCAGCGGTTCTTCCGACTGTTTGCAACGTCGCATAATACATATTATGTAAAGTTGCTCGCGACATCCACGAGGCCGAAGTACGCCCCTCCTGCGGACCCGTCGGGAGGCTACCAAGGGGGCCGCCGGGGCGGGAGCCATTCGGGCTCCCCGTGGTGGACGGTCCCCTCACGGCCCGGAGAAGCGCCGAGCCCCTCCTGGAGCCTCTCCCACCGGCTCAGCCCCTCCAAGGCCTCCCGCAGCCTGAGCGTGGCCTCCCCAAGCGCCCGTTCCCGCTCTTCCCTGCGGTCCATGGCCGGCCAGGCGAGAGCTTCTCCGAACTCCACCCGCACCCTCTGCCGCCTGAGCGTCCGGCTCCACCTCGGCCACACGTCGTAGGTGCCGGCCACCCCGCAGGGGATCACCGGGACCCCTGCCTTCAGGATGACCCGCATCGTACCCCTCCGAAAGGGTTGGAGGGCCCCGTCCCAGGAGCGCTCCCCCTCCGGGTACACTCCCACCGCGCCTCCTCGGGACAGGACGCGAAGGGCCGTACGTACTACCTGAGGGTCGATACGATAACGCCTTGTGGGTATTGCATTTACCCTTGGCAGTATCCACCTCATTATCTTCCCGGAGAACTGGGTGCTCTTGGTGAGGGTGTGGAGGGGCCTGGGGCAGAGGGCCTGGACCACGAGGGGGTCCAGGATGCCTTGATGGTTGGCCACCAGGATGAAGGGACCCTCTCGGGGGACGTTCTCCCGCCCCAGCACCTCCACCCTCGCCACCGCATGCACGAAGGGCGTGGCCAGCATCTGGAAGAAGCGGTACCACGTCACCGGAGCCTCCCTGCGGGGCCGATGGCCAAGCCCCCCTCCCAAGCCGGGTCGGGTTCGGGTATCCGCCCGGTGGTCCACACGGGACCCTTCATGCGGTCCGGATCCTGGGCTGGAACTCCACGATCTCCCCCAGGCCCGCCCGGAGGTAGGCCTCCCGTAGAGCCCGATGCAGGAGATCTTCCCAGCGGCGGGGGGAATCTCCCGGAAACCGGAACTGCACCAACCCTCCCCCCCTGGGAGCGATCTGAAGGGAGATGGAGCTGGTCTGGACGCCCCCGAGCTCCATGAGGGGCCAACGGTCCAGCGGTTCGGAGCCCTCCCCGGATCTGGATTCCGGGGTCCCCGGAGGGGGCTCGGGCCAGAGAGAGAGGTCATCCCCGGAGATCCGCAGGACCCCCCGGGACGCCCTCCCCAGAGTCTCGGCGAAGCCCAGAAGCTCCCCCCGGAAGCGAAGCGCCTCCTCCCGGAAGGCCCTTCGGACCTCCACCGTGGAGGCGTACTCCAGCCGCCCCTGGGGGCCCCGGGCCCGGGGGATCGGCCCACCCAGGGCATCCAGGGCCGCCCCCAGGGCGGCAACGGGAACTTCCCAGCTTCCGCCATCCGCCTCGACCACGGTGAGGAGCCCTCCCCCCCTTCCCCGGGCAAAGCGGGTGCCGCAGGCCGAGCAGCGGGCCTGGTCCCCCTCTCCCTCCAGCGGGTCGTGGCCGCAGCGGGGACACCGGTAGAGAAAGTGGACCAGGGGCATCGCAGGTCAGCCAGCCCTCGGAGGTGGGCGGAAGGCGCGGCCGGGCAGGCTCACAGGCGTCCGAAAAGGTCCAGGAGCTTCAGCTTCCAGACCTTCCAGACCGCCTCGACCACGATGCGTTTGGACATCTTGGAATCCCCGGTCTCCCGCTCCGTGAACACGATGGGGATCTCCGCCAGGGCGAAGCCCTTGCGCCAGGCCCGGAGCTTCAGCTCGATCTGGAAGGTATATCCGTTGCTCTCGATCCGATCCAGGGCCAGAGCCTCGAGCACCTCCCGGCGCCAGCAGTTGAACCCTCCGGTCGCATCCATGATGGGCAGACCCGTGATGACCCGGGCGTAGAAGCTGCCGAAGACGCTGATGATCAGGCGCGTGATGGGCCAATTCACCACGTTCACCCGGCGCCCCACGTACCGGGATCCCACCACCACCGAATGGGTCTGGGCAGCCCCGATCATCAACGGGATCTTCTCCGGGGGATGGGAGAGGTCGGCGTCCATTTCGAAGAAGAGCCCGTAGTCCCGTTGCAGACCCCACCGGAACCCGGCGATGTAGGCCTTCCCGAGCCCCTCCTTCCTGTTCCGGTGGAGGGCGTGGACACGGGGGTCGTCCCGGGCCATCCCGGCGGCCAGAAGCCCGGTTCCGTCTGGCGAGTTGTCATCGACGATCAGGATGTCGACGGCAGGGTGGGCGGCCAGGATCAGCGGCACGATCCGGGGGAGGTTCTCCCGTTCGTTGAAGGTTGGAACGATGACCAGGACCTTCTCCTCAGACACCGCCAGGATCTCCTTTGCCGGGGTTCCTGATATACCCGCCGGCCAGAACCAGCGCCGGGGCCAACTCGAGCAGGGTGCTCCAGAGACGGGCCACCACCGCCACCACGGCGCCTCCCGGCCCCAGGACCGGCTCCAGGAAGAGGACGAGGAACCCTTCCCGGACGCCGATCCCCGCTGGCGAAAAGAGGGCAACGTACCCCAGGACGTAGGCCGCCGAGAAGGCCGGGATGCCCACGAGGGGGGTCAGCTCCGCCCCCATGCCAAGGGCCAGGACCCAGAACGCTCCACCCTGCAGGATCCACACCACCGAGTAGAGTCCAATCCAGCGGATCCCGAAGCTCCTGCCGGGGCGGAGTCCCGCCGGCATCTCTCGCCGGGCCAGGCGGAACCAGAACCCCAACAGGCCCACGAGGACCCGGGGGAGGGTGGTCAAGCCCAGGAGCGCCAACGCCACCCCTGCGACCCATCCCCCACCCGGCACCGGCCCTCCCGCGCCCCCTAGGAGCACTCCAAGGCCCACCAGGGTTGCCCCCGCCAGGGAAAACGCCTGCCCAAGGAGGGCCGCCGCCGTGGCGATGGCAGGGCCCACGCCCTCCCGCTGGGCCAGGACCGCTACCCCGGCGATCTGCCAGAGCTTCCCCGGAAGGTACCGGCCGAGGTTCGCCGTGAAGAACACCCTCAGCGACGGAACGAGTCCCACTTCCGCCCCCCCGAGCTCCCTGACCATGAGCCCCCACATCCCTGCCGAAAGCAGGTAGGCGGCGAGAAGGAGGCCGCAGGAGAGCAGGAGGAGCCCCCAGCGCAGATCCCATCCGCCAAGCTGCAGGGAGCGCACATCCTCCAAGCTCAAGCCCACCGCACGGAGGAGGAACCAGGTCACCGCTACCGTCAGGGCCACCTGGAGCGGGACGGTGGCCCAACCAGGGAGCTTCCCGAACCCTTGACCCGCCCACGTCATGATGGCGCCACGGCCTCGCCACCCCGCCTGGGCGACAGGTACCCCCACCCCCCCACCACCCCCAGGAGCAGAGCCGAAACCAGGGTGACGGCCAGCGCCTTCCTCACCGGGCCGGCACCGTAGTACACCACGACCTCGTGCTCCCCCTCCGGGACCGGAACGGCCCTCAGGGTATGGTTCGCCCTGAGCACGGGAGTCTCCTCGTCCCCCACCCGGGCCTTCCAGGCGGGGTACCAGTTCTCCGCAAGCACCAGGAGCGCCGGCCCGTCGGCCCTGACCCGCAGGCGCAGCCGGTTGGGGGTCCTCTCCAGCCACTCCACCTCCCCCTCCACTACCCGCCCCGCCAGGGCCCCGGACACATCCTGGTTGAGCACCACCTCCGCGTCCGGCCGGAAGGACGGTGAAAGGAGATACCCCACGGTCTCTTCCTCCCCGAGCACCACCGCCTCGCCCACCAGCCGGGCCCGGGGCAGGGTAGGGATCTCATATACCGCCTCGTAGGGCCGACCGTCCCCCAGGGTCGTGCCCATGACCGCCTCGCCCCCGGGAAACCCCCCGAAGCTGTAGACCGGCCAGATGACGTAACGGACGTTGAGAATTGCCAGGAGGGGGAAGTTGGGCGCACCCGTCGAGGCTTCGAAGAGGTTGGCCGGGATTCCGCTCCCCGCCATGCCGATGAGCTCGCGGTAGCGGGCCAGATCGTTCGGGTGGTGCCCACCCGCCAGCTCCAGGCCGTACATTCCCGGCTTGACGTCCTGACCGGGCTGGGAGCCTCCCATGGCCAGGACCCGGAAGGGATCCTCCGTGGCGAGCCGCTCCTGCAGGTAGCGGATGTTGGGGTCGGCGGCCGCCCACCGGCGGAAGTCGAAGCCCTGAATGAAGCGGTCATCCACCCGGGCCACGTCCAGAACCAGGAGAACCCCCACCCCCAGAACCCAGAGGACTCTCGGGAGCCTTCCCCTCCCCACCGCCCAGACGAGCCCCAGGACTCCCCCCGCCAGAAGGGTCGCAAGGAGGAAACCCCGGGCGATGAAGGGCTGAGCCCGGGCCAGCGACTCCGCCTGGAAGGGCTGGATCCCTTCGTACAGGAACCGGACCCAGAGGGAGGTGAGAGCCCCGGATGAGGCCAGCACGGCACCCAGGAAGAGAAGCCCCGCCGCCGAGGCCAGGAAGAGGAGGACCGTCCGGTTCCGGCTTCCCCTTCCCTCCCCCTCCCCGCGCCCTCCGCCCGGGGGAGACCCCCCCCCAGCACCAGGTCCACCCCGAAAGCCATGAGGGTGATGGCGCAGAAACCGAACAGGAAGCTGGCAATGGAGGGCGCCCGGAAGAGGGAGATTCCGGGGACCACCTCATAGAAGAGGCGCCAGACCGGGGTATGGGTTCCCAGGGCGTAGAGCAAGGCCGTGGCCCCGATTCCCAGGAAGGTCAACCGCAGCCCGGCGGAAGGGGCGCCGAAGAAGGCCAACGCCGCCAGGAGAAGGACCACCAGCCCGGCATATTCGTGGTTGTCCTTGAATCCGTTCCTCCCCCAGTAGGTGTCGGTGGTCCAATCCCCACCCCCGGCGTCGTTCCCCGCGAACTCCGGGACCACCATGGAGACCAGCTCCTCCGGGTGCAGGGACCAGGAGGACGAATAGGCCACACTGCCCTCCGCGGTGGCCCGGGTCGTGGTCGCGGTTCGGCGGGAGGAGTCGGTGACATACTGCACCGCCGGAAGGAGTTGGACGGCCGCCAAACCGGCCCCCAGAACGGAGAAGGCCAGAAAGAGGGCGAAGCGCCGCGCCACCGTCAGGGGCGTGGCCCCCGCCTTCCGGAGGAGGAGCACCCGCACCAGGGCGTAAGCCCCGACGGCCCCGAAGAGGAAATAGGCTTGCTGGAAATGGGTGGTGAGAATCACTAGGCCGATGACCAGGGCCATGCCGGCGAAGGCCTTGAGCCCCCCCCGGGCCAGCGCTCTTTCCGTGGCCCAGAAAAGGAGGGGCGTCAGGGCCGACACGAAGAGCTTCCCGTCGTGCCCCGGCCTCACCAGGGTGACCATGAACGGGGCCAACAGGTAGGCCAGGCCGGCCAGGAGGGCAGCGGCCCTCGATCGCCCCAGAGCCCGGATCCAGCCGTAGGTGAAGACCCCGGCCAGGAAGACGTGCAGGACGAGCTTCCATCCCAGCGCCCGAAAGGGCTCCATGAACAGGAGCAGGAGGGAGGTGGGGTAGAGGGAATCCCCCCCAGCCAGGGAGTCCAGGAAGGGGGTCCCCCCCAGGAGGATCGGATTCCAGAGGGGGAAGACCCCTTCCCTCAGACTCTGGGCGTAGAAGGCCCGGGCCATGTAGCCCAGGGAAAGGGTGTCGGACCCGAAGAGCATGTCCCCGGAGAAGACGAACTTCCGGAAGAGGAGGAGGGTCACCGCCGCGTACAGCACCGCCGGGAGCCATCCCGGGAAGCTCAGGTCGCCCCCGGGCTCCCGCGGGGGCTTCCCGGTCCGGGCCTGGGTCTCCTTCTTCGCCATCCTCCTCAGCCTCTCCTTTCCAGAAGCCCCTCGTAGATCTCCAGGTGCCGACGGGCCAGACGCTCGTTGCTCCAGTGAGCCACCACCCGCTCCCGGGCGCGCCTCCCCATCCGGTCCAGGCCACCGCCCTTGAGGAGCGCCACCACAACCCGGGCCAGGTCCTCCGGACTGCCTGCCTGGAACAACCCCCCTACCTCCTCATCCACGATCTCCGGGAGGCCCCCCACCCGGGAAGCGGCCACCGGCAGCTCGCACGCCAT
Source organism: Gemmatimonadales bacterium (assembly GCA_041309685.1). Taxonomy (GTDB): domain Bacteria; phylum Gemmatimonadota; class Gemmatimonadetes; order Longimicrobiales; family Gaopeijiaceae; genus JBFYZD01. Next base: position 18,173 of record JBFYZD010000105.1, on the reverse strand, counting down.
GGCCTCCAGGGCCGCCACCGAGGTGGCTTCCATGAGGGAGGGAATCACGGCGAGGTCCCCGGAGCTCAGGAGCCCGGGCATCTCCCGGTGCGGGCGTTTGCCCAGGAAGCGCATCCGACCCTCCACCCCCAGCCCCCGGCCCAGGGTCTCCAGCCGCTCCCGCTCCGGACCGTCCCCGATGAGGATCGCCTCGGCCTCCACCTCCCTGAGGATGAGGGGAAAGCCCCGGACGAAACACTCCACCCCGTTCTTGGAGAAGAGCCGCCGGGGCACGATGATGCGGGGCACTCCCCCGGGGGGGAGGGCCGGCTCCACCCGGCGAAAGATCTCCGTCTCCACCCCGTTGGCGAGGGCCTCCACCCGGGTCCCCGGAGCCAGGGACTGCGCCACCTCGGCGATCTCCCGGCTGGCGGCCAGGGCATGATCCGGAGCCCGGACCAGGGCTCCCAGAACCGGTCTCCAGAGTGGCCGGCGAGCCCGTGTGAGGAAGTGGGAGGTGTGGAAGGTGGCCACGAGGGGCGCCCCGGAGCGCTGGCGGCCAGCCACGCCCGGGACCACCGAGGGAAAGGCCTGGGCATGGATCACCTCCGCGCCCCGGGCCAGCCTCCGGGTAAGGGGGACCGATCCCAGGGCGTGGACCGCCCATCCGAGGGAGTTCCGGGCGGGGAACCAGGACCGGTGCACCCGGATCCCTTCCATCTCCTCCTCCCGGGGGAGCCCGGGTAGGGAGAGGGAGGTCACCACCTCGACCTCGTGGCCGAGCTTCACCAGGGCCCGAGCGAGATAGTACACGTGGCTCTCGAGCCCCCCTACCTCCGGGGGAAAGTAGACACAATGGAAGAGGATCCTCACGTCCCCGACCAGTCCTGGGTCTCCCGGGGCGAGCCCAGGAGGGTGGACTGCACGATGTCGGCGATGCGCTCCCCCGCCTTCCCGTCCCCGTAGGGGTTCCGGGGAGGGGTGGTCACCCCCTCCAGGGACACGGCCTCCAGGAACATCCGGGCCTCCCTCACGATCTGGTCCCGGCGCGTCCCCACCAGGCGGGCCACCCCCGCCTCCACCCCTTCCGGGCGCTCCGTGACGTCCCGGAGAACCAACACCGGGGCCCCGAAGGTGGGAGCCTCCTCCTGGATCCCTCCCGAATCGGTGAGGACCAGAGTGGCCCGCTCCAGGGCCGACACCAGGTCCAGGTAGTCCAGGGGCTCCGTAAGGTGCACCCGGGGATGGCCGGTAAAAGCCTCCCGGGCCGGGCCCTCCACCTGGGGATTCGGGTGCACGGGATAGACGAACTCCACCTCGGGATGGAGGTCCGCCAGCTCCCGGACCGCGGCGAAGACCTCCCGGAGGGGCTCGCCGAAGGACTCCCGGCGGTGGGCCGTGAGAAGGACCAGGGGACGCCCTCTCTCCACCACCGCCTTGAGGATCGGGTTGCGGGGGCTCCGGTTCAGATGGGCGGTGGTGATGAGGGCGTCCACCACCGTGTTCCCGGTCAGGAAGACCTGCTCCCGGGGGACCCCCTCCCTGAGGAGGTTTTCCCGCGCCCGCGGGGTTGGGGCGAAGTAGAGGTCCGCCAGAACGTCGGAAAGACGCCGGAACATCTCCTCCGGATAGGGGGCCCACTTGTTCCCGCTTCTCAGCCCCGCCTCCACGTGTCCCACCAGGGAGCCCTCGAAAAACGCGGTGAGGGCAGCGAAGAAGACCGTGGCCGTGTCCCCCTGGGCCAGGACCATGGCGGGCCGGAAGCCCCGGACCACCTCCCTTAGGCCGTCCAGGCAGGCGTGGGCCACATCGTACAGGCTCTGGCCTTCCCTCATGATCCCCAGGTCATGGTCCGGGACGAGGGCAAAGGCCTCGAGCACCTGGTCCACCATGTGCGTGTGCTGCCCGGTGAGGGCCAGGCGGGTCTCCAGGGTCGCTTCCCGGCGCCGCAAGGCTTCCAGGACCGGAGCCATCTTGATGGCCTCCGGGCGGGTGCCCACCACCACCAACACCCTGGGGCGGGAGGGGCCCATGGCGGTCTCGGACATGGAGGCTCCTACTCGAGTCGGCGTCGAAGGGTGTCCACCTCATGATGGAGCTGGGCCACCATCTCGGCCATCAACCCCACGCCCAGCAGCACGAAACCCACCGTCTCCATGAGGATGACCAGGTAGAGCAGAGGGCGGAACCCCACCCCCTCCACGAAGCGGAGGTAGAAGGCCACCGCCCCGACGGCCAGGCCCAGGAGGATCAGGACGAAGCCGCTGAACCCGAAGAGCAGGAGCGGCTTCCGGGAGAAGAGAAGGAGGAACCAGACCGAGAGGAGATCCATGAGGCCCACGACGATCCGGAACCGTCCGGAGTACTTGGACGCCCCCGCCCGCCTGGGGTGGAGCTGGATGTCGATCTCCGAGACCGAATACCCCCGGGTATGCGCCAGGACCACGAAGAAGCGGTGCCAGTCGTGGCGGAGGGGGATCTCCTGGACGATCTCCCGCCGGAACGCCTTCATCGAGTTGAGATCCGTAACGGGGACCTTGAAAATCCGGCGGCTCATCCAGTTGTAGAGGCGGGACACTCCCGCTTTTTCGTAGCTCCCCACTTTTCTTCCCGTCACCATGTCCCACCCCTCCTGGAGCTTGGCCAGGAATCGGGGGATCTCCTCCGGAAGGTGCTGGAGATCGGCGTCGAAGAGGACCAGATAGGTCCGGTCCGTGGCTGCGGCGGCGGTAAGGATGGCCTCGGTCTTCCCCATGTTCGCCCGATGCCGGAGGACCCGTAGGTCGGCCCACCCCTCCCCTTCTCTTTCCACCAGCGCCCCGGTGCCGTCGGTGGAACCGTCGTCCACCACCAGGACCTCTCCCTCCAGCCCGTACTCCTGGAAGGCCTTCCTCAGGGCGCCCACCAGCTCCGGCACCATCGGTGCCTCGTTGTAGGCCGGGACCACGAGAGCGAAATCCCGCCGTATGCCGGGGCCGAGTGAGCGGGCTGCCTCCTGGGGGTTCATGGCTCCCTTCATCTCCCTGGGAAGAGCATGGGGATCAGACCCGCTTTCTCATCCGGGCGGGGAGGATCCCAAGCTGATCGCGGTACTTGGCCACGGTCCGGCGAGCGATGTTCACGCCATCGGTCTTCAGGAGGCTTACGATGGCCTGGTCGGTGAGCGGGCGCTTGAGGTTCTCGTCGTCCACCAGACTCTGGATCTTCGCCTTGACCCCCCGGGCCGAGATGTCCTCCCCGCTGGTGGTGGAAAGCCCGGAGGAGAAGAAGTACTTCAGGGGGAAGACCCCCCGGGGAGTTTGAACGAACTTCTCGTTGGTGACGCGGGACACGGTGGATTCGTGCATCTCGATGTGCTCCGCCACCTCCCTCAGGGTAAGGGGCCTCAGGTGCTGGACCCCCCTCTCGAAGAAGGCCCGTTGCCGGTCCACGATGAAACCCATGACCTTCAGCATGGTCTGCCGGCGCTGCTCGATGGCCTGGATCATCCAGTTGGCGGAGTTCAGCCTCGATGAGATGAAATCCTTGTTCTCCCCCTTGAACTTGTTCTTGTCCCGGGCGACCTCCCGATAGGCCCGGGAAAGACGCAGACGGGGTAGGTTGTTGTCGTTTGCGAACACCAGGTACTCCCCGTCGATCTTCTCCACGATCAGGTCGGGGATGACATACCTTTCCGGGTCGGCGGAGTACCGGAGTCCAGGCTTGGGATCCAGCTTCGCAATCTCGTCGGCCGCGTCCTGCACCTCCAGGGCCGTGACGCCCCGGGTCCTGGCGATGTCGGCCCAGCGATGGTTGATGAGGTCGGTGAAATGCTCCGTCACCAGGGCCGCGGAGAGCGAGTCCCCCAGACCTTTTCTCCGGAGCTGGATCAGAATCGACTCCCGGAGGTCCCGGGCCGCCACCCCGGGAGGATCAAACCCCTGGATCCTCGCCAGCATCTCCTCCGCTTCCCACATCTCGTAGGGACGAAGAATCTCCTCCACCTCCGCCAACGTCTTGTCGAGCTCCGCAGGAGAGGATTCCCCGTCCTCCTCCTCCCGCGCCATCATCCGCTCCCGGGCCACCTCCCGCACCTCGTCCAACCAATCGTTCACCCCCAGAAGGACGTCCTCCAGGGTGCAGGAGAGGGACCCGTCGTCGTTCACGTTGCCGATGAACTCCTCCCCCAGGCGGATCTGTCGCTCGTTGACCTCCTGGAAGTGGAGCTGCTCCATGAGGTAATCCTGGAGCCCGGGGGCCTCCGTCGCCGTGGGTTGGAAATACTCCTTCTGCTCGTATTGCTGGGACCGCCCCCCCGCGTCGAAGCCGTCCAGGAGGATCTCCTCCCAGTCGATCTCCTCCACCGGATCGTCCTTCCCCTCCTCCTCCAGTTGCACCTCCTCCTGGACGTCCACCTCCGTCAGCTCCAGGAAGGGGTTCTCCTCCAACTCCTGTTTGAGGTGCTGTTGGAGGTCCAGCAGGGGCATGTAGAGCAGCTCCATCGCCTGATACAGACGTGGGTTGATCTTCATCTCCTGCCGGAGCTGTACGCTCTGGATCAGGCGCGTGTTGAATCCGGTCATGCCGGCACGGGGGGTTTCGGGTACCGGGTCCTCATTCTGGCCGTGAGGGTGGGCCCGAAGTAGATCTCCGCCACCTCGTCGTTCCAGACCAGCTCCGAAACCGTCCCGCTCACCCGGATCCGGCCCTCGTACATGATGTAGGCCCGGTCGACGATCTCCAGCGTCTGTTCCACGTTGTGGTCGGAGATGATGGCGCCGATGCCCCGGTGTTTAAGCCCGTGGACGATCTGTTGGATATCGTTCACCGCGATGGGATCGATCCCGGCAAAAGGCTCGTCCAGAAGCATGAACTTCGGGCGCTGCACCAGGGCCCTCGTGATCTCCAGACGCCGCCGTTCCCCTCCCGAGAGGGAATAGGCCTTGTTGCTGCGCAGGTGGGAGATGGAGAGCTCCCGGAGTAGCTCCTCCAGGCGCGCCTTGCGTTCGGCCTTGGGGAGATCCAGGGTCTCCAGGATGGCCAGGACATTCTCCTCTACCGTGAGCTTCCTGAACACGGAGGGCTCCTGGGCCAGATAACCCACGCCCAGACGGGCCCGCCGGAACATCGGAACCGCAGTGAGGTCCTGGTCGTTCAGGTAGACCCTGCCCTCGTTGGGGGGGATGAGGCCCACGATCATGTAGAAGGTCGTGGTCTTTCCGGCCCCATTGGGTCCCAGGAGACCCACGATCTCCCCCTGGCTGACGGAGATGCCGACCTCGTTCACCACCTTCCGCTTTCGGTAGATCTTGGTGAGGTTCTGGGCGTGGAGGCGGCTCCCATTCAGCGCTGCGGCGGGGTGCTCCCGAGAGAGGGCGCGGTTGGCCCGGAGGAGCTCGATGGCGCGCTCCATGTCCTCCAGGACCGCCTCCCTTTCAGCGGAGAGGACGTGCCAGAGCTCCGGCACGAACCCCAGCGCCTCCCAGGCCTCCGGCCCCGGCTCCCGGCGGGCGATCCCCGCCTCCTCCAGGCGGCCGATCACCTGTTCCCGGAGGTACTGGGCCAGGGCCTCTTCCTCCCCCCAGAGGTCGTCTGAGCCACTGCGCCAGACCCCGTCCGCCCGGCAGGCTTCCCGGACCGAGGCCACCCAGGCCCCCCGCTCCACCCGCCCTCCCTGGTCAACCCGGCGAAGCAGCTCCCGCAGGGCCAGGGCCAGGGAGAAGTCGTGGCTCTCCAGGCTGGAAAGGAACCCCACCAGCTCCGCACCCGTCCTCAAGGTTCCCCTCCCCCAACCCGGGGTCGGAGCGCCGCCCTGTCCCGGGGTACCCCCGACCCATCCGGGCTCACCGAGGCGGGAAGCTGGCCTCCCCCACCCCTCTGCCCCTCCGGTACCGGCTCCAGGTGGATTCCCTCCGTCTTCCCCTTCACCTCCATGCGGTCCACCTCTCCTTCCACCATGAAGATCGTGATCTCCTCCCCCACCACATAGTGAAGGGCCGGTTTCCCCTCGGCCACAGCGGCCGAGTCGGTGGCTTCCATCCGGTAGAAGCTCTTCGCACTCCCCCGGGCCATCAATCGCTCCAATCGATAGGAGGAGTCGGAGGAGTCCCCCCCGGATCCGCCGGCCCCCTCCGTAAGGGGGTCCCGGTCCGGCGGCACCCTCGTCGAGTCCGGGTCCGGCCGGCGAACCGGCGGAGGGGGAGCAGCCTCCTCCTCCGACACCGGCAGCGAGTCGGGGACCGGAGCGAAGGCGGCGATGATGGTGTCTCCCTCCATCCAGTCCCGCTGAAAGAGGGCCGGGGCGGCGGCGGTGAACAGGGAGTCCCGCGCCATGGATTCCCCCCGGGCCTCGCCCACGGCCCAGAGCTCCTCCAGGATGTCCCCGGGGAGCGCAACCTCGATGGAATCAGCCGTCAGGAGGTATTCCTCGGCCACCGCATAGGGACGAAGGGGGAAGCGACCCAATCCCAGGGCCTGGGCTTGAGGGTGGGGAGGCCGCTGGAGCAGTTCATCCTCGGAGAGGGAGTCCAGCGCCGGATCCCCCACCGCGACGAGGCGCTGCAGCGCCCCTTCGGCGAAATAGAGCCGGATCACCGGAGCCAGGAGACGGAGGTTCTCCCCAACCAGCACGGCCTCCTCCCTGGCCAGCGCCTCCCGTATCTCGTCCTGGGGGATCTCCAGCTGGATGGACCGGGCGGTGAGCTCCGTGCTGGACGTCTTCACCCAGGCCTCACCATCCAGGAGAAGGGCCCCCAACCCCTCCTCGTACTCCACGGAATCGGCCCGGGCGTTCAGCGAGTCCCGTCGGATCGTCACGGCCCCGGTGGCCAGGAAGTAACCGTCCCCCTCCAGGAAGATCCGCCGGGCCTCGATCTCGTACGGCGTCCGCGGTGCCGGTTCCGCAGGTGGGGGCGAAAGAGCGCTGTCCGGGAGCGCCACCGCCGAGTCCGGCGAGACGTCCAGGGTGTCCGCCGGGGGCCGGGAGGTGGAGTCATCGGCCGAGGGGCGATAGGCGGGATAGAGGGTGGCGGATGGCCTGCGCCCCGTCACGGTGAGCTGATCCCCCGGCCGGCCTGGTCCGGCCCGGTGAAGCTCCATGGTATCCCCCCGGATCACCGATCCCTCGTCCTCCCTGGTCAGAACCGGGCTACCCCATGCCCGGAGCAGGCGCTCCTCGGTGAAGTAGTGGGCCTGCCACGCCGTCAGGTGGGTCTCACCCTCCCGGAACTCCACGTTCCGGAAGAGCTGGGTGAAGTGGGTCTGCTCGTAGACCACGGCGCTGTCCGCCGTGATCCGCACTCCACCCCCGCACGTGATGGTGGGAAAACGGTAATGGATGATCCGGTACCCTGTGCTGGTGGTGAACGACTCCCAACCCTCATGCCTGGGAATCTCACAGTCTCCCCGCTCCTGCCCTGAGAGGAAGGGGGGGAGGGCGGCAAGCCACAGCAGAAGGAGGGCCGCGCCGGAAAGCGCCCCCGCTCGCCGGACCCTCCCGGTACCGGGATCAGGGAACGCCCTCCGGCCAGCCCCCAGGGCCACCCAGCCGAAGCCCAGGCAAACGCGCATCAGAAGCGGACTCCCCCGCCCCCGCTGCCCCGGATGCTCCCGGGCCCGACCCGCATGTGCTGGAAGTCCAGGTCGGAGGAGAATCCCATTCCCCGGCTCTCCATCCCCCCATCGTACATGACGGTCATGGAGTCACTCCAGATCCGGTTCTCCTCCGGCCGGTAGTGAAGCTCCGCCGATTCCACGCGCCGGTTCCCATCCATGACCAGGAGGATCACCTTCCCCAGCGCCGTGAGCGCCTTGGTGGTCATGTCATACCGGCCCCGCTCCGCGGTGACCCGGGCCCGGGCCGCCCCGGATTCCGTGAAGAGCTCCAGGGTGGGGTTCCTGAGGATGGACACGGTGGAGTCGGCAAAGTTGAAGGCCGTGTCGGCCCTCACCACCCCTTCCCTGACCCCGTTCAGGGTGATGACCAGCTCCATCCCCGTCATGACCTGGTTCGCACCGCTCTCCAGAAGCTCGGGGGACCCCACCGGGGTGGGCACATCCTCTCCACAAGCACCCAGAAGCATGGAAGCCACGAGGGCAACGGCCCCTGGAGCCATTCCCCACCGAGGCCCCCCCCGCCTCCGGCCCCTGGATCCAGGGCGGGAGGCCGGGCGGGAATCCCCCTGTCCCTCTCGACCTGTCACGCCATCTACCATCATCATCCCCATCGTCATATGGCCCCTGACCTCATGAGATCGTGGAGGTGGACGATCCCCCGAAGGCGGTCCTGGGCGTCCACCACCGGGAGGGCCATGATGCCGTGCTTCTCCATCCGATGGACCGCCGCGGAGGCCAGCTCTCCCATGTGGGCGATCTTCGGATTGCGGGTCATCACCTCCCCGACGGAGACTCCCAGGAACCCCTCCTCCCTCTCGATGAGACGGGTCAGATCACCCGCCGTCACCACTCCAACCACCCGGTCCTCCCTGTCCACAATGGGGACAGTACCCCGCATCTCGGCGAGAGGTACGATGCAGTCCTTCACCACGGCATCCTCCCCCAGCCAGGGATACTCATCCCCCACCATGACCTCCTCCACCCGGAGGGTGAGCTTCCTCCCCAGGGACCCCCCGGGGTGCAGGCGGGCGAAATCCTCCGGGCGGAATCCTTTCCGTTGAAGGAGCACCACCGCCAGGGCATCCCCCATGGCCAGGGCGGCGGTGGTGGAGGTGGTGGGGGTCAGGTCCATGGGACACGCCTCCTCCTCCACGGAGCAATCCAGGGTGATGGCAGCGACCCGGCCCAGAGAAGAGGCGGTCACGCCCGTGAGGGCGATGATGGGTACGCCGATTCGCACCATGTAATCGATCAGCCCGGTCAGCTCGGAGGTGTCCCCGCTCTTGGAGATGAGGATCGCCACATCCTGGCGTCCCACGATCCCCATGTCCCCGTGGAGGCCTTCCACCGGGTGCAGGAAGGTGGCCGGGGTCCCCGTGGAGGTCAGGGTCGCGGCGATCTTCCTGGCGATGATCCCGCTCTTTCCGATCCCCGACACGATCACCCGTCCCTGGGCGCCCGCCAACAGCTCCACGGCCCTGATGAACTCGGGGCCGATCCGCCCCGCCAGGGCCTGGACCGCCCGACCCTCCACCTCCAGGACCCGCCGGGCCTCCTGTACCAGCTCCCGGGGCTCGCCTCCGTTCATGGGTTGGGCTCCCCTTCGGGTCGCTCCAACCCGCCCCGGGCCCGGACATAGGCCTCCACCTGCGCCTCCCACTCCCCCCGGGCCTTGAGCAGGGCTTCGCAGAACTCACGTACGGCCCCGTGTCCCCCTTCCCTGGTGCCCTGCCAGGCTGCGATCCTGCGTACCTCCTCCGTGGCGTTCCCCACGGCGGCAGGGAGCCCTACCCGCTGAAGCACCGCCAGGTCCGGGAGATCGTCCCCCAGCATGGCCACCTGGCTCCACTCCAACCCCCGGCGATCCAGAATCTCCTGGATGGCCGGCACCTTCTGCGCCCTCCCGTCCTGGTGCAGCTCATCCACTTCCAGCTCCCGGGCGCGAATCTCGGTGGCCCGGGACACCCTTCCGGACACCACGGCCACGGGGATTCCGGCCCATTGAAGGAGCTTCACCCCGAACCCGTCCTGGATGTCGAACCGTTTCATCTCGAGAACCTCCCCGCCGGGGAGGGCTCCCATGTAGACCCCGCTGTCGGTAAGGACGCCGTCCACGTCCAGTACCACCAGGCGGACCCGCCGGGCCGATTCCTGGAAGGCGGAAAGTTCAGATCCCATGACCGTGCCCCTCCTCCACAGCCGCCCTCACCGCCAGGACCTTTCTCAGGAGGGCCTCCAATCGGTCAAGGGGAAGCATGTTCGTGCTATCCGAGGGTGCCATGGCCGGCCTGGGATGGGTCTCCAGGAAGAGACCGTCGCACCCCGCCGCCACGGCCGCCAGAACGAGGGAGGGGATGTGCTCCGGGTCCCCCCCGCTGGAACCTGCCGCCAGCCCAGGGCGCTGCACGGAGTGGGTTCCGTCGAAGATGGCGGGAACCCCTGCCGCCGCCCGGATCCGCCGGAAGGAGCGCATGTCCACCACCATATTGCCGTACCCGAAGAAGGTCCCGCGCTCCGTGACCACCACCTCCGGCGATCCGGCTCGCCGGACCTTCTCCACCGCTGGAGCCATCTCCTCCGGGGCCATCCACTGCCCCTTCTTGATGCTCACCGGCCTCCCCGTGGACCCCGCCGCTTCCAGGAGGTCTGTCTGCCGGCAGAGGAAGGCGGGGATCTGGAGCACATCCACCACCTCCCCGGCCCTGGCGGCATGGAAGGGCTCGTGGATGTCGGTGATGAGGGGGAGCCCCGTCTCGGCCTTCACCCGGGCGAGTCGCCTCAACCCCTCGTCCAGCCCGGGACCCCGCTGGGAATCGGCTTTGGACCGGTTCGCCTTGTCGTAGGAAGCCTTGAAGATGACGGGAAGGCCCAGCTCCCGGGACATGCGGGCCAGGGCCACCGCCACCTCCAGGTTCAGGGCGTCGTCCTCCAGGACGCAGGGACCCGCCATGAGGGTGAACCGCTCGAACAAGGGTGTCTCCTCAGCCCAGGGAGGGGGCACCGGCCCCCGGGGAACGGTCGTCCAGGTGTCCCCCTCGCCGGGCCGCGGCCCGCACGAAGGAGGCAAAGAGGGGGTGGGGCCGGGTGGGGCGGCTCTTCAGCTCGGGATGGAACTGGCACCCCACGAACCAGGGGTGGCCGGGAAGCTCGATCATCTCCACCAGTTGGCCGTCGGGGGAGACGCCGCTGAACGCCATGCCGTTCGCCTCAAGGGGGGCCCGGTAGGCATTGTTGAACTCGTAGCGGTGGCGGTGCCGCTCGCTGATCTCCCCGGTCCCGTAGATCTCCGCCACCCTGGATCCCGGAACGAGGCGGGCCGGGTAGGCCCCCAGGCGCATGGTGCCTCCCTTGGTGGTCACCTGGAGCTGCGAGTCCATGAGGCAGATCACGGGGTGGGGGGAGTCGGAGGCGAACTCGAAGGAGTGGGAGTACTCCAGCCCCGCCACGTTCCGGGAGAACTCGATGACGGCGCACTGGAGGCCCAGGCAGATCCCGAAGAAGGGTACCCCTCCTTCCCTGGCCCAACGGATGGCCTCCAGCATCCCCTCCACCCCCCTGGGCCCGAATCCGCCGGGAACCAGAATCCCATCGTGGCTTTCGAGCTCGGCCAGGGACTCTCCCCGCTCGTACCGCTCGCTGGAGATCCACTCGATCTCCACCCCCAGGTCATTGGCGATGCCGCCATGGATGAGGGCCTGTTGGATGGACTTGTAGGAGTCCACCAGCTCCGTGTACTTCCCGACCACCGCGATGCGAACCGGGCCTCCCGCCGGAGAGCGGATCCGCTCCACCATCCCCCGCCACTCGGCGAGGTCCGGGGCCGACGTGTGCAGTCCCAGGCGCTCCGCCACGAAGTCGTCCAGCTTCTGCCGCCGAAGCTCCAGGGGAACCGCGTAGATCGTGTCCACGTCCAGGGATTGGACGACGCCGTTCACGTTCACGTTGGTGAAGAGGGCGATCTTCCTCCTCAGATCCTCGTCCATGGGGCGCTCCGTCCGGCAGATGAGGACGTCGGGTTGGATCCCGATCTGCATGAGCTCCCGGACGGAGTGTTGGGTGGGCTTGGTCTTGAGTTCCCCCGCGGCCGCGATGTAGGGGACCAGGGTAAGGTGGATGACCAGGGAGTTCCCCGGACCCACCTCCTGCCGGAACTGCCGAATGGCCTCGAGGAAGGGAAGGCTCTCGATGTCGCCCACCGTGCCGCCGATCTCGGTGATGACCACATCGTTGTCCGGCCCCAGCCGGCGGATGCTCCGCTTGATCTCGTCGGTGATGTGGGGAATCACCTGGACGGTGGAGCCCAGGAAATCCCCACGGCGCTCCTTGTTGATGACGTTCTGGTAGACCCGCCCCGTGGTGATGTTGTTGGCCTGGCTGAGGGATTCATCCAGAAACCGTTCGTAGTGCCCCAGATCCAGGTCGGTTTCGGCCCCGTCGTCGGTGACGAAGACCTCCCCATGCTGGAAGGGAGAGAGCGTCCCGGGATCCACGTTGATGTAGGGGTCGAACTTCTGGAGCGTCACCCTCAGCCCCCGCTCCTTGAGGAGGCGGCTCAGGGACGCGGCGGCGATCCCCTTCCCAAGGGACGAGACCACGCCGCCGGTGACGAAGATGTACTTGGTGGGAATCGAGGCCATGTCCGTCATTCGCCGCCCTTGAGAGAAGTGGGTCCCATGAGCTCCCGGAGGCGCTCTTCCGTTCTCACGGCGTCGGCGGGAGTATCCACCCCCGGGTCCGCCGCCCCCACCACCGCCACCCCGATCCGGGCGCCGGACCCCAGGGGACGGAGCTGCTCCAGCTTCTCCAGCTCCTCCAGGGGCGAAGGAGACTGGGCGACCCAGTTCTCCAGGGCCTCAGGGGTATAGGCGTAGATCCCGATATGGCGGAGGAAGGGCGCCCGGCCCAGCTCCTCCGCGGTCGGCTTGTCGTCCCGCTTGAACGGGATGGGAGCCCGGGAGAAGTAGAGGGCCCGGCCCGACTGGGCCCGGACCACCTTCACCACCGACGGGTTCTTCCGGGTCTCCTCGTCCATGAGGGGGGTGGCGCAGGTACCGATCTCCCACCCCCTTTCCCGGACCAGGTCGATGGCCGCGGCCAGGTGGGCTTCCTTCAGGAGCGGCTCGTCTCCCTGGATGTTCGCCACGACCTGGAATCCGCCGTAGCGTTCCTTGCGAGCCACCTCGGCCACCCGGTCCGTGCCGGAGGGGTGGTCCGGGGAGGTCATCTCCACCGGCGCTCCCATGGCCCGGCACACCTCCGCCACCGCCTCCGAATCCGTCGCTACCACCGCCTCGTCCAGGATTTTCATCCCCTCCACCCGCCGCCAGACCCACTCGATGAGAGGGCGCCCCAGGATGGGGTAGAGGGGCTTGTTGGGGAGACGGGTGGAGGCCAGCCGAGCCGGGACGATGCCCAGGACGCGGCCGCTCACCGGCGCGCTCCTGCGCCAGAAACCGGGAAAATGGATGCAATTTTCACGCCAATAAAGGTAGAAGAGGGGGGAGAGGGTAGCAAGGAACGGGGCTGGAACAGTCTGGGGGGGAAGGTCGACGGGGGCTCAGAGGGCGAGGAAGTTCTCCAGTAGGACCCGGCCCCCCTGGGAGAAGAGGGATTCGGGGTGGAACTGGACCCCCCAGATCGGGTGGTCCCGGTGCCGGACCCCCTGGATCTCCTCCCCGAATTCCCTGGGATCGGACCAGGCCGTGATCTCCAGCTCCGGGGGAAGGGAGGCCGGGTCCGTCACCAGGGAGTGATAGCGCGCCACCGTCAATGGGTTGGGAAGGCCGTGGAAGATCCCCTCTCCGGTGTGATGGACCCCCGCCGTCTTCCCATGCATCAGCCGGGACGCCCGCCGGGTCCGCCCACCGAAAGCCTCCCCGATGGCCTGGTGGCCGAGGCAAACCCCCAGGGTAGGGCAGGCAGGCCCCACGGTACGGATCAGCTCCACGCTGATCCCGGCCTCCCGGGGGGTGCCCGGCCCGGGGGAGACCACGATCCCCCCCGGGGCCAGGGCCCGGACCTCCTCCACGGAGGCCTCGTCGTTTCGGAGGACCTGTAGCTCGGCCCCCAGCTCCCCCAGGAGCTGCACGAGGTTCCAGGTGAACGAGTCGTAGTTGTCCAGGACGAGGATCATTTCCAAGGATCTCCAGAGCCGCTGCCTGGCACAAGAGGCCCGATCCAGGAAGGGAATGGAAGAGAGACCGACTCCCTCCCGGACCTTCCCGCCCGGAAGAAGGGGGAAGGGTGCGGCGTACCTGGTGTAGGAACACGCCATGTACTCACGCTGCCCTGTCTGCCATACGCCCTTCCCGGCCAACGAGACCCTGGAGCACATGCCTCTGGGCCTTCGGGTGGCGTTCGACCCCTCCCGGGGCCGCCTCTGGGCTGTCTGCAAGGCATGCAAGCGCTGGTCCCTGGCGCCCATAGAGGAGCGATGGGAAGCGCTGGAGGAGTTGGAGAAGACCGTGCGGGACCATGCCCGGCTCCTCTCCCAGACCGAGAACATCGCCCTCCTGCGGTGGGATCCGTTGGAAATCGTCCGGGTGGGACGGGCCAACCTCGCGGAACAGGCATGGTGGCGGTACGGAACCGAGCTCGCCCTCCGGCGGAAGAAGTACCAGACCCTCACCACCGCCGGGGCCATTGGAGCCGGCGCCGCGATCTGGGGGGGAATGGCGACCGGCGCCATGGGCTTCCTCGGCGCCTGGATCCTCTGGGACCACCTCCCGGGAAAGATCCCCGATGCGGCCCGGTGGCTCCGGTTCGGGAACGATGCCTGGCGGGGGCGCGCCCGATGCGCCGGGTGTGGAAAGGCCATACGCCGGCTCCCCTATCGCAGGCGGCAGCACGTGGTGCTGCGGCAGACGGGGGAGGCGGAGGCACCCGTCCTCTCCTACCGGTGCCCGCAATGCGGAGACTTTCGGGAGGGCGGTCTTCAGCTCCAGGGCCGGGAGGCGGAGCACGCCCTGCGGAGGATCTTGGCCTACCATCACTTCGAGGGCGCGTCGGAGCGCACCATCTCCAGCGCCACCCGCCTGATCCAGGAGGCGGGGTCTCCGGAAGCCCTGGGCCGGATCCTGCTAAGGAAGGGGAAACGCCTCGGAGAGCTGGGCAGGACCGGAGGGATCGCCCTGGAGATCGCCGCCAACGAGGCCTCGGAGCAACGGCTCCTCGAGCTGGAGCTGGCGGAGCTGGAATCCCACTGGAAACTCGAGGAAGAGCTCGCGGCAATCATCGACGGGGAGCTGACTCCCCTTCCCCTCCTGGAGACTTTTCGCCGCCTGGTCGCGGGCCAGGGCTGAGGGGGCCGCCCCCGGGAAGGGAGGGCCCCGGGCCCGACACCCCCCGGGCTTTTCCATCCCTTGATCACCGGGTTACACTTCAATGACGTCGGCCCTCTGTCGAAGGTCCGAGCCGCACGACCTCGATCTCCCAGGGATTTCGCATTCGGACACCCCTATCCCCAGGTCCGCATCCCCATGCTCCGCCCCAGGCTCGTTTCGATCCCCCCGCTCCTGATCCTCCTTTTCGGGGGAACGGGGTGCGGGGAGCAGGGGGCTTCGACCCCCTCGGAGAACCCCCCGGTCATCGTGACCTCCATCTTTCCCATCGGGGACCTGACCCGGATCCTCGTGGGAGACCTGGCCCGGGTGGAGGTCCTCCTCCCCCCCGGAGCCTCTCCGGCCACCTTCGACATCACCCCTCGGCAACTCCAGGACCTGAGCGCCGCGAGCCTGTTCGTCATGATCGGAGGCGGGCTGGACGAGTGGGTCGCCCGGCTCCCGGCGGATGCCGGCGGCGAGGCACCGATCCTCCGTCTTTCCGAGGGAATCCCCCTTCTGGCCGGAGGGGGGCATGAAGGGGAGGGGAATCCCCACGTGTGGCTGGATCCCCTCCTGGTGCGGGACCGGCTCCTTCCCCCCCTCCGGGATGCCCTCGCCGGGATCCTCCCGGGGTCGGAGGTGGTGGTGGAAGCCAATGCCCGGGCGCTGGCTGATTCCTTGACGGCGTTGGACGCGGAGATCAGGGTCTCCCTGGAGCCCCTGGTGAGACGCTCCTTCGTCGCGACGCACGCGGCATGGAGCTACTTCGCCGCCCGATATGGGCTCGATGAGGCGGGGGTCATCCATGCCCATCCCGGAGCGGAGCCCTCCGGCCGTGAGATCGCGGAGCTCATGGAGATCGCCGCCCAGCGGGATATCCACTGCGTGTTCATCGAGCCCCAGATCGGGGAGGTGGCAGCCAGGGCACTGGCCACCGAGCTTTCCATTCCCACCTGCATGCTCGACCCCCTGGGGGGAGCCGCGTGGCCGGGGCGGGACGGCTACTTCCAGCTCCTCCGCTTCAATGTGCAGCAGTTCCTCCTCGGACTCCAGAAGGAACCCCGATGATCTGCGCCCCGGATGGGGCCCAGGCCATCCAGGTGGAGGACCTCTGGTTCTCCTTCGGCAACCGGAGGGTCCTTGAGGGGGTGTCCTTCCAGGTTGCCGCCGGGTCCTTCGTGGCTCTCATCGGTCCGAACGGCGCCGGAAAGTCCACCGTTCTCAGGCTCCTCCTGGGCGTCCTGAAACCGCAGCGGGGGCAGATCACCATCCTCGGGCGACCCCCCGGGGGGCAGGGTCGACCCATCGGGTACGTCCCCCAGGGAATCCGGCTTCCCAAGGGATTCCCCATCTCCGTCCTGGACGTGGTTCTCATGGGACGGTACGCCAACGTGGGGCTCTTCCGGCGTCCCGGCAAAGAGGACCAGAGGCTGGCCCGAGCCAGCCTGGAATCGGTGGGGATGGCCCATCTGGCGGGGCGGCGGTTCGAGGACCTCTCCGGAGGCCAGCAGCAGCGTGTTCTCATCGCCCGGGCGCTGGTGGGGGATCCCTGCCTCCTGGTCCTGGACGAGCCCACCGCCGGCTTGGACCCGGCCGCCCGAGCCCGTTTCTACGGGAGTGTCTGCGACCTCCAGAGGGCCCGTGGCCTGACCCTCTTTTGTGCCTCCCATGACGTGGAGGACGTCGCCCAGCACGCCCAGAACCTGATCCTCCTGGACCACACCGTCCGGGCCCAGGGGGCTCCCCAGGAGGTCCTGAAGGGCATGGCCATCCCGGAGGTCTACCACTTCCCCCCACCCCACGTGCACGCCGAACCCCACGGGCACGGGGGGGCCCCATGATCGAGTTCCTTTCCTACGGTTTCATACAGAGGGCGCTCCTCACCGGCTCTGTCCTTGGAGCGACCTGCGCCGTGCTGGCGGTGTTCGTGGTGCTCCGGCGCATGGCCTTCATCGGGGTGGGGATCTCCCACGCGGCCCTGGGCGGGGTCGCCCTGGGGCTCCTGGCAGGGCTCCCACCCGTGGCCTCCGCGGGGGTCTTCTCCGTCGCGGTAGCCTGGGTCATCGGGCTCATCACCCGGCGGGGTGAGGTCTCCCAGGATACCGCCATCGGGATCTTCTTCCCGACCGCAATGGCCCTGGGGGTGGCCCTCATCAGCCTCTCCCCGACCTACCGGCAGGACCTCATGGGGTATCTCTTCGGGAGCATCCTCTCGGTGGCACCCCAGGACCTCTGGCTCCTCCTCGGGCTGGCAGGGATCTCCCTGGGCGTGTTGGCTCTCTTCTTCAAGGAGTTCCTCTTCCTCGGGGTGGACGAGGAGGCCGCCAAGGCCGCGGGCCTTCCAGCGGACTTCCTGAACTACCTCCTCCTCAGCATCCTCGCGGTGACCATCGTGGCGGCCATGAAGCTGGTGGGGATCGTTCTGGTGTCGGCCTTTCTGGTCATCCCCGCGGCAACCGGCCAGACCCTGGCCCGGAGCGTCCGGGGGATGGTGCTCCTTTCGGTAGCCTCGGCCCTGGTCTCGGTGTTCATGGGGCTCTGGCTATCCTGGCTCTGGAACCTCCCTTCGGGGGCTTCCATCGTCCTCTTCGCCGCGGCGCTCTTCTTCGCCTCCTACTTCGGGAATGCCGTCAGGAACCGGGCCGGAGCCCTCCCCTCGGATGACCAGGGCCCGACCCCTCCCTCCGGCCACCCCCGGGCGCCCTGAGACGCCGGCCGCCCCTTCAGTAGTCCACCGGGCGGAGGTAGAACTCCCCGATGGCCGTGGCGGAAAGGACCGCGACGGTGGGGAGCTCCCGCTTCCAGTGGGTGCCGCTCAACCGGCGCCATACCCGATGGACCGGCCCCTCCTCGAAGCCCCTCCCGACCAGATCTTCGGGGGTGAACCCCCTCAGGAACCAGTGCAGGATGGGGTCGGCCAGGTGATAGGAGAACCCCAGCTCGTCCTCGTCGTGGATCCCCCTCACCAGGTCCGCCGAAGCCGGCTTGTCGACGATGACCTCGGGGACCCCGAGGTGTCGGGCCAGAGCCCATACCTGGGTCTTGAAGAGGTCCCCCAGGGGGTTGATGGGGGGGGCGTCATCGGCGTGCCAGGTGAAGTACCCCAGGAGCCGCTCGCTCTTGTTGCCGGTGCCCAGGGGGAGCCGCCCCAGCTTCGCGGATTGGTCGAAGAGGATGACTCCCCGCAGCCGGGCCGCCAGGTTTCCCCTCCGAAGGTCGGAGAGATCGGAGTCGACGCGGTGGACTTACGCCGCCACGGCCGGGGCGATGTCGATGGTC
>JBFYZD010000104.1:0-4282 GCA_041309685.1 Gemmatimonadales bacterium | reverse complement strand
TGGCCACAGCGCGGGGGATACACCCGTTCCCTTCCCGAACACGGCCGTTAAGCCCCGCAGCGCGGATGGTACTGCTGGTTTATCCGGTGGGAGAGTACGTCGCCGCCAGCCTAGCTTGTCGAAAGAGCCCGCCCCGGCTGTTGACGGGGGCGGGCTCTTTCTCTTTCCACCGGATGGGACGCGGTCAGCCTGTGGAGAAGGGCTCCAGGAGGGCCCGAACCACCGCCCCGGGGTCGGACGCCGCCATCACCGCCCCCACCACCGCCACCCCTGCGGCCCGGCTGCGCAGGGCGATGGCCCTGGCGCCCTCAGGCGTCACCCCGCCGATTCCCAGCACCGGGATCGTCACGGCAGAGGCCACCCGGGCCAGACCCTCCACCCCGATCACCTCCCCGGCGTCCCTCTTCGTCCCCGTGGGAAACACGGCCCCGCAGCCGATGTAGTCGGCGCCGGCCTTTTCCGCCTCCCGGGCGGCCTCGGGAAGGTCCGTGGAGTGTCCGATGAGGAACCCTGGGGGAGCCACCCTCCTTACCGCCGACACCGGAAGGTCCTCGGGACCCAGGTGGACCCCATCCGCTCCGGCGGCCAGGGCGATGTCGAGCCGGTCGTTGAGGAGGAGAATAGCCCCCCAGGGGCGCGTCAGCTCCCGGAGGAGGCGCGCCTGGGCGAGGATCTCCCTCGGGTTGGCCGCCTTGTCCCTGAGTTGGATGGCCTTCGCGCCCGCTTCCAACGCCCGCCCCACCACTTCCTCCACGGAGCGGGGATCAGCCAGTTGGCGGTCGGTGATCACCATGAGGCGGAGCGCCTCCCGGAGCCCGTTCGGAGTCATGACCCTTCGCCGGCCCCCCCCTGGGCCTGCTCCCGGCGGAGCCGGTCCCGCTCCTGGCGGGCCTGGGCCACCGCCCGGTTGTGCTCTGCCAGGGTGCGGGAGAAGACGTGGGTTCCGTCGGAGTTGGCCACGAAGTAGAGGTAGTCGGTGTCGGCGGGGTTCAGGGCGGCATCCAGGGCGTCGGTCCCCGGGGCACCGATGGGCCCGGGGGGGAGGCCAGGGTGGGTGTAGGTGTTGTAGGGGTGTCCCGCCACGGAGTCCATGGCGGCGTAGAGGAGGCGGGGTCGAGAACCACCCAGCGCGTAGAGCACGGTGGGGTCTGCCTGCAGGAGCATCCCCCGGGAGAGGCGGTTGTGATAGACGGAGGCGATCACGGACATCTCGGCCTGGACGTGTGCCTCGGCCTGTACGATGGAGGCCAGCGTCACGATCTCCGCCTCCGTCATGCCCAGGGAATCCCTTCGGGCCATCCTCGCAGCGGTCCACTCCTCCCGGTACCGGGCGGTCATGGCTCCGACCACGTCCTCCACCGGGGCTCCCCGGGCGAAGCGGTACGTGTCGGGAAAGAGGAAACCCTCCAGCCCGGGTCCAGGGACTCCCCACTTCACGTGCAGGGAGTCCTCCGTGAGTCTTGCCAGGACGGAGTCCGGTGGGACCAGGGTGATGGCTCCGATCCGATCCGCCATCTGCTTCAAGGTGAAGCCCTCAGGGATGGTCAGGGCCTCGGTAAGGACCCTTCCCACCGTGAGATCCTCCAGGATCCTGGACCAGGAGGATCCCAGGGGAAAGGCGTACTGGCCGGAGCGGACCTCCCGGTCGGCTTTCCGCATGCGGGCATAGAGGCGAAAGAGGCGGCCGTGCCTCACCAATCCCCGAAGCTCCAGAGAATCCACCACCTCCCTGAAGCTGGCTCCCGCCGGGACCGTCACCTCCACCGGAGGGCTGCCTTCAGAAGAGGGGAGTGGGGATCCGGAGCAGGCGCCCAGCCCCCCCAGCAGCACGAGGGCGTGAACGAAGGGATACCGCAACCTCACCCTTCCTTCTCCCTGGTCGTCCCGGGGTTCCGGTCCAGCCACCCCTGGAGGATCAGCACCGCAGCGGCCGCGTCGATCCGGGCTTTGTCCTCCCGCTTCCCCTTGGGAAGGCCCAGGCTCCTCACGGCCCGCTCCGCCCGGACTGACGTGAAGCGCTCATCCACCAGGTGAACAGGGAGCCCGGTGCGAAGGGCCAACGCCTCTGCCACGTCACGCACGGTCCGCGTCCAATCCGAATCCCCACCGTCCAGGGTGAGCGGCAGCCCCACGACCACCGCGCCGACCTCGTTGTGCCGCGCCAGCTCCTCCAGGGCGGAAAGGGGCGGGCGCTTGCCAGCCCTCCGCTTGAGCGTGGCCAAAGGAGAGGCCAGCGTTCCGGTCGGGTCGCTCAACGCCAGGCCGATCCGCTTCTCTCCGAAATCGATGCCGAGTACTCTCATGGTTTGGAACCGTCGGGTGAAAGGGTAATATAGAGAGTCCGGCGCGGCCTGTCCCGGCAGGTGGGGAAGGCCTGGCCCTGGTTCTCCCGGGAAGGGAAGGCCGCCGGAAAGGGAGGGCCCGGGTGGGAATGGGTCCCTTCTCCCGAAGACCCCTGGAACGCGAGGGAAGGACATCATGAAGGATGGACGGCAGGATCAGCTGGCAGGTTTCGTGATAGGGCTCCTCCTGGGAGCGGCCATCGGGGCGACCGCGGCCTTCCTCACGGCCCCCGAGGCCGGCCGGAAGACCCGGAAACGCATCGGAAAGGCCGCCATGGAGATCCGGAAAGGCACCGGTGATCGTTGGGAGGAGCTGGCCGACGACGTGAAGGGCCGGGTGGATGACGCCCTGAGCGGCGCCCGGAAGAGGCTGGCCAACCGGTGAGGGGCCCGCTCCCCGCCCGGACCATAGAACGGAAGAGGCGGGGGGAGGAGGTGCCGCCCCGGGAGCTGGAGGCATTCTTCCGGGGGTTCCTGGCGGGGGAGGTGCCGGACTACCAGATGGCGGCCTTCCTCATGGCCGTGCATTTCCAGGGGATGCAGGAGGGGGAGCTGGCCACCCTCTTGGACCTGATGATCCACTCCGGCGCGGTCCTGGACCTTTCCCACCTCCCGGGTCCCCGAGTGGACAAGCACTCCACGGGCGGGGTGGGTGACAAGACCTCCCTGGTCCTGGCTCCCCTGGCCGCGGAGCTGGGTCTCTTCGTGCCCATGATGTCGGGCCGGGGCCTGGGGCACACCTCGGGAACGCTGGACAAGCTGGAGGCCATCCCGGGCTTCCGGACCGAGCTGACCCTCCAGAAGTTCCGGGAGGTTCTCGAGGCGGTGGGGGTGGCCATGATGGGCCAGACCCGGGAGATCGCTCCCCTGGACCGCCGGCTCTACGCGCTGCGGGACGCCACCGGAACCGTCCCCTCCATCCCTCTCATCGCTGCCAGCATCATGAGCAAGAAGCTGGCGGAGGGGATCCAGGGGCTGGTCCTGGACGTGAAGATCGGATCCGGTTCGTTCCTTCCCGACCCGGGCTCCGCCAGGGAGTTGGCGGCGGTGATGACCCGCATGGGGGAGAGCCGGGGGGTCCGGACGGCCGCCCTTCTCACCGGCATGGACGCCCCCCTGGGGCGGGCGGTGGGGAACGGCCTCGAGACGGTGGAGGCTCTCCGCTGCCTGGCGGGTGAAGGACCCGAGGACCTGGCGGAGCTTTCCACGACCCTGGTGGGGGAGATGCTCTTTCTGGGGGGGTTGGCCCCTGATCCGGACCGGGGCGCCCGGGAGGCCCGAAAGGCCCTGGCTGAGGGGAGGGGGTTGGAGCGGATGGCACGGCTGGTGGAGGCTCAGGGAGGCAACCCCCGGGTGGTGGAGGAACCCGGGAGGATTCCCGGGGCTCCGGAGCGGGGCGAAGCCGCAGCCCCCGCCGCTGGTTGGGTCCAGGGGGTTCTCCCCGTTCCCCTGGGGTACGGGGTCGTGGAGCTCGGGGGTGGGCGCCGCCGGATGGAGGACCCGCTGGATCCCAGGGTGGGGTTCGCCTTGGCGGTGAGACCCGGGGACCAGGTCCGGGAGGGGGATCTCCTGGGGGTGGTCCACGCCGCCGACGCCGCCGGCCTGGCCAGGGGAAGGGAGATCCTCACCGCGGCCGTGGTCCTGGGCCCGGAGCCTCCCGCTCCCTTTCCGCCTCTCGTCCGGGACCGCGTTCCCCACCTCTCCTGATAGCCGGAGGACTTCCCGGCCGAAGGCGTGGGGAGGTCACCTGTGGAGGCGGAAGGAGATCCCTTCTTCCCGGAGCACGGACTCGAGCCGGATCCGGTCGGCAGGGGAGGCCCGGAGTGCCAGCCCGCATGGGCCCTTCGCACCGGGGGGGGCCGGAACCACCTCCACACCGATCCCTCCTTCTCCCGCCACCTCCTCCGCCCAGAGGACGAGGGTGGCGGACTCGAAAAGGA